>JBBDVZ010000286.1:0-23388 GCA_040903115.1 Planctomycetaceae bacterium
ATTCGGCGTGATGACGTCGACTCCGGGCTTGATGAGATCGGACCACTCCTTGATCCCCTGGGGGTTTCCCTCGCGGACGACGAAAACGATAGTCGACGTGTAGGGCAGGCTGCGGTTGGGCAGGCGCTTCTCCCACCCTTCGGCCAACAGGCCTTTCTTGCGAATGGCGTCGGTGTCGGACCACAAGGCAAGTGTCACCACGTCGGCTTCCAGGCCATCGATAACGGCACGCGCCTGGCTGCCCGAGCCGCCGTGCGATTGCTTGATTTGTAATTTGCCGCCGTGCTCGCGCTCGTATGCTGCCTGAAACTCGCCGTTCAAATCTTTCCACAACTCGCGAGTCGGGTCGTAGGAGGCATTGAGAAGCGTGACTCGAGACCCATTCTCGGACGAGTTGGCTGAGTCGCACCCCGCCAAAGCGCCGGCCATCACAACTCCGAGCAGTATTACGAACGGTTTCATTGGGCCTCAATATAATCACGAGTAAGTGAGTAGTATTTTTTCCCAAAAAAAACTAAATGCCTTCGCCGTGTATGAAATTCGAGCTGAAAACCTCTTCATGCCGCACGATGGCCCCGGCGAACACGTTGGCCAACGTGGCTCCGTCCATCAGACGGGCGATGTAGTTCCGAATGTCGAGCAGCACGCGGCGAAAGCGGCAGACCCCCTCCTGCGAGCAGGGGAGATAGTGCGATGTCGAGACGCAGGCAATTGGTGCCAGAATCCCGTCAAAATGCCGAATCACCTGTCCCATCGTGATTTCCTCAGGACGTTTCGCCAGCAGGAAACCGCCGTCGCGCCCCGGAACACTCTCCACCCATCCCTGCGTTTTCAGTTCGAGCATAATTTGCTCTAAGAAGCGGCGGGGAACGTCGTTGCGCGCTGCAATCTCACGGATCGACAACGGCCCCCGGCCATAGTTTGCCACCAGGGCAAACAAGGCACGCAAGGCATAATCCGACTTCCGCGACAATTTCATCGACTCACCACCGCAGTCCGCATGAGATAATTACTACCAAATCGGTCGTGATTATAATCGCACCCAATTGCCTGTCAACTCAATTGGGTGAAAGTTTTGACATTTCTTTGGCGGGTGGACTGCGGGGCGGAGAAGCAGCCGAGTCAGTCGACGTACACGAACTCATTCAGGTTCATCAGCGTCAAACACAAGGAGCACAAGGCTTTTTGTGCGGCGCCGGTTCCCTGATCAGGCCTTGAAAAAAAGTCCCCAAACCGCTGCCGCTGGCTTGTGAGAAAATTTTCCGCTGTTTCGCGTTCGGCCCGCGTTGGCGAGCGGAGCAGTGCGAGCCGAAATGCATGCTCCGTTTGCAGCTTCGGATCATCGCCCACCTGGCGCACGATGCGATCGGCCATATGCGCCGCTTGCCCCGAGAGGAACTCGCTGTTGAGCAACATCAGCGCCTGCGGCGCCACGGTGGTGATTGGCCGCGCACCGAGCGATTCGGAGGTGTTCGTGTAATCGAACGTTTCAAGCAAAGGCACCATGAGCGTTCGCTTCACGTAGATATACGCGCTGCGGCGGGACTGCGCACGCTCATCGCTTTCTTCCCAACCCTTGCCCGGTCTCGACTGCGTGGCCAGCACGTCGCCCGAGAGCGTGGGAAAGATGCCGCGACCGCCCATCTCAAAATTGAGCTGGCCACTGACCGTGAGAACTGAATCGCGGATCGCCTCCGCATCGAGGCGGCGCATGTTTTGACGCCAGTGCAAGTCGTTTCCCGGGTCGACGGCGACCGCACCTGCGTTGTCTGCGCGCGACGACATGCGATAAGCGCTCGACATCACAATTCGCTTGTGCAGCGGCTTCAGCCTCCACCCTCCGGCGACAAGCTCGGCGGCCAGCCAGTCGAGCAGCTCGGAATTTGTCGGCGGCAAACCTGCGCGGCCAAAGTTGTCGGGCGTGGGAACAATGCCGCGGCCAAAATGATGCTGCCACAGTCGATTCACGATCACGCGCGCCGTCAGCGGGTTCTCGGGGCTGGCAATCCAAGCGGCTAGCCCGCGGCGAAGTCCGTTGGTTGGCTTCACTCCGAGTTCGGAGAGCACCCGGTGCAACTCGCTTCGCTCTGCTCGCGGCGGAACCGCAGCAGCAACCGGAGATTGTCCACCGAAGATTTGAGGCAACCCGGGCTCAACCTTCTTGGAAGGCGTCGCCGTGTTGCCTCGAACCAACAGATGCGTTTCGCGCGGGGCCGAACCCGTTTCACGCACCGAGAGCGCCTGCTCGAACGGCAATTTCTCGAGAGCGCTACTCCGCTCTTTGATGTCGGTCTGAAGCTTCCTCCGCGTCTCGGTGGCGGCCTTGTCGAGATTTTCGTCAACTTCTTTGTCGGTCGGCGTTGCCTGCCGCAGGGCCGACTCGGCTTGTTGCTGTTGCTCGGCCGATCGGCCTGCCGTTAGACTTGAATAAGACTTTCGCAATTCTTCTGGCAATACGGCTAGCTTCTCGGAAAACAGTCGCTCGCGCACGGGGCGGCGGAGCGCTTCGAGCTGCTGCGCGAATCGGGCCATCTCGCTGCGCACACGCTGTTCGGTCTCCTTCCACGTCGCCAGCTCCGCGGGAGTCGTCAGCGGAGTGAGGACGCCGCGCTCGTTGAACTCGTAATGCGTCTCGGACTTCGGTTTGCCGTAGAGCTCGATCGGCCGAAAATGGGCCAAGAACCGGTAATAGTCTTCCTGCGAAATGGGATCGAACATGTGGTTATGGCAACGCGCACAACCCAGCGTGAGGCCAAGAAAGGCCGAACTGGTCGTGCGGATGATCTCGTCGTATTCGTCGAACTCGGCTTGTCGCATGTCGTCGGGCTCGTCGTCCCAAACACCCAGCCGATAAAAACCGGTCGCGATGATCGAGTCGTGAGTCACGTCGTCGAGCTCGTCGCCGGCAAGCTGTTCGAGCACGAAACGGTCGTAGGGTTTGTCTTCATTTAGCGCGCGGATGACGTAGTCGCGATACCGCCACGCGTTGATCTTTTCGTCGTCGCGCTCGTAACCGTTGGTTTGCGCGAACCGAACGACGTCGAGCCAATAACGCCCCCACCGCTCGCCGTACTGTTGCCGCGACAGCAGATCATCGACGAGCTTTTCATACGCGGCCGGCGAATCGTCGGCGACAAAGGCGTCGACTTCCTGCGGCGTGGGCGGCAATCCAATCAGGTCGAGGAAGAGACGCCGGATCAAGGTGCGGCGGTCGGCGGCGCCGTTCGGCTGAAGACCTTTCGCCTCGAGCTGCGAGAGCACGAAAGCGTCGATGGGCTCGTTGACCCACTCGGTTTGCCGGACCGTTGGGACCGGCGGACGTCGGACCGGTTGAAATGCCCAGTAATTGCGGTCTTCGGCGGTAATTTCAAACGAGTCGGCCTCGGCGATGCGCGACGGTTTATCATCCGGCCAAGGCGCCCCGGCACTCACCCACGTGGTGAGGATGGCGATCTCGGCGTCCTTCAACTTGGCGTCCGGGGGCATTTCGAGCCCCTGATAGTTGATCGCTTCGACCAGGGGACTTTCAGACGGTTTTCCCGGCTCGATGACCGCGCCGGTGTCGCCGCCGCGTAAGGCTGAGGCTCGCGAATCGAGCCGCAGGCCCCCTTTTTGTTTCTCGGGACCGTGGCAACGGAAGCATTTTCCGGCCAGCAGCGGGCGAACCTTGGCTTCGAAGAACTCGATCTGCTCGTGCGAGAATTGCTTCGCCTCGGGTTCGGCCGAGCGGGCGGCAACGGGGCCGAGTACGATCGCGGCCAGCGCCACCACGAGAACTGAAAATGTTGCCGACAATCGAGACATCAACAACCCCTGATTCGAATGTAAACGTTATCTGCGTGCGCAGCATTACGCAATCGCCGTAAAAGCCCACGGAAGGCTTTCCGTGGGCTTGAAACAACTTGTGTACCGACGTGCGCCATGTCATGATGATCGAACAGCGCAACACGCTGTCGCCTGAGCGACGAAATCGACATCCACAGGGAGGAAGACGATGGCCGAGACTGTCCGCACGCAACTTCACATTCAGCCCGAAAACACCGACGATCCAACGCTCGACTTGCCTTTGGCGCTCCCGATCGAGTTGACGGTCCGCGATCCCGTCACTGTCGTTGAGCTCTATGCGTACCCCGAAGGCCCGGAGCGAGACGAGTTCGCGCTCAATGCGCTGCGCATCGGCGTGCTCGCCCTGAAACAGGCCCGCGGCCAGGTCGACGCCGACCTTGTCCGCCGCGAAAGCGAACGACTGCTCGACAATCTCGAGAGTCGCCTCAAGATGCACACCGGCAGCCTTAACGACCTGCTCGCCGCGTCGCTGAAGAAGTATTTCGACCCTGCGGACGGCCAGTTCCACGAGCGCGTCGAGCGGCTCGTCAAGCAAGACGGTGAGCTCGAAGTCTTGTTGCGCCGGCAAATCGGCCAACAGGACTCGGAGCTCGTCAAGACGCTGGCGGCACATTTTGGCGAGCAAAGCCCGCTGATGAAATGCCTGAGCCCTAATCAATCGCAAGGCCTGCTCGCGTCGTTGCGTGAGACGCTGGACCAGCAACTGATGGCCCAGCGCGAGCACGTGCTCGGCCAGTTCTCGCTCGATAACAAGGATGGGGCGCTCTCGCGCTTCATCGCCGAGTTGACCGACAGGCAGGGTGAGTTGTCGCAAGAGCTGAACGGCAAGATCGACGGCGTCGTCAGCCAGTTTTCGCTCGACGACGAGAACTCGGCGCTCAGCCGACTGGTGCGCAACGTCGATCTCGCACAGAAGCGCATCACCAGCGAGTTCTCGCTCGACGAAGAGAAGTCGGCCCTCGCGAGGCTCAAGCGCGAATTGCTCGACTTGTTCGAACAGGACCGCGAAACGAGCCGCAAGTTCCAGGAAGAGGTCAAATCCACGCTGCACGCGATGGTGGCCCGCAAGCAGGAGGCGGACCGCTCGACGCGACATGGGCTGGTGTTCGAGGACGCGGTTTTCTCGAGCATCCAGTACGAAGCGCAACGATTGGGCGACGTCGCCACGCAAACCGGAAACAGCACCGGACAAATCCGCAACTGCAAAGTCGGCGATTGCGTGATCGAGCTGGGCCCCGAGACCGCCGCACCCGGCGCCCGCATCGCCATCGAAGCCAAGGAGCAGGCGGGATACAACCTGGCGACCGCGCGCAGCGAGATCGAAACGGCACGCGAGAACCGCAACGCGCAGGTCGGGCTGTTCGTATTTTCAAAGCGGACAGCATGCGACGGGACCGAGCCTTTGGCCCGTTACGGCAACGACGTCTTCGTCGCGTGGGACGCCGAGGACGCCCAGACGGATTTGTTTTTGCGGACCGGATACACGCTGGCCCGCGCGCTGTGCGTCCGCGGCCGCGAAAACTTCGCAGCCGGCGCAGCCGACTTCGCCGAAATCGACAAAGCGATCCTGGAAATTGAAAAACGCGCCGAGGGCCTCGAAGAGCTCACCAAGTGGACCGAGACCATCCAAAGCAACAGCGAAAAGATCCTGAAAAAAGTCCGCGCGACGCGCCAATCGCTCGACAAGCAGGCGGAACTGTTACGCGAAAAGACCGACGAGCTGAGAGACATTCTCGCCGGCGACGTTTCAGCGTAAACAGTGTTGAACCACCAAGACACAAAGGTCACAAAGAAAAAAAGACGAAGTGATATTTCGACGATCGCATTGAATCTCTTGTTTTGATTTCGAATCTCTTGTTTTGATTTCTTCGTGACCTTCGTGTCTTAGTGGTAACCTCCTTTCCGCCGGCTGGCTGGTCACCCCCACGTCGTGGGATCTTGTTGGTAATACTCCTGCAAGATCGCATACAGCGCCGGGTGGCGGCCGCGGAGGGCGTAGGGGCGTTCGAAAAAGCACTCGCTCGCGCCGGCGAAAAACTCCGCGCGGTTGGTGGCCGCGTAGCAATCGAGCAGAGTGGGGCGGCCTTGGCGGCAATCGATCGTCAGCCGCTTGTGTTCGTCGTTCATCACTCTTTCCCAGCGCTCGTACAACTCGGCCGAGGCCAGGGCCGGGGTGCCGTCTGCGATGTGGTCGTGCTGCATGTCGAGCTGATGCGCGAACTCATGGAAGACGAGGTTTCGCCCGTCCGATTCGTGCCGCGCTGAGGCCAGTGTTTCCGCCCATGAGAGGATCACCGGTCCGCGGACCCAGGCTTCGCCGTCGCGGTACGAGTCCCCCTCGATCACCAGCCCGCCGGGAGTGACCGTTCGGCCCGGCGCGACGTACGCGTTGGGATAGACGAGTATCGATCGCACGGCGTCGAAGTGCTCGCCAGGAAGGCTGAGCACGAGCAGGCAGGCCTGAGCGGCAATGGTGACCTTCATCTCGTCGGTCATCGTCAACCCGCCGCAGCCCTCCCAGTTCTTTTCCGCCACGAAGATTTGGACGTGGCCGCGCAGTTTCGCTTTGTCGTCGTCGCTGAGCCGACGATAGAACGCGACGTTCTGGTCGAGGAATTGCGTCCACTCGTCGGGGAACGGCTGGCTTTGCAGCTTCGCTCGCCGACGTCGCTTGAGCCAGGAGAAGATCATGATGGGTGGCCGGACGGTAGTAGGGTGGGTGAAACCCCACCAATCGGAAGCACTAAGCACGAATGACGAAGGAAATCCGAAGCACTAAGCACGAAACAAAAAACCACAGGCGGTTCGCAATTGAGACTTCGTGCTTCGTGCTTCTTTCGACATTAGTGCTTCGTGCTTTACTGAGCTCTGTAGGGTGGGTGATAACCCACCAACAGTGCGTGTGCAGCATCGGATGGTGGGTTGTCACCCACCCTACGCGACGCGCTTGATGGCTTGTCGCGGGCGGGCGAACGGTCCGATCGCGCCGCCGGCGTGGCCTTCCCATTGGTGCGAATGAACGGAGGCCAGAATCTGGTCGGCCAACTGCATCGCTCGCAGCGCGGTTTGCCCGTCGACCAGCGGACGACGCTCGTTGCGAACGCAATCGACAAAGCTTTCGAGCTCGGCGGTGAGTGCATCCGTTTGGGGCACCGCGGGACGTTCGACTTTGAGAAACGTGCCGAAGATTTCGCTCTTGAGCCGTTCGACGTCGGCACCTGGCTGCCTGGCCCGCTGCAACGGCGACATGCCGTACAACAATGCTTCCGACGGTCGATAGGCCACGACTTCGCGCGACGTGAAGTCGACGGTGACGGTTCCCTCGGCCGACCAGATTTGCATGGTTCGGCTCGACTTCGGATTGACGCGGTTGGCGGTCAAATCGGCAATGCAGCCGTTTTCGAAGGTCACCCGCGCCTGCACGCTGTCTTCGTTCTCGCCCAGAATTGAAATGCCAAATGCTTCGACCGATCGGACCGGGGCGGCAACCAGGTCGAGCACCAGGTCGAGATCGTGAATCATCAGATCGTGAACCGCGCCAATATCAGTCGAGCGGAAGGCATAGGGGCTCACGCGCTCGGCCCGAATGTATTTTGGAGATCCGCAGTGGCTCCAGGCGACCGCGGTGGCCGGGTTGAACCGTTCAACATGACCGACTTGCAACAACGTGCCTGTCTGCTCGGCGAGTTCCACGAGGCGCTCGCCGTGGTCGATGCTTGCCGCCAGAGGCTTTTCGACAAGGACGGGAATTCGCCGCGAGAGAAACTCCGATGCGACCGCCAGGTGCGCGAACGTGGGCACAACGATCGAGACGGCATCGATTTCGCCGAACAGCTCGTTGTAGTCGGCCACCCAGCGTGTATGGCATTTTTCGGCGACGGCCTGTCCGGCGACCGGGTTGGTTTCAGCGACGGCTACCAGCTCGACCGAATCGAGCTCCGAGAGAATCCTGGCGTGGTGCCGGCCGAGCGCGCCGACTCCCACGACGGCCATCTTCAACCGGCTCATGCGGCCCTCCGGCGGGTCGCCTCGCCGCGCTCGTGCTCTTGCGCTGCCAGCTTGCGCGGAAGGTCGCGACCGCGGCCCATTCGCCCCCCCTGGTGTTGCTCGATAAAGTTCAGCAGCGTCGTCAGCTCGAACGGAAAGACGTCGTCGAGCTCTTGCTGCAAAGTTTCGCGAGCGGCCGCAACGGTCTTGTGCTCTCGAAATAATAACCGATGAGCGCGCTTGATGACTGCGATGGTCTCCTGCGAAATACCGTTTCGCTGCATGCCCACGATGTTGATGGTGCGGACAGAGAACTCGTCGCCGCCTGCCGCCAGCATATAGGGTGGAATGTCGCGAATCACCTTGCTGGCGCCGCCAATAAACGCCAGCGTCCCCACGGTGGAAAAGTGGTGCACGGCCGCGTTGCCGGAGATGATCGCCCGGTCATGGACGTGGACGTGCCCGCCCAGCAACACGCCATTCACCAGAATGACGTTGTTATGGACGTGGCAGTTGTGCGCTACGTGGCTGTTGGCCATCAGCATGTTGCGGTGGCCGACGCGCGTCGTGTGATCTTCCTTCTCGGCGCCGCGGTTCACGGTGACGCCTTCGCGGAAGATGTTGCCGTCGCCGATTTCAAGGCGGGTTCCTGAGTCGCGGTAGCTAACGTCCTGCGGCTCTCCGCCGATCACCGAGCCCGCGAAGAAGCGGTTGTTTTCTCCCACAGTGGTGTGCCCGACGATGACGACGTTGCTGTCGAGAACGGTTCCGTCGCCGATTGTCACGTGGGGGCCAACTTTGCAAAAGGGCCCGACTTGCACGCCGTCGCCGAGCACGGCGCGCGGGTGAACGTCAGCCAGATGTGAGACGACTGTGGTCATTTCGGCATCCTTGCCGGTCAAGATGTGAATTAACAGGAATGTCTGGCGCGACGTCGATCAAGCCGCATGCCTGCGCGGGGCAGCCGCGGGAAGCCGACGGGCAATCATCTGTAGACGGTGAATTAACTCGCGATTGAGCTGGTGTCCCGACCGGTACGCGCTGACGTGACCGTGAATGTCGCAACCGAGCAGGGCAAAGTCTCCGAGGCAATCGAGGATCTTATGTCGTACACATTCATCATCGGCACGAAGCTGGTTGTCGATAACACCGTCTGGCCCGAAAACGAGCAAATCGCGGGCGGAGATCCGCGTTCCGTGTCCCTGCGCCCGCAATGCTTCGACTTCAGACTCCAGCACGAACGTGCGGGCGAATGCCAATTCATTGACAAAAGTTTCGGGGCTGATTTCCACCGTAAGCGTCTGGGGAGGAATGGGAGAGCGCGGTCCATAATCGAGGTGGTAACTGATGGCGAGCGTGCCGCGAGACAACGGCCGGGCGGCAATCTCCGCACGATCGACGTCTTCTCCCACGCGAAACGGGCTTTCGATCACGTGAACCGTGCGTGGCTCGTCTTGTACGACAATTCCGGCCTCCAGCAGCGCCTCGGCAAAGGCGCGCGACGATCCGTCGCAGCCGGGTGGCTCGGGGGCGTTGAGCTCGACCAGGCAGTTGTCGATCCGCAGGCCCGCCAATGCCGCCAAAACATGCTCGGTCATTTCGACGGCAACGCCCTGGTGCTCGATGGCGGTTCGGCGTCGGCGCGGAACGGCATACGCGATGATCGCCGGAATTGGCGCAGTACCGGGTCGATCGGTTCGCTGGAACGCGATGCCGTGCCCCGCCGCGGCGGGCAAGAAACGAAGAGTGACGTCTGCTCCGGTGAAAAAGCCCACACCCGAGATTTCGGCGGGGCCGGCAATCGTCTGCTGCATGCGTTGCGGCGGTATGGAATTGCTGGCGATCACCCAAGCGCCTTTCCAACGGGCCGTGAAATCCAACTCACAAGAACCGGGGACTCCCCTTGTGTTGACGGCCGGACTCCTGCGGAACTTACACAAGGCACGTTCGGGCATGAGGGCTGTTGAGCCGGCGACATCACTTGCTCAGTTTTGCCGTCGCTCGACAGCCCCTCGCCCAAACAGTGGAATCGGCCCGCCATCGCGGAAAGCGGAACCGGTGCTAGTTCTTGCTTGTGCCTTTCGGTATCCCGGTCGACTTCGGACGGGGAACAGCGGTTTCCCCTGGCGAATATCGTTGATTCAAGAATTTGAGAATCGGCTCCGTGATGTCGTCCTGTGGTCGATAGTAGACCACCTGTCGGTTCATACTCTTGATGACCTCGGGCGGGTCTTCGGCCGATCCGACTTCCTCTCGGTTAAACCGCATGACGAGCGTGTAGTGGTAATGCGTGGCATACTTCTCGACCATATCGGTCACTTCCAGGTAAATGGTCTTGTAGATCTGCGACTCCTTGCGGAGAAAATCTCGCTGCGCCAGCTTGCGAAACGCCTCGAAATTGGAAGACTCCTTCGCGAGTTTGCTTTCCGCCTCAATGAACTCGGGCGAGCCGGCCTGGAACGTCTGCATTTCCGCCTGCAGCTTCTTGAGGCTTTCCGCCATTTCCTTGGCCTGCGAGTCGCTCTTTCCGATCTCGACCTTGAGCTCCTCGCGCAGGTTTTTGAATTTCGCGTACTCTTTGAAGATGTGGGCCATGTCGATCAGGCCGATCTTATGCGGCGCGCTCTCGGTCGATGCGGCGCCCTCTCCCTGGGCAAACGTGGCGACAAACGAGGCACCAGCGACAATCATGAAGGCTGCTGCCAAAATAGTGACTTTTTTCACGGCCAGTGCACTCCTTTGCTATGCCGGAGGTGAGTTCGACAAGCCCCGCCGAACAGGGGGCTCGGTGGAACCGGACCTGTGGAGGAAGCCGGCTCGAACTTTGAGCCGCGTATTTTGCACAAGGCCCCATTCGCGTCAATACGAGAGTGAGCCCTATGGCTCTGCCCGGCCTCAAGATGTGGACGTATCGGGCAACACGCGGTGCGAGCCGGCACAAAATGCCGGTCGCGCTCCCACATTTCCACGGGTGACCGGGCGCAGGGCAAATCGCTGCAATTGATGCAGGAATTGACCGGCAAACTCCGGAAAACAGCCTCCGAAGGGAGCTTGATGTAGCCAGAATGCCTGCGACCAGTCGAAGCGGTCGCACTCCGTCCAGGGGACGTTGTTTGGGTGCCGTTGGGCGGGTGGTGACGTCCGGTCAAGGGCGGGTGTTGGAAAAATCTTTAAAAAAGTATGAGTTGAGGGTGATTTTCGTTGACAAAATCGCTCGCGCAGATTGTGATGTTAGGTGCCCCTCTGAGGTATGGTTCTGCATTCATCACCAGCCAATGTTCATCGGCTGGCGTTCATTAGGAAATGCGGGCCGGCAGTATCCATTGTGCGGCCCTGGAGGGGTCTGTTGAACCGTTGGTTCCATTCTGTGTCCGGTTACAAAAGAAGGTGAAAGGAAGGTGTGCGTATGTTGAACAGAAATGTTCGAAAGCGTGGTTTTACATTGATTGAGTTGTTGGTCGTAATCACCATTATCGCGATTTTGATTGCTCTGTTGCTCCCCGCCGTCCAGCAGGCCCGTGAAGCGGCCCGCCGCACTCAGTGCAAAAACAACCTGAAGCAGCTTGCACTCGGCGCCCACAACTATCACGACGCCTACAGCCAGTTCCCGCCGGCTCGTATCTCCAGCAACAACGCATCGTGGGGCGTGTTCCTCTTGCCGTACATCGACGAAAGGCCGTTGTACCTGCAAATCGCGGGTAAACTGCCGGCCCCGTTTAACGTCGATTTGTTCGCGGTCGGTATGCCTGCGGTCAACTACGCCGACCCCGCTCAGCCGAACGAGGCGTCATTGGAAATCTTCCGCTGCCCGTCTGAAACGACGCAGAACACCGCGGGCATCAGCAACTACCTCGGAAACTGGGGTGCGGGTGGCATCGCCAATCCGAACCTCGAAGGATTAGGATTCCCGGACACCGACGGCGGTGGTATGTTTGTGACCAACGGTCGCGTCCGCATCCGCGACGTCAAGGACGGGACGACCAACACGGCTTACATCGGCGAAACGGTGGGTAGCATTGGCCCGGGTACAGCCCCGACTCACTACTTGTGGGGCGGATTGTCAGTGCCCACCCATTGCGGCGACAGCCAGGAGCCGATCAATACCGCCGCGCAAAACATTCCGGTGATCAGCAACTTTGCCAGCAACCACGAAGCGGGTTCTCAGTTCGCGTTGGTAGACGGCTCGGTGAAGTTCATCAACGAATCGATCTCTTACAACCAGAGCAACGTCAACTCGACACAGGGAACGTACCAGAACTTCCTGGATCGGCGTGACGGACATCTCGTTACCGGCATCTAATCGGCTCGGTCTCAGTTTGATGTAAAAGTGCCAACGGCCGCCTTTCGGCGGCCGTTGGTTTTTTGTCCGCGGTTGCCCGCCGATACGTCTCGACCCTTAGGGCGTCCAGATGACCGGCTGTTGAGGCCGTGCTTGATCCCGAGGCATGCGGCGTGCCTTCAGTCGGACGTATGGCGGCACGAACCGACCGCGATGCCGGAAATGCCCCGCCGGTGCGTTCACGTCGGCCCGGCTCGGCTCGCAAAGGTCCTCGAGCGTAAAACCCGCGCGGCACAGTTCTCCCACCAGTTGATCCCATCGATGCAAATATTCGACCGTCCCCGGCTCCCGGTAGGACTTGTCGTCCACGGCCGGCAACGGCCCAGCGTGGTAGTATTCGACTCCAATCACATAGCGATTTTGGGGATCGCGGTGGCTGATCTGCAGGCTCGCGGGCTGCTTGTGCTGGCTGATGTACAGTCCGCCGTCGCGCAACACGCGGGCTACTTCACGGTACACGTTGGCCACGTTGGCGACGTAACACGTGCTGACCGGTTGATGGACGATGTCGAATTCCGCCTCGGCAAGCATCGACAAGTCATCCATGGATGCGGCGATTGTCGATAGCGACAGGCCGCGGCGCTGAGATTCGCGGGCGTCGAGCGCAAGCATCGCCTCGCTCAAATCCACCACGGTCACGTGGGCGCCAGCCGCCGCGTAGAGAATCGATTGCCAGCCGCCGCCGGACGCCAGGCACAACACCTGCATCCCGCTGACGTCTTTGGGCAGCCAACCGCGCGTATCGAGCGTCGCGAGCGAATGCCGGCATTCTTCGTCGGTGGCCGGCTGGCAGAATCGACTGCCCGCCTGGACCATTCGATCCCAAGTCGCCTGATTCTTAAGCAAGTACGACATGTCGGCGTTCCGGTCGGCGGCAAGGCGACTTTGGCCGCAACTGCAGGCGGCGAACTGACGGGGCGTACATCGTCATTTCGCGCTGGCGGACGTACGGTGGCCGTCTTCCAACCGGGCGGCGACGTAACTGACGAAATCCCGCTTGTCGCGCGCGACGTCGCGCAGCGCATCAAGCCGCCCGGCCTGCTGGCACAACCGCGCGAACGAAAACCCCGACGACTCGTCGACGTCGCGCAGGTGCTCTGCCGCCAGTTCCAGCGCCTCGTCGAGGCGGTCGATTCGACCGAGAAGATCGACGAGAACATAGGCGATCATCTGCTTGTTCTGCGGATCGGTCTCGACATTCAGTTTGTCGCGGAACGAGGCGATGGCTTCATCACGACCGTCATCGGCCAGAACTTGGAAATAGCGGGCATGAGCCGGATAGAAGTTCTCGAAGGGCGGATCGCCCGGATACTGAAACTGCGTCGCCAGGTGCGCGCCGTAATCGGCCAGTTCCATCGCCAGCGACAGCTCGCGATCGCCGGGTGGCAAAAACCGCGCGAATCGCACCACCGAATGCAGGTGCGAAACGTCGATGTGATAGTTGCCTTCCGCGAACAGCCAGTCGCGGCCGGTGATCAGGGCACGCAGCGAGTTTTCGTCCGACCCCGTCGTCAGCTTTTGCTCGATCTCGCGGCGCACCGTATGCGTCAGGTCGGTGTACAGCTCGCGAACGAGCAGACCGGCCGATAGTCGGCGGTCTTCCGACGACATCTGGTGAATCTGCTGGTCGAGCGCCGTGATGGTATTGCACGTCCCATGCGTCCGCAGCAACAGCTCCAGCCCCTTGACCGGATTGGCCCCCTGGTAAAGGGCGACGTTGATCAGCTCTTCGGTTTGTTCCGACGCTTCGCGGCGGGAGTCGACGGTGCTCAACGCCTCAGTGACCCTTTCGGGCTCGCGAATCGTGCGAAAGTATAACCAGGCTTGCGGAATGTTGCCTTCGGCGAGAAACAACTCGCCCACTTCGCGCGCCGCGTCGACGTACGATTCTTCTAATTCTTCCTGCTGCTCTTCGGGCACACCGTCGAACGAGGTCGGCTGAACCAGCGACAAGCCCATCTCGAACCGTCGCTTTAACAACAACGCGTCGAACAACCTGTGGTAGTCGCGATCGTCGCGAAACGACTTGATCAGCCGGTCGATGCTGGCCGCCGGGCCTTGCCGCTCCTGCAGGTCGTCCAGCTCTCCGAACGTCAATTCGCTCATAATTTGTCCGCCCGCTAAGTATTGGCCTGGGTCTGGCGATCCGCCTGTCCGCCGAAGAACGCCCGTCTCGTCCGATCCATGTCGGGAGTGACCGGTCGATGGACTCGCTGTTCTAACCGATCGGGCCGAGGTCCAGCGAATCACGATCCGCAGCCGCAGCCCCCGCCCCCGGTCCCGCATCCGCCGGAAACCTGCGCCTGCATGAGTCCCTCGGCATCGACGGGCTGAACTTCCACCGGGCCCAATCCGGCAGCGGCCGCCTGCAGCGCGAGCTTCGTGCAATCCGGTCCGCGCTCGTTCAACACGTACAGTATCAGCCGGCTGCGGTCCAGCGTCCATTCAAGGTCGATCAGTTCGAGATCGAGGTTCCAGCCTTCAATGCGGCGGCACCAGTCTGAAAACTGGCCTTCGCAATTGGTCTTCAACTCAAGAGAGCGAGCCTCATCGTCGGCGGAAGCCGCCCGCAACACGCTGAACTGCGATTCCGCGCGTTCGCCGTTATCCGAGAGATGAGAATGCTCCTGTGGCTCGACATTGTGTGTTTCCGGCCCGTTCACCGACTCGAGGACGGTGCCCAGCTCCAGGCCTCGAGACGTACCCACCACGACGCGTAAGCCGCGCGCGAGACCGTCCGCGCGATCCGCCGTGCACCGGGCGACGACCGGAATGGCCCCATAGCGAACCAACACTGTACCGCCCATTTTCGATCTCTGCCTGATCACAACCGCTGGAGGTGGAAGCCGCTCCATCTCAACCATAACAAGAAAACGACCTGCCCGGAAGCAATGCCCGCCCGTCTGAGGCGGCTCAATCGGTTGCCCCGGCCTGCGGCTCGACCAGCAGGATGGGGTCGACGTCGCCGTCCTCGTCAATCAGCCCGATCACCGTTTCGTGCAACGTGTGCTGGCCCAGGACGGCTCGCAGCTCGCCCGTCGATTTGAGGCTGCGGTAGATGAACAGGTGATGATCGCCGATGCGGATGCGGTGCGCCCCGGCCCGCGACCGCGGAATGACCTCGCCCTGCTCGGTGACCGTCAGACTTCGCCAGTCGGCGGCGCAATGACGCCGCTCGGGCGCCCAATCGATCGTGAGGGGGGCAAACAGGCCTCCCTCACCCTTTTGGCACAGTTCGAGTGAGTCGTCGACCAGTGCCAGGCTGCCGGAAGTGCTTTCGATCCGATCGTCGGGCAACGCCAGCGGGAAAACGCGGGCACGAATACCGTGCGTTTTCAACACCCATTCACGGGTCAGGCGGTCCGCTTTGCTTTCGAGCCCCTCAACCAGTGGAACCCGCGATTTGTATTCGACGCGGGAACCGTCGGGCACCGACACGGCATCGGCCAGCACCGCGAAGTGCTCGGTTCGAGAGAGCATCAATTGCCGCTCAATTGTCACCCCTGGTTCGGGTTCAGCATGCAACTCGAGAAAGTCGGCATCATCGTCCGAAAACCAGCAGACGCATTCCCAGTCGTTTCGAAAGGCAATCGGCCGGCCGTCGATTTCCACATTGATGTCCCACTCGCCGCTAAGCAGGGGACGGCCAAGCGCGGTGAGGTCGAGCAACGGTTTTTCGCGATGATGCGCCACGACCATTGTGTCCGGCGTGAGGGACCAACTGTTTCTCATACAGGCCAGCCGCGCCCAATCCGATTGCGTCGCCGGGTGGCCGTCAGATTGCGGCTGTTTGCGATGAACCGATGCGCGCGATCGAAGCGCGCCATTTCCCATCGCCGACAGATACTTGGCGGGGGGTGATTTCTTTTTCCAACCAGCCAGCCGCGACGCCGTTGCCAGCAGCCCGCTGACGTCTCGCGCACGGCCGTTGCTCAAGGCCAAGCGCCCATCTGTGCGGCACATTGCCGCGACCCATTCCAACAGGCGTGCAAATCGCCGTCGTGACGAGCCGTCCCACAGGGTAACGTTCGATCGCTTCGACCAGGCCGCCGCACGAACCAGCGGGGCCAACCAAAGCGAGATTTTGGCAAGCAACTCAGCCTTGGGCGTGCCATCGGTGTCGGTCATGGCTTCCAAACCGCTGCGCAGGAAGTTACCGCCGGTTCGATTCAGTTTGCCCGACCCCTTCACCATGGAAAAAAGCAACCCGGCCTCGAAAGGGATCTCTCCGCGCGCGACGAGGCTCTGGTCGGCGGCGACGGCGTGCTCGTCTGGCCCTGCACAGCCGGCGCTGGCTTCCACCGCCGCCGTCAATGTCAATCGCCACAAGGGCCAGCCGACCTCCGTTGGCAATTCGCTGCCGGCTTCCCGCAACACTTCGCAGGCGACCAGCAGCTCAAACGGCGACAACGAACCCTCAAGGGCCGCTGCTTGCAACCAATGCCCAAGCCGCTCGATGAAGCTTTCTGAACCGCGCTGACCGTTCTCTTCGTGTTTGCGGCCGTTTTTGGCCTTATTGTTTTTGTGTTTGGCGCCGATTTTTTTGCCGGCACGTTGCTTGCGAAGCTCAAAGTCGTGCCACAGCGAGACGAGTCCGGCCGTTCGCGGTGTTTCGTCAAAGGCATTCAACGACCACAGCGCGGCCTTGCGAGGCCCACGGCGCGAAGACGCCTTTTTGCTTTGTTTTCGCGAGGAGGCGCCGAAGCCCTGCTTCTTCAACTCGCGAAATACCGCGTCGACGTCGCCGGCGCGTGCCGATTCCATCAACCGCACGGAAGCCGATCGCGACCAAACAATCGATCGCAAGAACGACTGATCGTCGAGAGTCCGCAGCCCTACGACCGGCTGCGTGAAAACAATTTGCGGTACGTTCATGCAATCAATTCTAATTGCTGGAAAAACCGTGTGAGTCAGCAGCGCTTGACGACAGCCTGATTTGATATATCTTCTCGCCGGAGACAATACAACGAACAGAGATTGAAACGGTAAGCAGCCACCACCAAGTCAACAAGAATTATAACGCCTTGTCTAGCGGGCCATACCAGGCCCCATTGCCCATCGCGGTACGAATAGAATTGCGCTCGTCGAAGAGCAACGCGTAAGGTTCCCCGCCGGCGGTTGAACCAAGTGAAATGACCGCCAGGTTCGCGGCGCCTCCCGGTTTGAGGCACCAGTCGTCGCCGGGGAGATTGAGCGCGCGGGCGCCGGCCGCCGTGCCGAGTTTTAACAGTGTCGCGGGTGCGACGCGCGGAAAGTGCGAGTGCAGAAAACACAGCTCCCGCCAAAGGCTCAAATCGGGATTCGACGCGCGGCTGTCCGTGCCGATGGCCACCGATCCCCCTTGCGACAGCAATTGTTGCCAAGGGTGAGCCTCGTGCCCGAAATAGGCGTGCGTGCGCGGACAGTAAACGACGGTCAGATGCGGCCGTTCGGCGACAAAGGAAATCTCTTCGTCCGAGAGATAGTTCCCGTGCACGACCAACGCCCGGTCGAGTCGCTGCAACGACCGCAGGTAATCCAGCGGACGACTGCCACGGGGAATGACATCCTCCTTCCAAACGCCAAAATTTTGCAGCAAACCCAGAAACGGGCCGGTTCCGCGGTCCAGAAACTCGATTTCGGCCCGCGTTTCGGCGAGATGAATGGCAACCGGCGCTCTCTTCTCGGTTGCCAGATCGACCAGTCGTGCGAACAGCTCTGGATGCACGCTGTAGGGCGCGTGCGGACTGAGCCCGCGCGTAACACGCGCCTGCGACGGAAGCTCGACGGCATCTAGAAACCGCCGGGCGGTCTGCAATTGCTCATCGATTTGCTCGGCCAAAAAGCCGATGGACTCGCGGAATGCGCAGACGGCCGGGCCGCGCTCATCGAGGGCCGCCAACGATGCCTCGTCGGTTGTGATCTCACCCAACGCGGTCGTGCCGGCGTCCGCACATTCGCACAACCCTTGCCTCACCAGTTGCAATCGATCTGTTTTACGATTTCGCCGATGGTCGACGACCGCGCGAACCCATTCGGTGAAGGAATCCGCAGGTCCCAGGGGCCGCGAGAGATCGCTGAATTCCAAATGGGTATGCGCGTTGACCAAACCGGGAATGATCGCCACGTTGCCCAGGTCGCGCGCTCGTGGGTCGTGACGATCATGAATTGCCGAGATGCGGCCACGCGTGATCTCGACGGTGCCATTTTCGATGGGCTGACCGTCCAGCGGAAACAGCCAGCGCGCCCGAAAGCTGTGCCGTTCGTCGAGTGGGAGTCCGGAATTCATCAATCCGTTTGTCGGTTCGACACGATCTCGGCCGATGCCGAGCGGCGGCTGCTGTTTGCGTCGGTCAGCGGCAAGCGGTCGGACTTGGAGAACTGCGCTTTTGCCAGAGGTTGCGACTCCTTCCGAGGCCGCTGCACAAGCCAACGCAATATCAGCGCCGCGACAACCGCACAAATCAGCAGCGTCGGCCAATCATACGTGAGCGATGCCTCGCCGCCTGTTTGCTTGACGCTGACAAACCAGTCAAGCGGCGTGCCGACCACTTTCGAGACGTCGACGCGGCCTTGCAGTACCGGCAGCGCGTTGTACGTAAAGTGGAACACCATCGCCGGCAGCAGGCTGTTCGATCGAACGGCCAGCAGCCCTAATACCAACCCCAACAGGGTCGCGTTGAAGACTTGCTGCGGAATCTGATGAACGATGCCGAACGCCATGCTTGAGAGGACGATGGCCAGCCAGGTCCGTTTCGAGCGGCTGAAGCCGCTGAGAATAAATCCTCGGAAGGCCAGTTCCTCGCAAATGGCCGGCAAGACGGCGAATGCCAGCAGCACCAGCCACAGCGGCAAGTTGCCGTCGTTCAGCGATTCGAGCAGTTTCACGGCTCCCGCCGGCAACTTTGGAAAGAACCAGTCGAGTCGCCGCATCAGTTCGATCGTCAGCGGATACAACGTGGACGGCAGCACGATTGCGATGGCCAACATGCCCGGTTTCGGCCAGTTAATGCGAAACGTCTGCCGCACGCTGCGCGTCAGAATGACGCCCATCATTAACGCGGGACCGCCGACCGTCGCCACAAGATAAATCATCTGCAACCGCAGGCGCGTCGCCGAATTCGACGCCTCGAGGAAGGCGATTTGCAGATCCTTCATCGCGTAAAACTGGACGAGTATGATAATCACGAAGCAGATCACGGCTTCGGAAAAGCTGGGGGTGGCTTCCTTGTCGCGCATCAGGTGCCGCAGCCACAGTCCCAGGTCGAAGCGTTCGGCCTCGCGGAAGAGGACGTCTTCGCGGGAGAACTGCTCGATGGCCCACCACAAGGCCAGCAGGCTGTAGATGAAACTTGTGACCAGCACCGGGATCGCGTAAAGCAAGGGCTCGGTGCTGCCGGGCGAAGCGATCAACTCCTTCAGCAATAGCGCGGGCCCCATCACCGGCATGATGCTGTAGAACGGAGTGATCTCGACGGCGGGCGATAAGCAGAAGACGGTGAGCCCCATCGTCACCATCAACAACGGCGTCAGGTAGTATTGGCCTTCTTTGCTGCTGCGGGCGAATGTCGCCAAAGCCAGGCACAGCGCGCTGAACAGGGCCGCCAGCGGCACCAGCAAAACGCCGACCCACACGAGCGCCAAGAACGAGGGCATCGCCAAGTCGCCGACCTTCGACAACGCTCCGCCGCCGATCGACACCATGTATTTGCCCGTCAGGCCCATGCTGAGCATGTTCAACAATGCCGTCGACAGGCTGAAGACCATCACGGTGAAAAACTTTCCGAGCACAATCTCGGTGCGCGTGGCGGGGCAAATCAACAGCGTTTCCATCGTCCCGCGTTCCTTTTCGCCCGCCGCCAGGTCGACGGCCGGATAGAACGCACCCGTCACCGCCATAATCACCAACAGCGCCGGAAACAGCATGCTCCACACGCTGTTGGACATTTCACTCTTGTTGGCCAAATCGATCGGCTGCGGATTGACCGGCGTGGGAAACGTTTCGGGCAAGCCGGCCGCGCGCAAGCGGTCGCGCAAAATGGCCTGCTCCCAAGTCTGCAGGGCCTCCTTGACGCGCTTGTAAGCGAGTTGCGATTTTTTGTCGGCATTGTTGTAGACGACGATTGTCTTTTGTTCGTCAGTCGAGGGTTCGGCGTTTGCAGCCGCTCGCTCGATCAATTTCGATTCCCGTGCGACGCGCTGCGCAAACCCCTGGGGGAAAGCAATGAGGACCTCGAACCCGCCGGCGGCAAACACTTCGCTGAGTTGGCGGTTCACGTCGTCGAGCTCGCGTTCGAGACGCATCCTTTCAGCGCGGCCTTTTGAATCGCCGTTGCGCGCGAGCAGGCTTTCGAGCTCATCCCGTTTCTGGGAGAGCTCGCGAACTTTTCCCGCGTGTTGCAGCAACGGCTGTCGAGTGTCGGACTCGGCGGATTGCCCACCGGATTGCTTCGCTCGGTCGGTGACCACCAGCAGCGTTTCGGCCTCGCCGGGCAGCGAAAACCAGCCGGGGGCAATCCGGTCGCCTTCCAGCAACTGCGGCGACTTAGGCAGTTCGTCGGCCCCGAGAATGACCACGGTCCGCGGCTGCTCCTCGAACAGCGCGGTCATCTGCACCATGCCGATACCCAGACCCGGGTACAACAGCAGCGGCAGGATGGCGATCATGAACAGCGTGCGCCGGTCGCGCAACTGATCGCGCACCTCTCGGTGGAAAATGAGCTTAACGTTTCGCCATCTCATGCGGAAATTGTCGCCGCCTGGTTTTCGAAACGGGAAATGAGGTCGAAAAACAGCTCCTCCATGTCCCCTTCGCCGTGCTGCTGTTCGAGCTGCGAGACGGTGCCGGCCGCCAGAATCCGCCCCTTATGGATGATGGCGATGCGGTCGCAAAGTTTTTCGACCTCCCGCATGATGTGCGTCGAATAGATGATGCACTTGCCCTCGTCGCGCAGCGACTCGATCGCCCGCAAGACCGCGCGGGCCACGAGCACATCGAGACCCGACGTCGGCTCGTCGAAAATCAGCACGGGTGGATCGTGAATGATCGTGCGCGCGATCGACACTTTCTGCTTCATGCCGGTCGACATCTTCGAGCCCAGCAGGTCCCGGAAGTCCTGCATCTGCAGCATCGTAAAAATTTGCTCCAGCCGCGACTGCAGCGCGTCTTCCTCAATGCCATAGAGGCGGCCGAAATACTCGACCATCTCCCGGGCGGTCATGCGATCGTAAATGCCGGTGTTGCCCGACATGAACCCGATGCGCGCCCGCACTTCGGTCGGCTGAGTGGCCACGTCGAAGCCGTCGATGGTGGCACGACCGCCGGTGGGCTTGAGCACCGTGCTGAGGATCCGCAGGCACGTGGTCTTCCCGGCGCCGTTGGGGCCCAGCAGTCCGAAAATTTCGCCCGGGTGAACGTCGAACGTGACGTTGTCGAGCGCCTTGACGCTGCCGCGCCTCAAGTCGGAAAACGACTTGGTCAATTCTTCGACGTGAATCATTTCGCCTTACCCGCCGTGGGACCGGGGCCTGTTCCTCAAAGTGAATTATAAGTGAAACCGGCGGCCAACGGCACGACCAGTCGCCGGAATGGAGGACCGAAGCCAATCACCGGCCGCCAATTCGTTGCGATCGGCACAGGCGATTCAATTCATCCGAGGCCAAGCGCCGATAGGAAAGGAATGGTCTCGAAATTCGAGACGCCGCAAGCTTCGATTGAGTTTCTCGCAGCCCGAATTGCGAAGTAGCGCGACCTATAACTGCCCCGCGACTGAATCGGGACTGCCAGCAAGGTGTCACCCTGGCGGGCATTCTTTTTTCAGTCATTGGTTATCGATGGGCGCAGACCTTTCCCATTCATGCAACTTGCCGTCTACAAAAGTCAGAGACAGTCGATGCTTTGTCACATGACCGGTCTTTTGATTGTGGGCACCGAACGGCCCGTATCCGAGAGATTCAACATGGGAAGTGTATACCGACGTTTTGAAATCATCGAAATCTGTGGTGTACTTTACGCGTCCGCCTGGACGAATCCAATAATCGCTGTACGTGTCCGGTTCGCCTATTTCCTTTTTCACACTTTGAAGTGACAGCCCTTCCGAAAGTTTCGCATCGCGGTACTTGGCGATGCGAGTATCGGTGTCCGTTGCCGCATTGCAGCCGATGAGAATTCCCAAAAGCAGACCGCAAATCACGGAAGACTTGTGCATTCACGACACCTCCAAGTCGACGCTGCTCCGGCCTCTGGATTCCGTCATTCGCGGCGAGTATTCTACCTGAACATGCGCAGCATTCCAGCTTTCCCGCGAGTCGTCAATTGCGAGTGACAAAATGAACAAGCAGCAGCTTGCCGACACGGTTCAACGTCTCATCGATGAGGGCGATGGCGTCAGGAAAAGTCGGCGGCAAGGCGGGTCGGACGAGTGTGACCCAGCGTTGTTCGTAAAGTGGCTTGGCAGTTGCCTGAATCTTTTGCGTTTGCTCGGAAATCTTGGCAACCCTTTTCGAGAGCCGTTTGATTGGTCAGTCTACGATGCTTCAGTTTACAGAGCAAAGATGATGTACTCTTACCTTGGCTCCATTAGGGATGAATTGAAACACGGCACGCTCGTGTCGATTGAGCAGTTTGTTAGAGCCGCGACATTCGACAGCTTGTTGGAGCAAGCCGAATACGTTTTGTCGGAAGGATACTTCATTCCCGCTGGCGTGCTTGCTCGTGCAGTGCTTGAAGAACACTTACGCAATTGGTGCGATGCTGCGCATTGCACACCAGTCAAACCGAAAAGCAGAAAACCTACCCTAAATGACTATAATGACGCACTTCGTGCCGCGAACAAGTACAATCCCTCAGTGCAAAAGCATGTGCTTGCGATGAGTGGTTTCGGCAACGATGCGGCCCACTATGACCCAAAGGTCGAACCGGGCTTGCAGGAATCAGACGTCGAATGGCTGTTACGAGAAGTTCGGGAGTTCATGGTCAAGCATCCCGTTGAAGCTTGAACCAGCAATAGGGGCCGACAAACTCATGCGATTGGGGCTTTGGTTACTGATTGCTGCGTCAGTCGGCTACGCCGTTAGCGCCTATGTGAGCAAAAACCGGCAGCGCAAGGCACGGTACGCCGAAAGTGGGCGAGATTATGAACGCGGGGTTGTGCTCTGTAAGCGGGGTGACTTATTGCAGTCGTTAGTTCGACTGTATCTCGTGCTTGACTTGATCTAAGTTGTTTTGTAGACAACCG
>JBBDVZ010000287.1:0-23318 GCA_040903115.1 Planctomycetaceae bacterium
GACTGAGCTCGCCGAAGTCAGTCGAGTCGAGCTCGCCGAAGTCCGCTTCGCGTCAGATTTTCGGGAAGCAGAGCTTCCAGAAAGCGGGTTCCCAAGCGGAGCTTGGGAACCAGAAAATTCGGACCATCGTTGTTGTCTATTTGAGGACCACCGGGCCGTCGAACTTCTTTCCGGTGGGAACCTTGTCTCGCACGCCGTCCGCATCGAGCGCGAACAGCGGGCTGATTTCGACCGGCACGCCGTGGGGCACGATCGCCCCCGCGGCACGGAGCCAATCGGTGTAAATTCGCGTCATGGCGCCTCGGGCCGTTGCGGGTGAATCGTCGCCGTCGGCGTTCTTTACGGGATTGAATTCCCGCGCGCGGTCCGCCTCGACGACCAGGGCGCGGCTCGCGTGCGGCAACGCGTCGAAAACGAACCGCTCGAACTTGTAGGCGTTCGCTTCCGCAGGTTCCACAAGTCGTCCCGCGTCGTCAATGAAAGGAACCTTTTTCGCCGAGAGATGAAAGGGCAACTCGAGGTTTTCTGCAACGAGCCGGTCGAGGAACCTGCGGCTGAAAACGTGGATTGCCGTATTGCCCGCCCAGTGCAGCAGGTTGTCTTCAGAGTCGGTCGCTTCCTTCAATTCGTTCGGCATGTCGATGTACTCGACGATGCGCGTCTGGCCACTCGAGCTGACGACGACGCCCATACTCTCGCTCGCGTTGCGTTTGGCGACCACCTTTGTCGAGATTTCCGCCCGTCGCAAAATGTGAAACCCGATGTAGGCGGGATCGCAAACGATGGTCGTCGGGTTGTCGACCTGGTGATAGTGAAGGTACTCGATGCCGCGCAACCGCATATCGTCCAGACAGCCGGACGCCGCCAACGCCGCCAGCATCCCACCGTGCCCGTCCGGACTCATCGCGACGGCGCCTTTCTCGGCGAGCAGAATTCGTCCGGTCTGCTTGTCGACGGCCGGCATGTTGCCCTGTCGAAAGACGCAAACATCGGTGGCATTCAGCCCGATGTACTTGTGTTTGCGAAAGAATTCCAACGTCTCGACGTGCGTGGCGTCGCTGGTCATGACATAGTAGGGAATCGCCTTGCCGCATTCTCGCGAGCGAGCCAGCAGTTGCTCGGCGAGAATTTGATACAAAGTGCGATCGGACACCGGCCCGATCGGATACATGCCCTTGGGGTAGTTGAACCCGAGGCGCTCGCCTTGTCCGCCGGCCACCAGGATCGCGCCCACCTTGCCGGACGCGAGTGCTTCGCGTCCCATTTTTCCAGCGGCGGCACGGTCCGCGTGCTCGCGCGGTTCTTTCGGCAATCGGACGACTTGCGAGGCGGGTCGAATGTTGGCTGTCGGGCTGCCTCCATCGCTGTCCTCCGCGATGTGCTGCTGCCGAAACAGCCGATCGATTCGGGCGAAGTCGATCGTCTCGATTTGTTCGATCAAACGACGTTGCGCAGCCGTATCGAGTTCGTTCCACCAGCGAACGAGATGCTGTTGCCCATAACGGTTGAGCCGCTCGTGGAGGTGAGCCGGCAGTTGTTCGCTCATCGTCCTAGCATAGCACGAACATTGCGGGCGGAAACAGGCAGCCGGAGCGCGCGGCAATCCCACGTGTCAGAAGCCCGGCTTTGAAGAAAAATCCGGGCTTCCTTTCTCAAGCACGAGCCGCCTACAGCAAGCCGCCGTGGCGCAGAAAGATCGACAGACTGTAGAGCACCACGCAGCAGCTTACGGCGGTGGCGAACAACAGCAGCCACCGCGCGATGGCGAGCCGTTCACGGGCGATCAATTGGCACGTCAGCGTAACCACCGCCACCATGGCAAACTTGAAGTACACCATCCCTCGAACGCCCCAGCCCGAGAAAAAGTAATCGGCGAAAGGATTCGATTCGTAAAAAAATTGCTCACCGGCGGGATGCTCGTGCCGCAGCAGAATGTACGTCATAAAGACGTCGATTGCGCTCACGAGAATGAACAGCGACGTTTCTCGTTCGAGCGGCAACGCACGGCGAAATACGATGTGCGACAACGCCCCGAGGCGTGACCGCTTGTCTCGCGCGGGTGAACTCATCCCGTCTCCCTGTTAGCGTATGGTTGATCGGGCAGCAGGAGGCTCAGACGCTCCGCAAAATCGCGTTCAGAAGCCCGGCTTTTCCGAAAAAGCCGGGCTTCTTCGAAGTTCCGTACGCGTTGTTGCACCGAATCATCCGAAAATACGGAATTCTGACAAGACCAGCCTGACGTGCAGCGACCGACAACCTGCAAAAAAACGAAAAGACGTGACGTGCGACGGGCGCCTGATCCATTCTTCGCGAAAAAAGCCTGGCCGGCAATTCCCGAAACCCCACTGGGTTTACGTGTCGGCGACCCCTCACGATTGGATGATTTTCCGCAGCCTTTGCAGAAAGCCGGGAATCGCCTCCCGCGGATCGGGTTCGGCTTCGTACTCCAGCACGACGTAGCCCCGATAACCGTCGTTTCGCAAGATGCCGATGACCCGCTCCAAATCGGCGGGCTGCTTTTTCCCGTTGGGCGACACTTCGACTTTGATCTGGGCATTCATCGCGTAGGGTGCGATTTTCTCGAACTCGGCATAAGGATCGGCTGAATAAAAGTTGCCGCTGTCGAAGTTCACGCCAAACCAGGGGGAGGGCTTGACCCGCCGCACGATCGACAGCAACTGCTCGGCCGTCGACGTGATGCCGCCGTGGTTCTCCAGCGCCAGCACGACACCTTTGGTCGCCGCATAATCGACCGACTGGTTGATGCCGGCGATGCAGCGTTCGACGGCCGCTTCTTCCGAGTCCCCCTTGGGGACCGACCCGGCGAAAATGCGAATGACCGGGGCTCCCAACATGGCCGCGCGATCGATCCAGTCGCGCGTCATGGCCAATTGGGCGTCGCGCGCTTCGCCCTCGGGAAGGCAGAAGTTGTTTCCGATCGCGGTTCCGGACACGTCGAGACCTAACCGAAACGTCAGCTCCTTCAGGTGGATCAGGTACTCGGGGGTGATGTCCTTGGGGAAGTAGTAGGCGGTCAGCTCGCAGCCGTCGAGATTCATCTCGGCGCAAAAAGTCACAACGTCGTCAAGCGTCATCTTTGCGTCAGCCGCCGATTCGGGCGTCCAGCTTTTCGGCAGGAACCGATCGAACGAGTAGGCGGCCAGGCTGAGCTTCATATGCGATGAACCATTTCGCACGATCGGATCGGCGGCCGGCGACTGCGTTGGAACAAAGCTCGCACTCATCGCGCCGCTGGCCGCAACCAACGCGGACTTCAAAAAATCACGCCGCGGCGCGTGCCAATTGTTCTCACTGAAACTGATGGTCATGCTGTGCTCCAATGTCAAAGTTGTAAAATCAACGCATATACGCGTACGTTAGCAGGAGGAATACATCCACAGATTTCGCAGATGACGCAGATTTGATTCAAGCCAATTCATTCTCAATTTCAAAATCCGTGTCCATCAGTGGCGTCCGTGGTCTAATCAATTGGTGGTTTCAGTTTTCACCACGGATGACGCGAATGGCTCGGATTAAAAAGGCGCTAAGGAAGGCAGGAATCCAGGAATTCTGAATTGCTTCGTTTACGGGCTTCATGCCTTCCCCAAAAAAATCTGCGCAATCTGCGAAATCTGTGGATGTATTTCTCTTCTCTGCGCCCTCGGCGTCTCTGCGGTCGAATCACTTCAATCCACGGAAGATACGGCGGCGCAGGGGATTGCTTTGGCTGGAGAATTCGCTGTCGTCGGGCGTCGCCTCTTCGAGCACGCGGGCCATCATGTGGAACTTCGCGTCCACGTCGTCGGCGAAATACACCAGGAGCGCCTCGGGCGTCGACGGTGCGACAGGCGAACCCCATTCCGGCAGGTTCTGGTGCGAGACGATGATGTGCTCCAATCGCAAAAGCAGCTCCGGGTCGAGGTCCGCGATCGTCGCGGCCTTCTCGCGAACCATATCGCGGCCCAGCAGTATGTGGCCGACCAGGCGTCCTTTGGCCGTGTAGTCGGCGCCGAGTGGCTCGGCACTCAGCTCCATCAGCTTGCCGATGTCGTGCAGAATCGCGCCCGCGACCACGAGCGACTTCGACAACGGCGGCTGCATGTGCGGATAGTAGTCCGCATATTTGTCTGCCAGATAAATCGCCGTCTTGGTTACGGAGAGCACGTGCTCGACGTAGCCCCCCGCGTAGGCGTGATGGTTGCGTGAGGCCCCCGGGAATTTCTTGATGGCGTCGCTGTGCTCGCCGAGCAATGCGACGACAAGCTGCCGCAACGGTGCGTCGCTGATCTGTGTGTTGGCAATCCGCATGAGCTCGTCGAACATCTCGTCGGGGTTGAAGCGAGACCGCTCATAGAAGTCGGCGGGATTGAAGCCGTCGGCGGCGTCGGCGTCCTCGACCTTGCGCACGCGGTCGATTTCCAACTGGGGCCCGTACTGGGTTTCGGAATAGCGGCAGCGCAGCTTGTAAAAGCCGCCCAATTGCCAATTCGCATCGCAGTCGGCAAACCAGGCCGAATCGCTCCAGACCATGGCGACGGCCGTCCGCCCCGCGTCGCGAAACTGCACCCGGTAGTAAGGCTTGCCGTCGCGCGTTGTGGCACGCTCGCGGGACGCCAGCAGGGCGAAGCAATCGGCCATCTGCCCCGGCGTGAGCTCGCAAAGCCGCATAATGGGTCGGGGAGTTTCCATGTCGTTGTCGCCCGAGTGCGAGTCCAAGTTGGCGGGAAATGGCGGGATTAAAGTTTGCAGTATAAGCCATTCGTGACTATGATGTTACAGGTGAAGCAATAATTCCATCTTGACCAAATTTCGCACTCGTCGGGTCGGGGCCCGGGTGATATAATTTGTGGACGAAACAACGACTGTCGATAATGAGTTTGTGGTGTACCGCTTTTTTTTGAAACATGGGAGTTAACGACGCGATGTCAGTCACGATTACTGAAAGAGCGGCTGGTGAAATCAAGCGGGTGATCGGCGAGCAGAATATGCCCCAAGAGACCGTTCTGCGGATCGGTGTCGCTGGTGGCGGCTGCAGCGGATTTCAGTACAGCCTCGGGTTCGACAACAAGTCGGACAACGCCGCCGATCACATTTCCAGCCAGCACGGAATCCCGGTTGCCGTCGACAAGAAGAGCTATCTCTTTTTGGACGGCACGACCGTCGACTTCTACGAAGGCCTGGAAAAGCGCGGGTTTACGTTCGAGAACCCGAACGCCGTGAAGTCGTGCGGATGCGGCAGCAGCTTCTCCGCCTAGTCGGAAACTTTGAACAAACATCGACCGGTCCATTGCGGAGTTCCGCAGTCGGCCGGTCGTTTTGTTGCGCGGCGTACGACATCTAGCGAGCGTGCACGGGTGCCTGGGTTCACGCGCCAGCGTGCCCCCAGCCATCCTCCGCTGCGGAATACCCCAGGCCATCAAGCTGCTGCAAATGCCTTTCGGTTGCATTATCATGGTGGCCGTACGAGACCACGCTCGCGAAAGTGCAGATCTTGCGTGCATCGCCACGGCTCTGTGTGCCCATGTCCATAAAGGCATGCCCACGCAAAGCCGTGGGCATGGCACCCAACATTTCATGCTGGTCGGTGTTAAGCAGCGAGCCCGCGAAATCGTTTGAGGAGAGGGACCACGAAGATGAAACTGGCAGGACTCAACGCACTCATCACGGGGGCGTCGCGTGGCATCGGACGTGGGTGCGCGATTGCAATGGCCCGCGAAGGAGCCAACGTTGCGATCAACTTTCGGTCGCATCCCGAAGAGGCCGCCGAGGTCGCGCGGCAGGTCGAGTCGCACGGCCGCAAGGCGATTGCCCTGCAGGCCGACGTGGCCGACCAGCGGGCCGTCGAAGATATGGTTGCGAAAACCGTCGAGGCTTTCGGCAGTCTTGATTTGTTCGTATCGAATGCCGCCTACAGCGACCGCGAGGATTTCGTGAACGCGAACATGGAGGGCTTCCGCAGGACGATTGACGTCACGATGTGGGGCGCGTTTTACGGGGTTCGCGCAGCGGCGCAACAGATGATCAAACAGGGCAGGGGAGGCGCGATGGCCGTCATCAGCTCGCCGCATGCCGTGCTGGCAATTCCCTCGTCGATGGCCTACAACATGGCCAAGGCGGCGATCGACCACATGACGCGGACGGCGGCCATCGAGCTGTCCCCTTACCGCATTCGGGTCAATAACGTACATCCGGGCTGGATTGACACGCCGGGCGAACGCAAGTTCTTCACCGAGGAGCAAATTGCCGAAGGCGGGAAAAAGCTTCCCTTCGGCCGTTTGGGCCGCCCCGACGAGATTGGCAACGGAGTGGTGTACATCCTCAGCAATGAGGCGGAATACATGACCGGCAGCACCCTGAGTATTGAAGGCGGAGTCAGCCTGCCGTGGTGGTCGAACCGCCGCGACGGAGAGATGTAGTGCGAGATCGGTCCTTGCCCTGATTTGCTGATTCCGTCCCGCTCTTGGCTGGCGTTGTGCGTAGGTCTATAGGCCAGATGAGTCGCACCGGCGTTCAATGGCACGAGAAAGCCGCTCGTTATTTCAAGAAATTGGGAAACCATCCATGACGAAAATCATTGCCCTGCATGGTGTTGTCTTGGTGGTGATGTGCGCGATGCTATGCGGCTGCCGGCCGGAAGTCGACTATTCTCCGCCAAAGTCAAAGAAGGCCGGAACGGCGACCAAGACCGACCGGCCGCGCAATAGCTGGTCCGGCGACGACAAATCGCCGGCCGAAAAGTTCGCTCAAGAGAAGACGGTCGCCGTTCAAGAGACGTTTTCGGACCCGGGCATCGACCTGATTGCGTTCGACGAGTTCGACGGCATCAATCGGGGCGGCTGGAAGGAGCCGGGCCTGGGTGAGTGGGCTGCCGCGGGAGTCGAGCGGAACGGAGCGCTCATTGTCGCCGGCGACGTCGACATTTTTCGCGCGCTCGCCGAACCGGTGACCGGGGGCGTGTTGTGGTACGCCGTCACCATGCACATGGAAACGTCGGTGACCGGCTTCGTTAGCATAGCTCCCTCGGAAGACGGAAAGAACCAGTTCGTGAAGATGGGTTTTAGCGCGATCGAAAAGCCTTACACGTCGCGAGGCTTTTGGATCGACGCGGACAGCGACACGCGCATCGAGAACACGCAGCGGCAAACCTTTCTCACGCGGCACAATTTCGAAATTCACAGGATCGAGGGCTACGCTGAAATCGACGAGGGACTTTCGCTGGTCGCCCCGACGGGGCTCGTGATATCGCGCCCACGGCTTTACGGGGCGGAGGGAACGTTTACCGCAAAGGGCCTCAGCCATTTGAGGATGCACAAGCGCGGCCCCGAGAAGCTCATCATCGACCGCGTCGCCATCGCGCGGAAGGCGGCGACCGCCCTCATTCCGCAGACGCCCGTCAGCGCGCCCAGGCCCAAGGCCGCTGCCACGACCGAAAACGCCAAGCCGGCGGAAGCTGCTGCGGCCAACAAGGCGGGCTAGTCCTCTCCGTAAGTGCTCGCTCTCGTCACAAAGCCCACGGGCCGCGTCCCGTGGGATCCCACCGGGCGCAGCCGGTCGGCTTCAACGGTTGCGGTCTCATTTCTCCAGATGTATGAATTCGTCGCCGTGGGTCGACGTCCGTGTTCTACCAGAACCGGCGTCCGTCTCGTATCATGGGACTGGCAACGGCCCGTCGAATCGCCGGCCGCATAGGAGCACAAAGCCATGAGTATGGGTTCCCGCGACAGCATCGAGAATGTTCTGCACGAACGTCGCACGTTTCCGCCCCCCCCGGAGTTTCAGGCGCAGGCCAACATCAAGACCCAGCAGGAATACGAGCAGATGTGGCGGCGGGCCAAGGACGACCCGGCCGGCTTTTGGGGCGAGATGGCAAAGAACCTCGATTGGTTTAAGCCGTTCGACAAGGTGCTCACGGGAAAAATGCCCGACACGCGCTGGTTTGTCGGCGGGAAGCTCAACGCCTCGTACCAGTGCCTCGACCGGCATTTGACGTCTTGGCGTAAGAACAAGGCCGCCATTATCTGGGAAGGCGAGCCGGGAGACACGCGCGTCCTTCGCTACCAGGATTTGCATCGCGAAGTCTGCAAGTTCGCCAACGTGCTGAAGAAGCTGGGAATCGGCACCGGCGACCGGGTCACCCTCTATCTGCCGATGATTCCCGAACTGGCCATCGCCATGCTGGCCTGCGCGCGGATTGGTGCGCCGCACTCGATTATTTTCGGCGGCTTCAGCGCCGATGCCGTCGCCGATCGCAATAACGACGCGCGCTCGAAGCTGGTCGTCACCGCCGACGGGGGATGGCGCCGCGGCAAGGAAGTCGCGCTGAAGGCGGCTGTCGACGAAAGCCTCGACAAGTCGCCCTCGGTCGAAAAAGTCGTCGTCGTGCGACGGACCGGCACCGACGTCGACATGAAACCCGACCGCGATTACTGGTGGCACGACCTGATGCAAGACGTCTCCGACGATTGCGACGCCGTCGAACTCGATTCCGAGCACCCGCTGTTCATCCTGTACACATCCGGCAGCACCGGAAAGCCCAAGGGCGTGCTGCACACCACGGCCGGATACATGCTGGGCACAATGATGACGTCGCACTGGGTCTTCGATCTCAAGGACGACGACACGTTCTGGTGCACCGCCGACATCGGCTGGGTGACCGGACACAGTTACACCGTGTACGGGCCGCTGGCAAACGGCGCCACCACCGTCATGTATGAAGGCGCGCCCAATTGGCCTCACGAAGGCCGCTTCTGGCAGACCATCGAGAAATTTCGCGTCAACATTTTCTACACGGCGCCGACCGCCATCCGGTCGTTTATCAAATGGGGCGACGAGTGGCCGAAGAAGTTCGACCTTTCGAGCCTGCGGTTGCTCGGCACCGTGGGCGAGCCCATCAACCCGGAAGCGTGGATGTGGTATCACCGCGTGATCGGCGAAGAACGCTGCCCGATCGTCGACACGTGGTGGCAGACCGAGACCGGCGCGATCATGATCAGCCCGCTCCCCGGCATCACCGCCACCAAGCCCGGCAGTTGCACCAATCCGCTGCCCGGCGTCGTGCCCGACATCGTGACCAAAGACGGCACGAGCCTGCCGGCCAATCAAGGCGGCTTACTGGTGATGCGAGAACCATGGCCCTCGATGCTGCGGACGCTGTACGGCGATCATGATCGGTACATCAAAACGTATTTCAGCGAGATTCCAGGCTGTTACTTCGCGGGCGACGGGGCGCGCCGCGACGAGGACGGCTACTACTGGGTGATGGGGCGCGTCGACGACGTGTTGAACGTCGCCGGGCATCGCTTGAGCACGATGGAAGTCGAGAGCGCCCTGGCTTCCCACGAGAAAGTGGCCGAGGCCGCCGTCGTCGGGTTTCCGCACGAACTAAAGGGTGAGGGCATCTGCTGTTTTGTCACGCTCAAAAGAGGCGACGGGACCGAGGAGTTGAAGATCGAGCTGGTGCAGCACGTTCGCAAGCAAATCGGCGCTCTGGCCACGCCCGACGTCATTCGCTTCGCAGCCGCCGTCCCCAAGACGCGCAGCGGCAAAATCATGCGGCGGCTGCTGCGCGACATTGCCGCCGGCCGTCAGCAGGTGGGCGACACGACGACACTCGAAGATTACTCGGTGCTGGCGAAGCTGCGCGAAGAGGATGAATAGCGCTGCGGCTTACATCCGGGGCGGCTGGGAGGAATGAAAGGCGGCGAGTTGTGGGCGAAGAATCTGAGCAAGAAACGTCGGGCGGAAATCACTCGGCGAGCCGCACTACAGAAACGGAATAATAGGCCTGTTAGTCCGCTGCGTCGTCTGCATGTGACTCGCCATATGCAATTCTCATAATTTCGGGTGAGAAAAACGATTTTGGCCGGTGGTCCTCCATCTCGTAAAGTATCTTGGCCTTTACCAAGCGCCGAATGTCTTCCCGTGCAGTTGCATATGTGATTCCAAATTGCCTTGCAATCGACGGGATGTCAATAACGGGTGACTTGAAAAGCGATTCCACGAGCGGATGCGTTCTTGGGCTGTGGGCATCAAGGCGAGCGTGGAATTCCAGCCGCAGGCGATTGAATTGATTGCATCTCCATATTGAATCGTTGGCCTGTGCAATCGTTCCTCGCAAGCAGAATTCTATCCATCGGTCCCAAGCGCCTTCGGCACTTACGGCGAACAGGTTGTTTACGTATTCTTCTCGATATCGCTCGTAAAACGCGCTCATGTAAAGCCAAGGCAAGACGTGTCCGCTTGTTTTGTAAATCATGAGCGCAAGCAAGCATCTTCCCACACGACCGTTCCCATCCATGAACGGGTGGATTGCCTCAAATTGATAGTGGACGATATACGATCGCACGAGCGAGTCGAGCGGATCATCGTCACTATTGATGTACTGCTCCAAATCGCCCATGAGTGGTTCGACTTCAGTCCACGGCGCGGGAATGAAGCGGCCGCTAGAGCCGATTTGGACTTGGCATCTTCGGAATTGCTCGGGTGATTTGTTCCACCCCCGAACACCACGCATCAAGATGCCATGCATTTGGAGAATCACCCTATTGCAAACTGGGAGCGTGTCGAGCATCTTGCACCCATGCTCCAGCGCCTTTGCGTAATTGAGGACTTCGTGCCAATCCGCCACTCGATCGTGAGCTGATTTCGGATCGCGCGGGTTCAGTTCATAAAGCAACAACTGCTCCGGCGTCACATATGTTCCCTCAATGCTCGATGATGCAATGGCTTCCCGGCTCTGCAATGGCCGCAGAAGCAGATGCGGATCAGACAGTGTTTGTCCAATTCCGTTGAGCGTCCCGAGCGCCTCCTTGGCCTCCGCAAGCAACGGCCAGAGCTTGATATCGAAATCCCACTTGGGTGGCAGCCGATTGGGCACGAATGCCCAGTCTTTGAGTGGCACTTCTGTTCGCACAAGCCGCCCGGTCGCCTTTTCCGTAAATCGGCTTCTGTCCATGAGTTGCGTCACCCCCTTCAATTGCCGGCAATATATTGTAATTTATGTCGATTTCTTACAATAGCAAACAATGTTATTGTAAAAAATGTCATTCAATTGCAATATTATGCTCTGAAGCGGGTTCAATCCCAAGCACTGTCAGTAGGTGCTGTTGTCGGACTTCGCGGCCCGGCGCGTGGTCTCTTCGATATCGAGCAGCAGGTGGATGACCTCGCTGAACGTCCAAAACAAAATGGCCAAGACTACGCCGGCGCCGAATGTCACCAGCCCGGCGATGATTTGATTCGTCCGTTCTGGCGACGCTTCGACCGTCGTTGTGGCCGTGATTGAAATGCCGATCCCGACAATCGCGCCCAAGCCCACAATCGCCGCCAGGACTTTGTAACATAAGGCAATCGTGCGCAGTATCGGGTACCTCTTCCGCAACGTGGATCGCTTCGGACGTCGCGTGGGCAGGGGAATCGTCGGCGGTTCGAACTCCGGCACGGATCTGTCGATTTCGGGCGGCTCGACGTCGATGGGAAATCCCATGGGAGCCGGTTCCGACGGCAACGGGTACTCCGCTGCAACGGCTTCGCCGAGCGACGCACCACGGTTGCGGCATTGCGGACACAGCCGCGGCTCGGGCATGTGCGCGGGAATGGCATACCGCTTCCCGCAACCGGGGCAGGTCCATTCCACTCGCTTCGCCGGCGTGCTCATGATGAGGTCAATTTACCGCAGAGTCGCGGAGATCGCAGAGAAGACAAAGAAAGTGATCCACAGATTTCGCAAATGACGCAGATTTTTTGTAGGAAAGCACGAAGCCATGAAAAGAAATGAATTCATAATTCCTGCGTTCCTGAATTCATCAGGGGCTTTTCTTGATTCGAGCCCTCCGCGGGTCAAAAATTCGAAGCGCCGATCGAAGAAACCACGGATATCACATTCAGATTGAATCGGTTTGCATCAAATCTGCGTCATCTGCGAAATCTGTGGATGATTTAATCCTCGTCTCTGCGACTCTGCGGCGCATCACCCGTTTTCATTCGTCGCAGAGGCAATCTCGGGCGGAAGGGCCTCGCCGTTGATCGTCCGGAACTGCCACGAAATACGGTCGACGTGAATCTCGCGCGGGTCGACGACGGTCGCGCCGCGCTCGCCGGCCTGACGCAGAAACTCGGTCGTCTCCGGCAGGCGGCAAACGTCGACAACCAGCATGTTGGGTCGCAGAAACGACGGGTTCACCTCCGTCTTGTGATGTCCGGCGACAAGTTCCGGATCGGCAACAATCACTACGTCGGCCAGCGTCTCGTACAGCCCGGCAAAAGGTACGTGACGCAGGCTGAACGTCTCCGCGATGCGGCGCGCCTGTTTGTCTTGCGGTGCCGAGATGCTGAGAATGCCCCGGTTGCCGCCAAGTGCACAGGCGATCGAGCGCGCCATCCCGCCGGCTCCCAGGATCAACACGTTTCGACGTTCCAGCGCCCGCTCGCCCGCCCCCATCTCCATGAGTTTTTTCTCGATCGCCTTGACCGTGCTGCGGCCGATGCGGCCATACGCACACCAGCCCTCGGGTTGATGCAGCAGCAAATCGGCGAATTGGCTCTTCTCCGCCGCCTCGTCTTTTATCTTTGCCAGCGCGAGCACCGTCGATCCGAAATCGCTGCCGACCAGCAGCGACTTGATTCGCAGGGCCGCCAGCATCTTCTCGACGCCGCCAAGACCGTCGAGCGGCAGCGGCAGGCAGCGTTTGTCGATTTTCAGCGCTTCGAAGCCTCGGTTCCAGATGCGGATCGTCGTTCCATCGGGCCGGCCGGAACCTGCCACGCCGACGAAACGGGTCTTCTCGTCGATCTGCCTCCACCGGTAGACCTCGTCCAGCTCAGCGACGCTTGCCTGTCCCGGGTGAGCTTCCATGCCCCGTTCCAAAGCCGCATAGATCCACGGCGAGCCATGCCGCCGGGCCAGCAGCGAGAACGTCGTGCTCGCATTGCCGAACCCCACGCCCACCACGGGAACGTCGCGCGTCGCGCTGACTGCCGCTAACAACGGCCAAGCCGACTGAAGAGTCGACGTCAGGCAGGTGAGCTTGACGACGTCGGCATTGACTTTGCTCGCCCGCGAAACGATCTCATCCACATTCTCGAGCGGCCTGTCGAGGCTGGTGTGGCTGATGATGCGCTTGGTTTTGCCAAACCGTGGAATCTTGGCGGCCAGCTCGAGATCGAGCTCCACATAGGCCGGCGCCGCGACGATCGCTTGCCGCAACAGCCCTTGGCGTTCTTCTGCCGTGCCTTGAAACTTGCCTCCCTCCTGTGGGCGGCGGCAGGAGATAATCACCGGCTTGGTCACGCCTTCGAGCAATTGGCCAACGTCCGGTTCCTTGACGAGATGGTCGAGGCACAACTCGATCAGGTCGCATTGCCGCGACGCATTGAACAGATCGACCTTCGCCAGCTTGCGCGATTCGGGAGTGACGGAGATGCAGATCATGGCGAAATTCCGAACTCCAGCGAACGTCAAAGAAGCCCGGCTTTTTCAAAAAGCCGGGCTTCTGAGCGCACCGTTGTCCTCAAACTCCGAAATCAGTCGGCGACGCTGGGTGCCTGGGGTCGAACGAAGTGAGCCCCCAGTCCGTCGCTTCCGGGGGTTCGCTCCGCTCAACCCCGGCCACCCAAACCGCTACTCGGCGACGCTTTCCGCGAGAATCCGGTCGTAAGCTTCTCGCGCCTTGTCGTACGCGGCTTTCGCCTCGGCCTTTTCCGCGTCGCGAATCCGCCCCGACTTCGAATTCCAGCAGACGTCGACCGCGTCGCGGCACCAGCGGGCGCTGCGGCGGCTGGCATGGATCGGCTTGCCGCCAACTTCGACGAAGACGGGGTTGGTGTGCACCGACGGCAAGATGCGGACCGCAACCCAGCTCGAATGCGGGAGGTCGACGTCGAAACTTTGCGATTGCAGCGAACCATCGGCCGTAATGTTTGCGCTTGCGGCAGGATAACCGTTGACGATCACCTCGACCGGCACGGTCCGCGTCTTTTCAATCCGTGCCCGCTCGATGTGCCAGTACGGTTTCTGATCGAGGCGCGCGTTGCGGATTCTTTCCGTCTGCTCGTTCGGTTCATCGGCCAACAAGGCGGCAACGTCGAACGACACGGTGACCTTCCCGGGTTCGGACAAGTTCAGTTGGCTGACTGCCTTCTCCGACCCCGACTCGCCGACCGCCACGTCGTTGACTTTGAAGTCGAAGATGTGGCTGTGTCCGTCGCCGCAATAACTGCGTCCGGCTTTGACCCCCGCGATCCAGGTATCGTAATTGAGTTCTTCGCCCTGCTTGAGCTTGACGTAGATGCGCCCGAGACCCACCTTGTCGCCGTAGATACAGGGGAAGTCGGTTTCGCCGCTGATGCGAGCGCGGTAGCCACAGTTGAGCGTGTGGTACCAGATATTCAGTTCCCAAATGCTCGGCGTGTCGACGGCAGAGATGAAATCGCACACGTCGTTCGCCACCGTCACGATATATTCGTTCGCGCCGATGCCGTCGAACTTCGGCATCGCGTAGTCGGGCAGCTTATCGGCGGCCTTGCCCGTCCAACCGGCCGGCATCTTGCCGTCATTGAACTTTCGGCTGCCGTCGGGCATTAAGTCGGGCAGTTGTAGGCCCCATCCGCTGTGGCTGTAGCCGACGACGGCGTCCTGCTTCTTTCCCCAAGCCAGCACGGGCTGCGTCCAGCTTGGCCACTCCTCAATGAGCGTGGTCCCCGGATAATCGTCCTCGCTGAGCCGCAGCAGGCACAAGTGGCCGCCATGGCTCGAAGGAAATCCGCTGACCTCGACGTCATAGCGCATCAAGTGGTTCGGCCGCGAGAGCGCCGACACCCGCCCCTCGAAGTATTGCTTCTGCGTGTACCAGCATGGCCCCCAGCTCAGCACGCAGCCGACGTTGAGGTCCTCGCCCAATATGTGCCGCATCATGTCGGCCGGCTGGACGCCTTCGCTGGGACTGTCGTAGTGCGCGCAGCCGGCGGCATGCACGTGATGATCGCCCGAAAACCAACCCTTGGCGGCCGGGTGAGCCCAGCGTTCAAGCTGAAACTCGACCTTCTGGCTGACGACGTTCGGCTGCACGGTCACCGTTTGCTTGAGCTCGCGATATTCCGGACCGCGTGCCACCTCGACCGAGTAATCGCCAGGCGGCAGGTGGACCGATTCACCATCGGCCCGATAAATCTGATCGTGAAAGAAGAAGTCAGGCGCGAGCCGCCGCGCCGGGTTCGGATAGATGCGGCCATGCGCGTCGCGAATGACAAACGCCGCTGTCGTCGGCGAGGCGTCGAAATCCTTCACGCCCAGCACCACCTCGACGGCGGGCACGCACTGGAACAAAATGGGAACGAAGTTCCGGAAGCCGATGTCTTGCGTCCCTTGCCCGACGTTGAACTCCAGCTTCGCTTCCCGCTGCCCCACGTCGCGGCTATAGAGTTGAATGATGCCGTACTCCACCCCAAGCCCCGAAAGCTGCGGCTTGAGAGGCTGCTTGTTGTACAACGCGATATCGAGAAAACGCTGGCCCGTTTCGCTGGCCGAGACTAGCTTGTCGGTCTGCTGCGGCCGTTCCCGCGATCCTTTTCCCCGCTGATACAACGGAGCCGCATTCGGACTCTCGGCTTTCAGCTCGGGCGTGATGCCGGCTTCGTTTTGCACCTTGACGAGAAAGGTTCGCCAGCCCTGCTGCACGAGTTCCTTTTTCACCTGACCCTCGGCGACCTTCACGCGGCTTTCGGGATTGATGTGCACTCCGGCCAGGCAATGCGGATCGAGAATCTCCTGAATCGTGCGCACCGAACGTGCCGCGTCGGTGTCCTTCATGGCCGCATCGAGCGCTTTTGTGTCTTTCTCGCTCAGCGGTGCGCCGACGTAATTCAAAGCCTCGATCAGTCGCTGCGTCGCCGAAACGAGCGGCTGCTGTTCGACGTTGTTGATGATCGGCAATGGATCGGCGAACGCGACCTGTTTCATGCCGCTGTGGACGCATACAGAGACCAAAAAAACGGTGGTGAAAGCCATCCCGCGAAAACGAAGCGTCGTAGTCATCGGTTGTTCCCTCTGTTTGCTGCGAAGGATCGAAGCGCTCGCCCCCATTGTGAACCGGCCACACGCGCGATTCAAGCGCGGAGCGCAGAACGCGGAGCGCGGAGCGAAAAAAGGCGAGCGGCCGGCGTTAGCCGGCTGGTGATGGAATGCGGATTGCGGAATTGCGGATTGCGGAATGCGGAGTGAAGGCGAGCGGCCGGTGTCAGCCGGCTGGTCACGCGATTGCTGATTCAAAGCTTATGAGCAAGTGATACCGAGTTCCCCTCCCCCCACCGCGGGCCTGCGGCGAGCTCAGCCGAGCGGGGAGGGTCAGGGTGGGGGGCGAGTCACCCCTGACTCTCCTTTGCACCACGCGTTGAAAACCAACGGTTCGGTTCGGGTTGCAGTTCCTTGCATGCGCAGCGACGATACGATTGTGCCACTCACACTTAACAATTCGCAGGGCTTCTCTCCAGCGGAGATCGAACACTTTCGCCGAAACGGTTACGTCATCTCGCGCCGCTTGGCCGGCGACGAATTGCGGCTAGCGATGCTCGATGCGACCCTCGACGGCCTCAACCGCCTGACCGAGCCGCTCGAATTCGAGGCCGACCTGCACTACCCCGGCGCGCCGCAATCGCGCAGCGCGCAGGGGGGCGACACCGTCCGCAGGCTCAAGCAGGCCCACTCGCGCGGGATGGCCTTCACCGACTGGGTGAGTCGGCCGGAGCTGGTCGGCCGATTGCAGCAGCTACTGGGCCCGCGACTCGTCATGCCGCTGGCCCATCACAATTGTGTCATGACAAAGGATCCGCGTTACAGCAGCAACACGGGCTGGCATCAGGACATTCGCTACTGGTCGTTCGCGCGGCCGGACCTGGTGAGCGTCTGGCTGGCCCTGGGACGTGAATTTCCGCAAAACGGTTGTTTGAAATTGATTCCCGGCAGCCACGCGATGGAGTTGGACCGTTCGCGATTCGACGAGCAATTATTCTTCCGCCCCGAGGTGCCCGCCAACCGCGAGTTGATCGAAGGCAGCGTGTACGCCGAGCTCGAGCCGGGCGACGCCCTGTTCTTCCACTGCCGCACGCTGCACGCGGCCGACCGCAACAGCACCGGCGAGCCGAAGTTCTCGGTGGTTTTCACCTTCCGCCCCTTCGACAACCCCCCGCAGCCCGGCACGCGATCATCGTCGATGCCGGAATTGCTGGTTTGCTGAGTGTCACAGATCGGCGGTCGGTAAAAGGTTTCCGTGAACCGGTGACTTAGCGCTTGCGTTGTGTATTGATGAGGTGTTTTGCCGCAACGCGGAGAACGTAGATGGAGCCGCACACGAAACCAGGTCTGCTCGCGAGATTGCTTAGCCCCACGGTGGGAATTCCCCTGCTTGTTTTGGTCGCAGTCCTCTGCGCGCCGTTCGTGTATCGCAATCGGCAACTGGCCGGATTGCCCGATATCGGCGACCCATTCGACGTGGAAGCGTTCTGTGACATTCCGCTCAGCAATCACGAAAACGCGTTCGTCGAATTCGACCGGGCAGGGGCAATGCTCGCGCCGCAGCCAGCGCTTGACGACGCGGCATTGGACAAGGGTTGGTCCGCCAGCCCTCCCGAGTTGCAACAATGGGTGATTGACAATCGCCCGGCGCTCGAAGTTTGGCGCAAGGGTACGGAAAAGCCCGACGCGCTGTTCATGAACCCTGCTGAAGTCGACATCGAGACCGATTTTTCGCCTGTCAGCCAGTTGCGCGAATTTGCTCAGTTGGCGAGGCTGGAAGCATCACGCTTGGAAGGCGAAGGTGATGTGCGAGGGGCTTGGGAGATGTTCCGGGCGTTGTTCCGATCGAGCCGTCTCGTCGGGCGGCATGGAGCAATGATTGAATTCCTGATCGCTTACAGCCTGCAGGGGGTTGCCGCAAACGGAATCAACCAATGGGCGTCCGATCCGCGCGTCGATCGGCAACTGCTTGAGACGGCACTCACACGGGTTCGAGCCGATGCTCAGTTGCGTGCGCATTCTTCGACATCGCTGGCGAAAGTCGAATACCTTTCCATACGGAATACTCTTGAGCGGTTCCCCACGGGCGGATCATATCCCAAGGCGAAGTCCGTCCTGCCGGTTATCTTTTGGGTGGAATACGAGCGGACACGACGCATCATGCAGCATTATTTCGCGGAGGAAATTGTAAGCCTTGCCGACGAAGGTTCCCCTGAGAGCGTACCACCGCACCTCTCGTCGGTTGATTTACAGGTTTTTATCGACAAGTCGCTACTATCGTCGCTCTTTCTCGTCAGCCAAGAGTGGGCGGAACAGTATGTGAGTTACGAACGCGCCCGGCAGGCTGCCATCGAAATGGCCTTGGCGGCTCAAATTCATTACCGCGAGCACGGCGCATTCCCGGAGAAGGCGGAAGAATTGTTGCAAACCGGCCTCGATGCAATCGCCGACGATCCATTCAGCCACTCCGGAAGGCCGATGCAGTATCGAGTCGATGCGGCGACAGGCAATGCCGTCGTCTGGAGCGCAGGAAAGGATGGAGTCGACGATGGCGGCGACGTCGAATCGACAGGCGAAGGCGACCACGAACATCCTCCCACCGACGTTGGTTACGTTGTCCGTGTGCCCGCCGCGGCACAGAATAGGCCAACTGAGTGACACACGTGGTCGTCTGCCGCCGCGTGGTTCAAAAGCCCGGTTTTTCGTCGCGCTTTGTGGCTGCAATCGCCCCTCCCGCGTTTTGTGCGTTTCGCTAGAATCCTCGACCCCTTTCGACCATGCGAGTCACGGAGTCGAGCGATGTACGGATTGCGACGGGCCTTAAACAACATATTGATTGCACGTCACAAAGCCCACGGGCTGACTTCGACGAGCTCAGTCGAGTCGCGCCCCGTGGGATCCCGCCGGGCGCGGCCGGCGGGCTTTGTGGGAAATCTCATCGTCGCCATTCTTGTTGCGGCCTCGACAACGGTTGCGCTAGGCGATGATCCGCAATTGCTCACGTTGCCGACGTCCTCCGCCGCGGCCGTCTCGCCGATGCAGGATGACGCCGGATTGCGCGACGTCGAGTTCGTCGGCACGCAGATTGGTTGGGCGGTCGGCGATCATGGTGTGATTTGGAACACCGACGACGGGGGGCAAAACTGGCAGCTTGTCCCCGCGCCTGTCGACTACACGCTGCGCAGCGTCTGCTTCCTTACCGACCGTGTCGGCTGGATCGCGGGTGGCGGGACCATTCCACACACGCGGCAAGGCTTTGGCGTGGTGATTGCCACCAGCGACGGCGGCGCGACGTGGCAGCAACTGGGCGGCGATACGTTGCCGCCGCTGTGTTACGTGCGGTTCTTCGACAAGCAGCACGGCGTGGTCGTCGGCGAGGCGTCGGCCGAGCATCCCACCGGAGTGCTCACAACCGAAGACGGCGGCAAGACGTGGCAACCAATCGCCGGCAAACAACACGCGGGATGGCGCACCGCCGACTTTGTCGCGTCCGATCTGGGCATCGTCGCCGGACTGCGCGGCCAGACGTCGCTGGTCGGCGAACGAAAACTCATGCCGACGCGGCTGCAAACCTCCGGGCTGCGCGGCATGCATGCCGTCAAGCTGCTGCCCAATGGCAAAGGTTGGCTCGTCGGCGACGGCGGGCTGGTTATGTCGACCGACAGCGGCGGGCTCGTTTGGCAGGAACCGCCAACGCCGCTCGAGCTCAATGATATCTTCGATTTTCGCGCGCTCGCGGCGCGCGGCGACAGCGCATGGATCGCCGGCTCGCCCGGCAGCATCGTCTGGCATACGCCCGACGGCGGTCGCTCGTGGCAGCAACAACCGACCGGCCAATCTGTGCCCATCAGTGCGCTGGACTTCTCCGACGATTCGCACGGATGGGCCGTCGGAGAGTTGGGAACCGTGCTCAAGACGGATGACGGCGGACGGACGTGGACCGCCGTGCGCGGCCAGGGCCGTCGCGTGGCCTTAATGGCGATGTCTCCGCGCGCCCAGCGTGTGTCGTTTCATTTGATCGCCCGCGAGTCGGCCGAAAACGGCTACCGCAGCCTGACCTTCTTGCCGGCGCGGCACGACGTCGGACCCGACGGTGCAAACGATCAGGATCAAGACCTTCGCCTGCACGACGCCGTGCTGGCTGCCGGCGGGGCCACCGGCATTGTGGGGTGGCAATTGCCTGTCGCCGCTCCCGATATCGAGCACAACAAGCAACTCCTGATCGACGACTGGAAACGGCGCACCGACAACGACCTCTCGGAAACGATGCTGGGAAGTCTCGTCTGCCGGTTGCGCACCTGGCGGCCAAACGTCGTCGTCCTCGATCGCCCCGCTGACGACGATGCCGTCGGAATCCTTTTGAACGAAGCGATGCTGAAGGCCGTTGAGCAGGCCGCCGACGAAACGCGTTTTGTCTCTCATCGGCAGCTTGCGGGTCTGAGTCCGTGGCAAGTCGACAAAGTCTTTGTGCGGATGCCCGAAAAGAGTCAGGGCGACACCCAAGTCGACCCGCACGAGTATCTGCCGCGGCTCGGGCGAGCAGTTCACGAAGTCGCGGCGCCTGCTCAAAGCCGGCTGACGTCTTTGCCGCGGCAGTTGGTGGCGGCGGACGCCTATCAACTGGTCTTTCGTTGCACGAACCTTCCGGATGCCGACGTCGCCAAACGCGATTTCTTCAGCGGTCTATCTTTGCAGCCGGGTTGCGAGGCACGTAGAATGCTGGCCCCGCTCGACGACCGCGACGACGAAGCGCGCCGTAAGCTCGCTCAAAAACAGCGCAACTTTCAGGCGTACGCCGAACAGTTTCTCGATGACCCGCGGCATGCGGCTCAACTCATCGCCCAGTTGAGTTACGTCACGCAGGGCATGAGCAGCGAACAGGGCGCGACACAGTTGGCCCAATTGGCCGACGACTACCGACAGCGCTCCGACTGGGACTTGTACGAGGCGACGCTGGTTGAGCTGGTCGAGCGATACAGCGACGAGCCGATCGCGCTCGATGCGATGCGCCGGCTGCTGCAGATGTGGAGCGGCGCCGAACCGGTATGGCAGCGCGCGCGGACAGTGGGCGTCAGCCAAAAGAAGCTGACGCTCGATACCGACGCCCTGGCAAAGCGCGTCGATAAAGCGATTGAGTCGTCACGCAGCGGGACGGCTGCTCAATTCGCGGCCGAGTTGGAGCTGGGTCCCGATCCGCTCACGCTGCTCGACCGGCCGGGCAGCTTGAAGATCGACGCCGACAAGGACTTGCAGAGCGGTGCGGCGTTCCGTTGGAACCAGCAGGCGCTGCGAATTGCCACGCTGATCCGCCAGAAATCGCCGCGGTTTTATCGCAGCCCGGAAGTTCAGTTCTCGGTCGCCGCGCTCATGCGATCGCGCGGCGGGCATCGGCTGGCCGACGAATTTTATCATCGTTGGCTTCAGAACGGCGAAGGCGCCGGTTGGAACGCCGCCGCGGCCGCCGAACTGTGGCTCGCGACGCCGCACGGCGCCTCTCCAAAAAAGATGTCGATCTGTCGACGGACTGCCGGGCCGCCTTACCTCGACGGCGTTCTTTCTGACGACTGCTGGCAACAGGCCGATGAGATCGCGCTGACGAGCGCAAAGGACGGCGCGGCCGCCGACGCACCGCCCGCCTTAGCCATGGTGTCGTACGACAGCCGATTCTTCTATTTCGCGGTGAGCGTGCCGCGCGATCGCCGCGCCCCCGACACGATGCCGATCCTCGACGGCCGCACGCACGATGCCGACCTTACGGGGTTCGATCGTGTGGGCCTTTATCTCGATCTCGATCGCGATTATGCCACCCACTATGCGCTGGCCGTCGATCAGCGGGGCTGGACGGCGGAGTCGTGCTGCGACGATTTGGCTTGGAATCCGCAATGGCACGTCGCCGCCAGGGGAGACGAAGGGCATTGGCGCGTCGAGGCGGCGATCCCGCTCGAAGAGCTGGCTCCCAGCGCGCCGATGAAGAACGATGTGTGGGCCGTCGGCATCGTGCGCACCATTCCCGCCGTCGGCTTGCAAAGCTGGACACAGCCGGCGAGCACCAGCCCGCGCCCCGAAACATTCGGGCTGATTCGATTTGACTGAAGTAATCGAAGCACGAAGCACTAATGACGAAGGAAGGCCCAAAGCACGAAGCACAAAACTTTTCGGGCTTTGGGCCTTCGGATTTCTTTCGTCATTAGTGCTTCGTGCTTAGCCCCTCTCAACGACTCTCGCTTGCGATCGTCGTTCGTCCCTGGTAGCTATGCAACAAGCAGGATGTTGGGTGCTCTATTTAGCATGGAGGAGAGCGTGGGGCTCGTCATCGGGATGGACGAAGCGGGGTACGGTCCGAATCTCGGGCCGCTCGTCGTCACCGTGACCGCTTGGGAGGTGCCGGGAGACCCGCGCCGTTTCGATTTCTGGTCGGCCTTTGCCGACGTCGTCGATCAATCGCCGCCGGAGACCAACGCGCGTCTGCACGTCGCCGACTCGAAGCAGGTCTATTCGACCGCACGCGGGATCGGGCGGCTCGAACAGTCGGTGCTGTGTGCGTTTCGCCTGGGTCCGACACCGCCGGGCAGCTTTCGCGAATTGTGGCACAGCCTCGTCGATCAGGCAGAGAACGATCCCGATCACGAGCCCTGGCTTCGCGACCGCGACCTCCCCTTGCCCTATTCCGAGCAGGCGCCGCCGACCGCACTGTTGAGCCGCAAATGGCAAACGCGCTGCAAAAAGCACGGCATCCGTTTGCAGGCCATCCGCAGCGACATCGTGCTCACCGAGCGATTCAACCAACTCACGGCAGCGTGCGGCAGCAAGGGCATGACGCTGTCGCGCATCAGCCTGCAGTTGTTGCGACGCGTGTGGGATCCCGACGATCCGCAGCCGACGCTCATCATTGCCGACAAACATGGCGGCCGTAACCGCTACGACGGATTTCTCGACGAAATTGTCGACGGCAAGATGATTTTTCGGCAGCGCGAGCACGCGTCTCAAAGCAGCTACCGCGTGGGGAACACGGAGATCCGTTTCGAGCCGAGAGCCGAGGCGCATTTTCCGGTCGCCATGGCGTCGATGGTCTCGAAATACGTGCGAGAGCTGGCGATGGTGCTGTTCAACGATTTCTGGTGCGAGCGCATTCCGGGACTGCGACCGACAAAGGGCTATTATACGGACGCCTGCCGCTTCCGAGAACAGATTGCCGCCACGCAAGCCGAGCTCGGAATTGAGGACGTGATGCTTTGGCGCGAGCGGTAATCGGGTGGGGGACGCGGAGACGCGGAAGAACGAGAGGGGGAGAGGGGGTGAGCGGGCGAGGGGG
>JBBDVZ010000288.1:0-23267 GCA_040903115.1 Planctomycetaceae bacterium
TCGAAAAGTCCATCGCCGGTCGAATCTGCCAACGATGTTCTCTCAGGAGCTGCTCGTCTTCGTCGGTATAGCTTCCGAGCGCCAGCTCAAAGGTCTGCTCGACACGCATGGGGAGATCGATGAATTTCAAATATTCGTGATGCTTGCTCCAGCGGTAGACTTCGCCTTGAAACTTCACGTCGCGCCATTGCTGCCGCCAGTTTCCGATCGTGGTAAATGTCGCGCCACCGCACGGGCTGCCGTTTTTCCAAAGGTCGCACAACACGGGAGCGCGCGTCGGGTGGAACGAAAAACGTTCTGCAAGCGGTACTTTGCAGTCGGATGCTCCATAGTTCTCGCCCCAGGTGAAGTACATCGTGTGCGATTGAAGAAAGTCGACTGCCTTCTCATCCTGGTTGTACAGCTCGATTTCCAATTCGACTGGGTCAGTTTCGAGGAAGATCAATCGGCCGGTCCGTACGTGCTCTGCAAGGGGTGGTGTCGCCCCATGAAGATTGATAATCAAATCAGCCCGGTCATAGAGATCTTGCAGGGACTGCGCGCTCAGACCAAAACATCGCCCATCGTTGTGCAGCGTCTGAAAGGCCCAGTACTCCTGGAAGTCGAATCGCCGCATCACGCGATCGATGAATGCCGCGGCCATCGCTGGCCCGTCATCGTCTTTGCGCTCCATCAGCATCGAAGGCGTTCGTCCATGCGCCTCAACGTAGTAGACGTCGCATCCGAGCCGTTGAAAACCGAGCATATAATGAATGACGAGCCAGACGTTTCCGGCGACGGGAATCTTTGTCATCATTCCGAGGATGACGATCGTTTTTCGCGGAGACGTGTTCATTTGGAGGCGGCAGCGTAATAGTGAATCAATGAACCGGCAGGCCCGGCCTCGATAGGCGCTTGCCCTGCCAGCTCTGCATCTCTTGAAAGTGCTTGTATAAGCCGTCTTGCAGCATCAAATCGGCGTGCGTTCCCCGCTGCACCAACTCGCCTCGATCCAGCACGAGGATGGAATCGACGTCACGAATCGTTGACATTCGGTGGGCAATCAAAAAACTCGTTCGCCCAGCCATCAGCCGATCGAGCGCCTCGAGAATCACCAATTCCGTTTTTACGTCAACCGAAGACGTTGGTTCGTCGAGGATGAGAATTGGGGCGTCTTTGAGAAATGCCCGCGCGATACACAGACGCTGTCGCTCGCCGCCCGACAGCCTGGCGCCCCGCTCCCCCAGCGGCGTGTCGTATCCCTCAGGCAATCGCGTCACGAAGTCATGCGCGTTGGCGGCGCTTGCCGCCTCGATCACCTCTTCATCCGTGGCATCCAGTCGGCCGTAGCGAATGTTTTCCGCCACAGTTGCTGAAAAGAGAAGCGGCTCCTGGAGCACGAAACTGATCTGGTCGCGCAACGATCGGAGCGTCAATTCTCGAATGTCCTGGCCGTCGAGAAGGATGCGTCCTTGATTTGCGTCATAAAAACGTGGTAGCAAACTCACCAAGGTCGTCTTGCCGGCTCCCGTCGGCCCGACCACGGCGACTCGCTGTCCTGGTTCGGCTTCGAAAGAAATATGGCGCAGCGTGCCCAGCCGCCCGCGATAGTGAAAACTCACGTTTTCGTAGACCACTCGTCCCCGGCATCTTGCCAGGTGTAGAGGCCGCGGCACTTCTTGCACGTCTGGCGTTGAATCGAGGATGCCGAATGCAATCCGCTGGCTGATCAGCTTCTCTTGAAGCGAACCCAGGGTATTGGCAATGGCTTCGAGCGGTTTGTACACGGCGGCGATGTACGACATGACCACCAGCAGGTGGCCGATCGTCAGCCTGCCTTCGAGAACCCGGTAAGCTCCGAGCCCCAGCACCCCCGCTGTGCCAATTGCGGTCGTCATGTTTACCGCGAGCGAGAATAATGTCTGCCGAACCGTGACGTCGACCCGGGCGTTGATCGCTCGCTCGCCCTGGTTGCGGAATCGCTGATGCTCGTGCGGCTCGCGGCCGAAGGCGACAATCACGCGCATCATTGAAAATGCCTCGTGAACGATCGAAAGAGATTCGCCTTCCATCTTTTTGACGCGCATCAGGCGATCTTGAATGTGGGTCGCGTAGTAGCGGATCGAATAAAACAGAAAAGGCACCACGGCCATCGACAAGAGTGCCATGCCGGGGTCGATGAGGAAGACGATCCAAAACATTCCCAGCAGTGTGATCAAGCTTTGGGCGATTGTCGGGACGATCATGATCATGCCCGCGACGGCATCGCCTTGCCCGTTGACGATGTAAATCAGCATCCCCGACCGCCGCTGATCGTGGTACGCCATTGAAAGATGTTGAGCGTGCTGAAACAAATCGCTGCGGAAATCGAGCACCATCAATTGTTGCAGCTTGGTCTGGAAATATTCATTCAGCACGTTGATCACGTTGTAAATCAACGCGACCGCCAGGCCAGCGGCGACTGCGAGAATCAGCAGCGAGTACCGATCGACCGCCGGAACAAGTGCTTGAAGCCATTGCGGCGCCGGCTCGTCGCCGAGCGCGTTGTCGACAAGGATCTTAAGCGGCCACGGCGCCAACAGGTCGGTTGCGCTCGCGAGGGCGATAATGACGACGACCGCAATCGCCAGACCCCAGTAGGGTCGCAGGTAACGGAAGATGCGTGGAAAATATTTCACTGCGGAACTCGTTGTCAGTCAGTTTGCGCTTGGAGACGAGCCGTGGCCACGGTGCTTGGCCGCAAGCTGTAATTTTCGAATCGCCAACGCGGCCTCCGTTTGCACTCGAGGATCGGAATCATCGAGCGCGGCCTCCAATATCGGGATCGCTGAATCATCGGGAGCCGAAATGGCTGGAATGGCATACGCGGCAGCCAACCGCACTTCGGCGTCCGCATCCTTGAGAGCACGGATCAGAGCGGGCAATGCCGGAGCCGCCTCGGGACCAATTGCCGCCAGCGCGTATCCTGCGCCGACCCGCACGGCGGGATCGCTGTCAGCAAGCGTTTTCGATAGTGCGTCAACCGCGGGTTCGGCTTCGGGACCGTAGGTTTTCAAGACGCTGACAGCGGCAACACGATCGCTGGCCTCTTCGCTTTCCAGCTTCTGCATGAGGCCCTCGACGCTGTTTTCATCGCGAGTACAACCTGGGACAAATAGAATCAAACCTATGAAGAACAAGATTTTCATGTGTCGCCCCCTCCGCTCGTTCGACTGAGCAGCGGAGACTCGCCGCCAGCAATCGAGTCTGCCTCCGGAAACCTACAAAGTTCAATCCCGAGTGTTTCGATTGCGGAACGGACACGGGCATCGCAGAGCGCGCTCAGTTCGGCGATTCGTTCATCGCGGTACATTGTTTCAAAGTCGACAAACGACGCGGGGTGGCATCCCAACTCGTGCATGCCCGGCGATAATCGCGCGAGCAGCCGAACCAATGCCGCAGCGCTGATGCTTTCAGGCAACGACTCGCCAGTGTTCGATTGGCCGTAGAAGTCGCCGCAATAATGAACGTTCGGGCTCAAATGCCTCAGCGGGACGCGCAGGCGTCGAGCCACGTCGACTACCAAGCGAAGAATCTCCGGTCTGCGATGCACGTGCTGATGAGAATCGACGTGAGTGGGATTTCGATCTGTGAGTTGCTGAAATCGTTCGATCTGGCGGTTCACTTCGTCAGTCACCGCGGACGCGTCATCCAAAGGCACCACTTCGTAAACGCATTCCCATTGGCCGTTTCGATAAGCCCATTCTCCCAAGTCGAGATGCAAACCAACGCTCAGCCGCGGGCACTCGCGCGCGATTGCGGCAGCCTCTCGTGTAGCGGGCCAACGCACCATCAGGCTGGCGCTCGTCACAATTCCGTAGTGATAGCCATGATAGACGCCGCCGTTCACGCCCTGGCTCAGTCCAAAGTCATCTGCATTGACAACCAGACGACGACCGGCGACATGGTCGCCGTCGAGGTCGCTTTGATTGCAGCTTGAATTCGGACGAGAGTCCATCAGCCTATCCTGATCTCAAACCTGTACGTGGCGGCGCCGCAACATCCTGCGACGTCCAGTTAACTCGTCGAGCCCAGGGAGAGCCAAATTTCCGTCACCCTGGGTCGTGCATGTTTCCCAAACTCTTGAAAACGTCCTTGTCGATGGATGTGGAGATGGTGTTGACCGACCCGTCCGCGTACGCGGCATTAAAGGCGCCCGAATGTGACGAACCGAATTGTTCACCTCCGTCCCCCGTCCCGGAATGGTCTTCGGCGGGCTTCTTGTCGGTTCGGCGCATCGTGTCCTCATCCCAGCCTGCGGTGTAGCCCTCGTTGTCGTCCTCTTGCCATTGGCCCAAAAACGCAACGTTCATCCGCTTTTCCGCAAGCAGCAGCGTTTTCGATGTTCCATCGTGGATCTCCGCGATCGTCGTCGGCTTGTAACGACGGACGACACCGGTCCCTTCCAGGTTGCTGCCGGCATAGTCGCATAGGGCATGCGGTACCGAGAGACCGCCTAGATACAAAGGGTCTGTATAATTCAAAGTTTGCGGCTGACGGCGAGACGGACAGAAAAAGAATTCTTTTGTCGTTCCGATCGCAACGAGAATTCGATCCGTCTCCGTGGCGCCGCTTCCGCCATGCCAAACGTCTTGCGCTTCGATGAACGGCAGGATCTGAAAACCCCACCCCGCCCGCTGCCGTTCGCCAACAGCCGGCGCCCAGCCCTCAAACGTGGGCGGCTCCCACCAGTCCCATCCGGCGCTTGGAAAAAACTTGTACTGCTCGTGATGGGTTTGGAATGCCAGGGCCATCTGCTTGAGATGGTTCCGGCAAGTCGTTCTGCGCGCCGCCTCGCGCGCCGCCTGCACAGCGGGCAGCAGAAGCGAAACCAGAACTCCGATTATCGCCATGCTGACCAGTAGCTCGACCAGAGTGAAACCTTCAGCGGGGCATCGGCGATTCGCCGCTGCGAGCCGGCGGAAAGATCGCAATTTTCGAAAACTGCTGCACATCACATCCTCCTTCCCGGCGGGCTACAGCACCGCGGCACACTCTTCGCCTTCTGGTAATTCCGACGACGTCGTCTCACAACTCGGGGACAAGGCGGCCGCCGGACCGCACGAAATTAGTCCGTGTGACACGGCGAGCGAATCAACGATAGCCATTGCCCGCGCAGCGCGGGACATGCCTTTCCAAAAGATGGCCGCGCCTCCGATCAGAATCATTGCCCCAACCCCGACAATCGACCAGGTCCGAAGCAGTGATCCTTCGGTCATCACCAATCCGCCCACCGCCCAAAGAACCAACAAAGTCCCCGAGGGGTAGACTTGGTGACGCATCCGAATCAGCCGCTTTTGGCCTCCGTGCTCCTCTTGGGCGGTAGCAATCCGCACGACGCACCAAGGATCGCAAAAGAATTCAAGATCCCAGTTTTGCCAACCGGTATCGATTGTCCTGCTCCAACGTTGTTCGTCGAAATACGAGATCAAATGGTCCAGGAGTTGAGTGCGATCTAGACACTCTTCCGTCCAATACCTTCGTTCCTCACGTCTGGCGATCGCGGGACGCGTCGGCTGCGCGTCGGCGGGCGGAAGATCCTCCACTGGGCGCTGCCGAGTGAAGAGCCGAGTTTGTTGGCGGCGCCATGAACGCACCAACGGTTGCGCGTAGCAAAGCAACATCACCAGCAGGCGCGCCGCGAGGCCGTCGTGCGGGGGCGCTAATTTGGCCTGAAGTGATTGCAATCCTGCCACTAGCAGCGAAAGCAGCCACATGGCTCCCGCAATCATACCGGTGAACGGCCACAAGGGAATCACCAGACACAGCAGCGCAATCGCGGCATGCCATTCCAAAGTGCTGGGCAGCATCGCCCAGTGCGCTTGCCGTGGCTGGTAGACGCATTGGAACAAACCGGCCCCGAACGTGCCGTGATAGATCATCGGGCGACCGAGGCACAATCCCCCCAGCGAGCGCCCATACATCACGCCGTTCCACTTTCCTTCGCCCCGTTGATTGAACCGTTCGGGGTGCTGAAATCGGAGCAAGGCCTCTGCAGAGCCATAATCGGACTGTTGTCGAAGATACGCCCGAGGAGTTTGCCGTCGGTGATGCCACACGAACCCTCCCGGGGCAAATGTGATCCAGTATCCCGCTTGCTGAAGGCGCCAGCAGATATCGACGTCGTCTCCGGCTTTCACGTACTGGGGCTGAAAGCCATTGATCGCTATCAAGACCTCGCGGCGAAATGCCATATTGCAGCCCGGAACATGCTCAGCCACCTGATCGTTTTCCAACACGTGTGTCGGCTGCCCCGGGCTGGCTGCGATGCAAGCGGCAAGCCAGCCGTCATCGGGCGTGAGATTGGGACCGCCAACTGCGGCGGCTCCTGTCTTATGGAGTTGATAAATCAGGTGGACCAGCCAGTCACGATCGACAAAGCAATCAGCATCGGTATAGGCGACAATCGAGCCGGTGGCCGCCTGGAGTCCCGCGTTGCGGGCCGCGCTCAGTCCGCGATTGGGCTGCCGAATCGCGTGAACCGTGGGGAAGCGATCGAGAATTTCAGGCGTATGATCGGTGGAACCATCATCAACGACAATGACCTCGTAATCCAAATAATTGAGCCGCATAAGCGACTCGAGACACTGTTCGAGCGTTGCCGCTCCATTGTACGAGCAGACAACTACCGAGACTCGGGGCGTGGCGGGCAAAAGAGACGCGGTTGAGCTCTCAAACACCTCTCGTACCGCGTGAAACGCGGGCTTGGGAGACCGATCCTGCGTCGTGAGCCCAAATGCCCAGTCTTCGATTTGGTATCCGCCCGTGTGCCAGTCGTCGGTCCACGAAAACACGAACGATCCGGCTAATCCCATCAGAGCGGCTTCGCGGAGATGGCCGGCTAAAAAATCGGCCTGGGCAATCTCCCCCTCACGCAGCGAGTCCATGCCGAGCTCGCCAAGCACGAGGGGCTTGTCGCCAACCAGGTTTTGCAGACGATGAAGGTATCGATGAAAGGCTTCGCGCTCGTGCAAGTAAACGTTAAAGACCGCGAAGTCCAAAAACGACAGATCGAGGAATTCCGTCGAGGGATAGTTCGCGTACGTCACCAGCTTTTCAGAATCGGCCTGCTTCGCGACGTCCGTGAGTTCCGCGATGAATCGTTCGACGCGTCGCGCTCCGTGCCATCGCACAATGTTCGCAGGAATCTCGTTGCCTACGCTGTATGCGAATACGGAATGAAATCTGCGCCCGGCCTCGACCGCCTGGCGCACAGCCATTCGCGCTTCCGCCTGTGCTTGCTCGCTGTCGAGAAAGCAAATATGCTTCGACCAGGCAACGTCGACAAACAGCGCGACATCGAACTCCTCGGCTGCCTCGATTAACCAGGGCGGCGGGACATGATAGGTGCGGACCGCGTTGACTCCAGCCTCGCGCATCGAGCGGTAATCGTCTCGAATGCGATCAACCGGTGGAAAGGCGTAGCCTCGCTCATCGGGTGCGAAGGGGCCGTAGGTGACGCCTTGGATTGGGAAGCGACTATTGCCCCGCAGCAGCAACTTCCCGTCAATCCGCACGGCACCGACGTTGGCGCCAAGTTGCCGAACCGAGGGTCGGCTCGGTGCCGCGCTTTGAATGGCTAGCGTCGAATTGAGAAACGACATCGTCGTCGCTGTCCTCAAACCGTGGACAACCAGTTGGAGCCCTTCCCCCCCTTAACGCAAATGCCGCGCTCCGCGCGGCGGCCAGAAAATAACCCCGCGGCCAATCGGGCAAGACGCAAAGACTAAGGAAACATCAACGGAAATGACGATTGGGACCAATAGGACGAGAATGCTTTGCGCCTTCCATGGTAGCGATGAGGATCGGGTTTGCAAGATTCGAACCAGAAAGAATTCTACGGCCTCTCTTCGATCTGCAGGTCCAGCTCCCCGTGCACAACCCCCTTTGTAACGATTCGCGCTTGCTCGCAGTCGTTTTCGAACCCTGCACGGCGCTCGGATCGTCCTCACATCGCAACCGCAATCGTTCGCGCTGCTCGATCAAATAGGCCGGCGATTCCCGAAGGATTCTCCGCGGCATCATTGAAACAGGTAGTCCACCCTCCTGCGGCGAGCACGCGGCTTGGGTTTCGGGGTCTGATCCATCAGGGACACGCCCTGAATTGATGCCGCGACGGCGCAGCCAACCAGGCAATCGAACCAATGGTTATCACCTCGCTCCGGACGCAGCTTCCATTCGTCGACCGTGCGTCCGCGGCCTTCGGTCTTTACCCGATATTCGGCCGCAAGGCGATGGGCGAACAACCGATGTTGCTCCGGCCGATTGCCAAAGGGCGATAGGCAACCGCGATCGCCCTTGCCAACTCGGTCGTTCCGCAGACGCGACATAAGCCGCGCCGCATCGCAGGCGGACATCGCGGTCGGACTGAGCTTTGCTGACGGCGTTGGATCGGGAACACTGTCGATCATGTTCTTTCACCCGGCGTTTGCGTCATGTGCGTCACGTTCGTCACTGCGGCCGCATACGCGATGCGGTTCGATGCGAAGACGTGTAATCCGTTCCTTTCGCGCGTGACGCAAGCTCGCGGAGAATGACGCAAGACCTCGGCTGGATGACGCAATCTCCGGCACTACTTCCGCGAGAAATGACGCATGTGACGCAAATGATGGAAATCTTCAGAATCTCTCCGGAACTGGCTGGATGTTCTTCCGCACCTGAGGTAACAGACCTGTCCTGACGGCGGTCGGATCGGCAATGCCGGACAGAGGGCGAACGTCGCCCCGCGGAAAACGCCAAACGACGCCCGACAGGAGATGAACGATGTCCGCGAAGAAAACCAGCAATACCGCGAAGCCCTCGAAGACCGGCAAACCGAGTGCGAAGGCCAACAAGACGGCTGCACCGAAGAAGGCTGCCAAGACCGCGCCGCGAACGAAGGCGGATGGCAAGATGAGCGCCCTCGACGCGGCTGCCAAGGTTCTGGGCGAATCGAAGGAGCCGATGGCCGCGAAGGAGATGATCGACGCGATGGCGGCCAAGGGCTATTGGAAAAGTCCTGGCGGCAAAACGCCGCAGGCCACGCTGTACGCGGCGATAATTCGAGAGGTCGCGACGAAGGGGAAGGATGCCCGGTTCAAGAAGACCGACCGCGGGCGGTTTACTCTCGCCAAATAAGCGGAAACTCCGCCGCCCTGACGCCCCACGTCGCCAACGTGCGGGCGTTTTGTCGTCGGTTGGCCGTTTGCTCGGACCGCCCGGGCGGACGCGACGTTGGCCAACGTTGGCCAACGTTGGCAAAACGGAACGAAACGGCGAACGGGCGGCAACCCGAGTCCTCCATTCAAATGGAACGCGGCCTTGAGGTGATCGGCGAATTACCGATGTAGCTCGGGGCGGTTTCCAAAAAGCGATAGACAACCCCGGTCTCCCATTGCCACCTCGAGGCGCGCATGGACGAATGACTTCCACCAATTCGTGTTGTATACCGCGTGGCGCACCGCGCGCTCGTCATCTCTTGACTCGCCGCAACTTGATCCGTAGTGCGTTCGCGATGTGCCGTAATTCTGCGTCCGCAAGGACGTCCACAATCGTCACCATTTCGCGGCGGACATAATTTCGATCTTTGGCGAAATCGAAGCAGTTCTCAATCAGCTTCTTCGAATCCTGACCGGACAAGCTGGAGCCGTAAACCAAGTCATTGGTTTTTTTGTCTTGGCGCCGCCAGTCGGCAACCCGGTCAACTGAGGCACGGCATATTTCAAGGCGTTGACCATCTGACATGAACGCCACGACCGGTAACCTATTTGAAGGTCTATTACCCGTTTCAGCGACGATATTTTTGTTTTCAACTGATTCGTTGAGTTCAAAATGAATGGAATTAAACTCGCCGAGCCCGCCTTCGCGAAGAATGCGAATCAGTAGATCATTTAACTCGGTAAGCACGTAGCCCAGCACGTTGCCGGACCAAGCATGCTGCCGAGCAAACCTGACGGGAGTACTCGGCAGATGACGCGTATCATTCACGTCGGTGCCCAATTCCAACCATTCATTTATTCCCCAATTCGTGAGAGAAAGCCATTCAGTCGCGTACTGCTTGGTGCGCTGTTTGCACAATGCGATCCTGCGATCCGCGCCTGCAAGAAGGGATGTGATCAGTGACTGGCGCACTTCGACGCTCTGCCCACGATCAATACGTATTTCGTCGAACCAATTAGAAATCGCTTGAAGTTCGTCGTGGTCCTCGCCACTCGCGCGATATCGAATTACGGCGTCTCCAATCACTCCGCCGAGCAGGTGCGCAGTGTCGGTCGGATTGCTCAGTGTGCTAATCCGACCCAAAAGTCCTTGCATCAACGGTGTGAGACGAGGTCGTCTGAATCGCAGTAGGTGGTTCAAACAGAATTCGATCATCTCTGAATCCGTTTCGCTGCCCACTGTGGCCACTAGCAGGTCCATCATCAGTTGGGATGCGGAAAGTCGAGCGTCTCAGTCGGACGATGGCCGCTTCTGCACGAGCGCTTCGAGATCGCTGCGGCTGAATTCCCAGATTTTTCCACGGCGCCGCGCACGCAACGATTTGTTTTTGATCCAATGATTGAGCGTACTTCGCGCCGGGCGCCAGCCGAATTCACGTTCCGCATATAGCGCGATGTCGTTGATCGTGCGGACTTTCACGAGCTCATTCGGTGGGAGACGAACGTCATCCGCACCGCCGAGGTCTGACTTGCGTGCCTGGGTCGCCGGGGTGATTTGCGACGGCTGCAATGCGAGATCGAGCTGCTCCGGGAGTCGTGCCAGACGGTCCTCGAGCATACGCCTCAATTTCGCCTGTTTGTCACCGAACTTCCTGGTGAACCAGGCTTGGTGGCCGTTCAGGAATCGTTCTACGTCTGTCAGGATTTGAGGCAGATCAGATTGCGACGCCGCCAGGACGCGGTCGAACAGCCGACTTTTTGCACCATTCAAGATGGCATCGCTCACCTGTTTGCGCAGCTCGGACAGATCGGCCGCGTGATTCTCTACAGCCAGCGTTGCGCGAATTTGTTTGGCCAGCTCTCGGATGCGCCTCAGTTCACCGATGCTCACATGGGCAAATTCGACATCGTTGTCGTCTTCCATACTCTGACCATGCAGGTACTGTTATCGCAGAGTGACGACTGCCGCGGGTGACGGGTTTGCGGCATCTTTAGAACGTCGGCGGACAACTCGCGCGTGCCTCGCGTATATGAACAGCAGAGAGGTGATACGTTGTGCCGCTGCACCTCGACGCTACCAAATCACGCGCCACAAAAGAATCGATATGCATTCACCGAGTCAACGGACGTCCAAGTGTGTTGACGAAGCTTTCGTCGAACTGGCTGGCATATTCGCGCGCGGAATCCTGCGGCTTCACCGCGATCATAGCCGAGGGACCGGCCGTCCTACAGATTCTGAAGGACAGACACCGGGTTTTAGCGAAACGCGTCCGACATACTTTGAGGTCTCTCCCGACTCGAGTCTCAGTGGGACAGTGGTCAACGGTTGCGGCAACTCCGGAGAGGCGAGAGTCAAATGTTGAATGTGGCAATAGAGTTGACGGCACTCAAGCGAATGAATTCGTCATGTTGATACTCCAATTGAACTGAGGAACCGCGACAACGGTTGGTTCGTCCGCGTGCGTACAAGGAGATCCTGCCACGGATGGCGCCCAGCACGAAATGAATTTCGGCAAATCGGGATCCGCGGAGAGAAGTGGCCCATCTTCCGCTTTACGACGGTACAGGAGATTATTGAATGCTCGCTACCGATTCGGAGCTGCGGCCAGCCAACTTGCTGACCATTCAAGCCACGGCAAAACTGCTTGCGCTCAGCCGCAGTACGCTCTACAACCTGATGGAACGCGGCGAGCTACCGTACGTGAAGATCGGTCGCGCCCGCCGCATCCCGTCCCAGGAAATCGAACGGTTGATCCGCGCTTCGCTCATTTCTCGTCGCATTCCCGACGGCACGTAGCCTTCCTGGGTTCTTCCGCCAGGAAGTCGAAATCGACGCGAACATGCCTTGATTCCGGCCGAGCGTCAAGGCTCAGTGTGACACTGCGAAGCCGCATCGGGGCGGCCGCGATGACGCGAACATACTGGAACGGGGAAGAACGGGTGACGAAAAGACGGGGACGAGGCGAAGGCTCGATCACGCACCGGCCCGACAAGAACTGCTGGCAGGGCGTGCTGACAATTGGCTACGACGCCCAGGGGCGGCGCAAGCGCCGCGTCGTGTACGGACCGACGCGGAAATCGGTTCAGGACAAATTAACGCGGCTGCAAGGGCAGAAGCTCGATGGCACGCTGGGCGATCTCTGCAAACTCCGACTGGCGGAATACCTCGATCAGTGGCTCGAAAACTGCGCCAAGCGCACGGTTCGCGAAACAACCTACGTCTCCTACGAAGTGCTCGTTCGCTTGCATATCAAGCCGCATCTTGGGGGCATCAAGCTGACCCAACTTGCGCCCTCGCACATCGATGCATTCCTGCGACGGCTCAACGAGGCAGGGCACTCGCCAAGACGCCAACAAATGGCCTTCGGCATCCTGCGTGGTGCTCTGAACCACGCCGTGAAGCGCGGGCTTCTTTTGCGCAACGTCTGCCAGTGCGTCGATACGCCCAAGGCGGAACAGCGTGAGATGCACCCGCTGAACCAGGAAGAGGCCCAGCGGTTTCTCAAGGCAGCCGAGGGCGACCGGTTGCACGCCCTGTACGTCTTGGCGCTTACGGTTGGTGCCCGCGAAGGCGAACTCCTGGGCCTCGAGTGGAAAGACGTCGACCTCGACATGCAGGTGATGTTCATCCGCCGCACGCTCAACGAGTCTTTAGGCAAATTTCTGTCTGGTCCGCCAAAGACGAAGCGGGGAACCCGCAAAGTGCGTCTGCCGCAGGTCGCGATCGACGCCTTGCTCGAGCATCGCAAACGAATGCTCAAAGAAGGCCATGCCGGCGTTGACCTCGTCTTCTGCGACCAGGCCGGCGGACCGCTGCGACGCCAAAACGTACAGCGCCGTTCGTTCATACCGCTTCTTGCACAGGCCGATTGCCCAGAGATTCGGTTTCATGACCTGCGGCACACCTACGCCACGCTGGCTCTCGCAAACGGCGTCCCGATTCGCGTCATCTCCGACACGATGGGCCATTCGGGCTCGTCGGTCACGATCGACACCTACGCCCACGTGCTGCCGTCGCAGGAACGCCTCGCCGCCGATAAGATGGATGCGGTCTTCGGGCGGATTGGGTGAGTTGGCCGGATGCGCACTCGCGTCGGCATGTCGGACCGAAGTGACCTTCGCTGGGTATCATTTGGCAGTCGCTCGCCCGCCCGCCCGCTGCCTCATCGTTGTCGGGGACGACATCGAGAAATCCATCGTCTCGGATCCGTGCTTGTTGTCGTTCTAAGAGGCGAGAGATAAACTTACCACGCTGGGGGCGTCATTTGTTCTTCTCAAACCACAGGTGCGGGTCTCGACATGGTTTTCGCCACCTTTGACCGCGAATTCCAGCCGCTTTCTGATCGACATGAGCGGTTGATCGCCGAATCGGATGGGCTCCTCAAGAGCTACGCCGATGGCGATCTTGAACACCCGACGTACGTGGTCATCGGAACCTTCGGTGCCGGGAAGACGCAATTCCTCTACCGGATCTTCCGAACCGCATTGGACCTGAATCTTCTCCCGGTCCTGTTCCTTGCCGAAGATCTGCTTACAGACGTCATTCGAACTGACAGCGTGTACACGCAGGGGGATGTTGCGAATCTCGTCGAGAAAAAGCTCCAGGTTGTAACGCAGATACTTCAAAGCCGAACGGGTGATTATCGTCAGAAACTAGAGAGTCACATCGACCCTAGGAGAACCCATGCGCCCCTTCTCGATGCTCTGCTTATCGCTTTGGGCGACTCGAACGCTACGGACAAAAAGCCGGTACTCCTCGTTGACGAACTCGAAGGCCAGTACAAGACGCTACAAGAGAAAGTCCACACACTTGGAGATCGTAGTCCTCTTCGAGAGCTGTTCGAAGCTCCGTACTTGAAGTTCTTCGCTCTGGCCCCAGCAGGCATCTACGAAATGGGTGGGGCTGACCAAACACGGGCTCTTCGACTGGTCATACCGGCCGCTGACGTGACATACGTTCGATCTAGGCTCGGTGTCGACCATAAGCGAGCAAATTCCTGCTGGTGGTTGTCTCGTGGTAAAGCTCGCCATCTATTCAAAGCATGCGAGCAACTGCGCGATCTTCCCGAATCGCTGACAGCCCCTCGCGCCGCTCGTATCCTGCGGGAGCAGTTTGACCACATCGGGCAACATCCGACGGAAGTGCCGCCAGCCGTCATTGAGCATCTCTCTCCTACGAAAGTCCCTTCGCTTTTGAATCTCGCTCCCGAAAACGGGGGAGCCATTCGGTGTTACCACATCGACGTCGGCAGTCTTGACGAGGGGAAGCTTGCGGATCACATCGCAGATGCCTTTGGACTTCCGACAGACGTCGCCGTGCTTTTCGCTGAGTATTTTCGTGCTACGCTCCTTGCACTTTCCGACAACAATTATCGATGCTTTGTGCCGGATAACGAGCTACCTGAGGCGATGTCATTGGCACTCGACCATCTACTCGAATACGAGTACGGCAATCCTACGCTCTCCGAACACATGGGCCAACTTCTTGGCCTCTATGAGCGCATTGTCTCCGATCATGCGGCCGTACATGGGACAATCGGACGGCAATGGGAAGCCAAGCAAGCCGAAACGATCCTTCCGCTTACAATGAGTGAGGTGCGACGAGCATTTCCTTTTCCGCTAATGAATCCAATCGTGAAGGGCCACGACCCGCTCGGAGTGAAGGATCAGCGGGAAGGAAAGGGCGCACCGTTGTGGAAATGGAACCACGGAAACACCCTGGCATACTTTTTTTTGTCGAATCGAGACTTCGAAGAGTTTCTCGTCAGCGACGAGTTTCTTACTGCTGTGCTGAAGGATGGGTCAGGCGTGTTGTGCATGCTTCCTTCCGATGCAGGGAAACGAACGCCGCAGCCAATCGAGAACTGGTGCAATCAAAATGGCAAGTTATCGGTCGCCGTTGTACCTCAACTCTTGTCCGACTTCTTGCTCAGCGGTGCCGGTGAACTTGGCGACGTTTCACCCGGCGACTTGAACGTGTACGTTCAACGGTGGACTACCGATAAGGATGATGTGTTACTCAGCCGTAAGGCAGAAATCTACTCAGCGGCTCTGTTTGAAATCGCCAGTGGCTCCGCCCCCGAACCACGGATATTCTTCAAAGAACCGCCGCCGGATGCGGACAACGTATGGGGTAGCTCCCGAGTTGCTGATCGCTCGCTCGCAGTTGCGGCGTTGAGCGTGGCTTGGGCCGATTGGACTCCTAAGCAGAAGGAACTGCTAGTGCAACTCAGAGACCTCTTTCGAAGTGGCAAAGATGGGAAAGGGAGAGGCGACCTGAACAAACTCGTTTACGGAACCGGACTTGCAGGCATTGCTGATGACATTCTCCCTCGCTACGGTCGGACAAAGCAACTTATCGATGCCCCGGCGACGGAACGCATCCAGCGCTATTGGGTTGGGACTACCAAAGAGTATTTGATCGCACTCATGCGGCTGTGTCCCCGAGATCAGGTCGTCAGGCTTGCTCCCAGCGAGGATCATTCACGGCTCGTGGAGTCACTGTGGCGAGCAATACGGGGCGACTTCAACTTCGGCGATCGGTCCCGTGCATTGACGGAATACGCAAGGAACATTCGGGACAACATTATCCCGGTGCTTGAATCTGCCCGAGACTTGGAGGACCAAGCAAAAACTGCGATTGGCGTGACAGGAATTGACTTCGAGGATTATGAAGGCACCGTAAAGGCTCTGGACGGATTTCAATCGCTGCTGAAAATCGCCGACTCTTGCTTGTCGCAGCCCGACACATCTGGCTTTCCCGTACTTCGAGCGCTCCTCGAATTGTTCTGCAGAGGCGCAGACGTGGATCACACGATTCGAAAGCTGGGGGTGGAGGGCGCCAAGGCGAAGGCTTCAATCGAGAAGGTTGATCGCATTTCGCACAAACTCGTTCAGAACTATTGGGAGTGTCCGAAAGCAGTGGCATATCTTGGCTTGTCGTCGGATGACACGTTGCGTAGCTACGTTCAGAAGGAGAGAGTTTATCGATATCTCTGCTCCCTAGAGTCCCTTCAGCGAAAGGCAGAGGAGATTGCTGGAAACTTTGAAGAAGTAATGTCAAATCTGAACCGCCTGGAAGGGCGGCTAGACGAATTGAAAGAACTGCTGCAATCCGCGGACGAGGAATAGCACGGTGAGTCCCCTTCATTTTGATTTGTTGTCCTCATTGCATTCCGCAAGTGCAGAAGTCGATGACCTCTGCCGTAGGGCACGCAAAGTGCAAGAGCAAGCACAGCGCCTCGAAGAACCTCAGAAACAAAGCATGCCTACTCTAACGGGTCGTTGGTCGAAGGCGGCTCTGACCGCTCACATTGAAATGTTGCAGGAATGGATTCGGGACCCGGTGCGCTCAAGGAATAGGCAATCCCTGCAGCAAGTTGGTGTCAACACCCATAGTCTACCAGAGGAATTCTTCGATGAGACCGAGCGAGCTGAGGCGTTTGCCGATCAGGTGCGGGCGGTGACCGAACGCTTTGAGCCACTGCAACAGTTTCTCGTTTCCGACGAGGCCCTTCCAACGTGGATTCGTAGTGGATTTGATCAGGCCGACACAAATCTGACGGAGGTTGTGAACAACGTACCACGGTATGAACGGTTGTGGACATCCAACAACCCAGAGGCCTTGAAACGTTACCTGATTTTTTTCGGAGTTTCGCAGCCAGGAAAGATCGCCGAAGCAGAAGAGATTTCACGTCAAGCTGAGACGGTGTCCAATTTTGGTATTACACTTTCTGTACATGAAGAAATCGAGGACGTTGAGATGCTCTGCGGCATGTTGGCGTCACTGAGCGGCCTGATCGTAACCCTTAGCGAGAACTTCCCAGAGGAATCTGCTTCGCTTCAGGATTCGATTTCGAGTGAGTCGATGGAGCGAGCAAAGGAGATCATTGAGGAGAAGGTGAGACAATGCGAAGAGGAGAGGACGGCGCTCCTTTCTCAATGGCATGATTTGCGCAATTCTCTTTCGCTCCTCGGCGAGAACATTGAAAGCAGCCCGCCACAGACTCTACCTTCACTTCGAGTGAGCGTCGAAAAGCTCAGGAATGAGAGCAATTCCAAACTTGGTGCCGAAGGAATCGCACTCCTCGGGTTTCTGCGGGAGCAACGGGACTTTCCGAGCGAATTGTCGAACGAGGCGATCGAGAGAGCATTGATTTCACTGCGTCCGCTCATCCTACGTGCGATCAAAGAGGAAAGTCACGATGCCTGACGTTGACGAAAGGAAAGTCTTCAATGCGCTGCTTCGATACCGGACTCGGCAGAAGGTGTTGACGGAAGCAACAAACATCGAGATTGAGTTTCGGCCCGTTGATAACAGTGTGGGCGATAGTCCTGATTTTCTCCTCTGGCTCGAAGTCCGCTTTGAGCTATTCGGGCAGCCAGTAAAAGTTGTTGTTCCGATTCCCGTAGAAGCCGAGAAAGGGGGGATTCACGGAGGAGCCTTGGAGGATCTGAGGAAACTGATCGAAAGACGAAAGCACTTGGCGGAGATTCCAATGATGGTGGTTTCTGAGAGCGGATATGACTCGATGGAGCAAATCAAGGACTTGGCGACTCGGTTTCAAATCTCACAAGTACCGGTTCGCCGGTTGGAATCGTTCTAGTTATGGTTGTCAGTCCGGGAAACCATGCATCGGTCACATCGACCGAGGCAAGGTGAGCTTCCAGCGTCACCAGCGCACACCAACGTTCGTTCGCGCCCACAACCATCCACCGGCGCAAAGCAAAACGCCGTCCGGCACGGTACTTCACTGTCCACCATCGTGCATTTGAAAGTTAGGCTGTACTTTGGCTGTACTGGCCCATTGGTGCTAGAAGTCCATCAACGAAAAAACCCGCAACGCTTTGGCGGTTACGGGCTTGGGGAGTGGACAGGGGGAGAATTGAACTCCCGACACCAGGATTTTCAGTCCTGTGCTCTACCGACTGAGCTACCTGTCCCATTGCCGCTGGCCGATGCTGCGCATTTGTCGCGCTCGATCGACGACGGCGCGCCGACTATACGTAATCCGCAGGGGGCTTGCAACCGTTGGTTTTGCCGACAGCAGGAGCCCCATTGTCGTCGCGCCGAGCCATTCCTCCGGCCGTTTGCGGAGTGTCGGTGCCTCATGCGAGCATGCCCACGCAAAGCCGTGGGCATGGCACCCGTCATCCACGCCCAGCTAGGAAAGCTGTCGCCTGAGGATCTCCGCAGTGACGCTGGACTTGTTGCCGTCAATCACAATCGCATTGCCCAACTCATCGCTCGACAACGGCTCGTGGGTTGCCAGTTGCGTAGATAGCACGTCAGCGGTTGCCTCGGAGGCATCGCGGCCTTCGCGTTGGCGATCGGCGATTCGCTTCTTCAAGATTTCCTCGGACACGCGAAAGTCGAGGATGCGGAAGGGCACATCGAGCTGTTTGGCGATCTGGCGAAAGCGATCGCGGTCCGCGCGTTTGAGAAATGTCGCGTCGACGACCGTTGGAAACCCGGCCTGCAGTGCCGTCTGTGCGAGTTCGGCCAGGCGGTCGTAAGTCTTGCGGGATGCGTCGGCCGCGTAAATCCCTTCGTCGACGCCTGATTTTGTGCGATCCGACGGGCCGTAACCGAACAGTCGTTTGCGTTCGACGTCGGAGCGGAGCCGGATCATGCCGAGATCGGCCACCAAGTTCGTCGTGCCCGTTGTCTTTCCGCTGCCGGAGAATCCATGCGTGATCGCCAGCATCGGGCGACAGCGAGTGGCGTAGCGTTCGGCCAGATCGAGGTAGCTGTGAGATCTGTCGAGCAGCCGCTGCTTCTCATTCAGCTCGAGATCGGGCTGGCTGAGCCGAATGCCGGCGACCTTGGCCCGCACCAATGCCCGGTATACGAGATAGTACGGCAGCACCGTGAGGGCCGCATAGTCGCCGGTGAGTTCGAGGTAGGTATTGAGAAAACCGTGTGCCAGATCGGGGCGGCCGCGGTCTTCGAGATCCATCGTGCAGAACGCGACTTCGCTGGCGACGTCGATCCAACGCAGGCTGTCGTTGAACTCGATACAGTCGAAGATCACAATTCGCCCGTCGAGCAGGATCATGTTGCCCAGGTGCATGTCGCCGTGACACTCGCGCACGAAGCCGCCCCGTTTTCGGGCCGCGAAGTCGTGCTCGTGTGCCGCGAACTCATCGTCGCTCCACTGGCGAAGCCGGCGCAACTGCTCGAGTCGATGTGCGTCGTTAGAATCGGTTTCAAGACTCCCCGCCCTTCCAGGGAGGGGTTGGGGGAGGGTGGAGATGATTGTGGATTGCGGATTGCGGATTGCGGATTGGCGCGAGCGCGGAGAAATTGAGCAAGCGTGTGTCTCCTCCTCGCCCCCTCTCCCGCTCGCCGGCTCTGTTTCCCCGTGTCGCCGCGTCCCCGCTCGGCTGAGCTCGCCGCAGGCCGCGTCCCCGCGTCGCTCCTCCCCTCTCACAACCTCTCCCCTCGAGGGGAGAGGGGTTTGGAAATGGTCGCGGCCGTCGACGTCGAGATGACGGAAGTTTTCCAGCACCGGTGCGCGAACTGCCTCCGGCGTGCCGAACGGCGAATCGGCTTGGGCGATTTCGATGGCCGCGTGAAAGTCGGCCACTTCGGCGGCCAGTTCGTCCACTTGCTCGGCCGACAACTCGCCCCGCTCGAGCACGCGGCTCAATAGCGCCGGCTGCGGAAACTGCCGCATGCGGACGGCGAATTCGATGGCGTCGCCTTCGCCGCCAACGGTCGGGCTCGCCGGCGTGCCGGTGATCGGCGTCACGTCGAGGTACAACTGGGGCGCGAGCCGCCGGTTGAGCCTCAGCTCTTCCTCGCAAAAAAACCGCCGCCGCTGGAGCGAGGTGAAATCGACGAATCCCAAATCGACGGGCTTTTTGATTTTGTACGCGAACTGCCCGGTCAACAGCACCCACGAAATGTGCGTCTCGACCAGTTCGATGTCCGCGACATTGTGGCGATACGCGGACGGTCGTTGGAGGGAGCGGATCAGGATGTTGGATGTGGAAGGAGGCATGGGGGTTGTAAGCCATAAGCTATCAGCGGTCAGCTATCAGCTTTCAGCCATCAGCTTAAAATCCATTCTCTGGCTGACCGCTGATCGCTGAAAGCCGAAAGCTGTTTCCGCATTGTAGTCACAGGCCGGCTGAGCCTTTATTATAGTCGGATTGACTCGTGTCTGGACGATCGCGCCGCCAACGGGTTTGCGGCGGCATCGTCTGGGCAACATGGTTTGACCTCTTGCCGTTAACAGGTGGACACAATGATCAGAAAATGTTTCGTGGGTTTGATCGCGTTGGGGGCCGTGTTCGGAGCATCGCCGGCATGGGCCGAAATTCGCGTCGGCGTCGGCATGCGGGTGATCACGCCCGACCCGTTGTTGCCGGTGAGCGGCGGCCTCGGAACGCCCGCTCCCGTGACGGAAAAACGCGGCGACCTCACGGCGCGGGCGATGGTCTTCCAAAACGAAAAGACCACGGTGGCCATTGTCGGCCTCGACCTGTTGGGATTTCCGTCGGTGCTTGCCAACCGCGTGCGCAAACAAGTGACCGGCATTGCGCCTGAGAACATTCTCATCGGTTCGACGCACACGCACAGTGCTCCCGATTGTTATGCGTTTCCGGACGGGAAGGGGGGCCACACGGGCAATCTCGAATTCATGGACATGGTCTGCAACAAGGCCGCCGAGGCGATCAACGAGGCCGTCGGCAATCTCAAGCCGGCGATCCTCAAAATCAATACGGACGAGGCCAAGGGCCAAATCGCGTACAACTACTACGCGCCCCAACTGTACGACCCGCGGATGACCGTCATTCAAGCCGCCGGCACCGACGGCAAGACCATTGGCACGCTGGTGAACTACGCGATTCACCCCGAAGTGCTCGGCACAGGCGTCGGCATCCTCAGCCCCGATCTGGTGGGACCGCTTTGCGAAAAGATCGAAACGGAAGTCGGCGGAATGGCATTGTTCATGAACGGCGCGCAGGGCGGCATGATCACCGCCGACAATCGCGACCTGACCAGGCCGCCGCGCGAATCGCAAGGCCCCTATTGGCACGGTTTCCGCACGTGGGAAGAGTGTTTGCGCATTGGCCACACGATGGCCGACGAGGCGCTGCGGATCGTCAAGAACGCCCCGCTGCAAAAGGATCCCTCATTGTTTTGCGCTGTGATGGATGTCAAGATCCCCGTCGAGTCGGACCTGATGTGGGCGATCGTACTGGGTTCGCCGTTGAAGTACCCTCGCAACAGCGACCGCACCGTCTCGACGCGGGTCAACCTTGTGAATCTGGGCGACGCGCAGATTCTGACGATTCCGGGCGAGGCGCTGCCGAACATCGGGTACTATCTCAAGCGAAAGATGAACGGCAAACACCACCTGCTGTTCGGTCTGACCAACGACGCGTTCGGCTACATTCTGACGAAGGTCGACTTCAACAGCTTCAAGCGGTACGAGTACGTGTCGCGCACGTCGCTGGGCGAGATGACCGGCGAAATCCTGATCGAAAAGTCGCTCGAGCTCGTCGACAAAAGCCCGGAGCCGGACGGGGCGAAATGAAGCGACAACGGGCTAAGGAACTGCACAAACGTTCGACCAAGCCGGGCTTCTGAACCCGGGTCCCTCAGAACCTTTGACATCAGACTGTAACGCCGCCGAGCACATACCCGCGTGTGCTCGGCGGCCTTTTTGTTCGGCATGTGTCGAGATTTTGCCGTTACGCGAGCGGGCGCATAAGCCGGTTGGGGAAATCCTTTCGAAAACTTCGGAACCGCCACTTTCCTGCGGGGTTAAGAGCTTAGCAGGCGTGAATGCGTTTCGAGCGCCGATGCGTTTTTTTCGAAAGGATTGCTGCGATGTATGGGGCAGTTTGTCAAACTTCGCGACTGACGGTTCTGCCGTTAGTTCTTCTCTTTACTTGCGTTACCGGTCTTTATGCCGAGGATGCGGCTGCATCGAACGAGCCGGTCGTTGCGCCGGTGCCACAACAGGACTTGGCGCCGGTAGTCGCCCTCGTGCCACTCTCAACCGAGCCGACGGCGGCCGTTCTGGTCGCGCAAAATGCCGACGCGAAAAAGGACGCCGAGCCCAAGGCAGACGACAAGCCTAAGGCCGAGTCCGCGAAGCCCGAGTCCGCGGCCCCTGGTTCGGAAAAGAAGGACAACAAACCCGCCGAAAAGCAGGGAGCGAATGAGAATAAGCGGCAGCCGAAGGAAGGACGCGGGGGACGGCGCGGCCGGATGGGAGGCTTCGGTGTCTTTCGCGGAATGCGGCGTGGCGGCGATGCGGCGGGAATTCAGCGGCGCGGCGAGGGCCGCGGGCCAAACGCCGAGGCGCTCTTCAAGCGCATGGACAAAAACGGCGACGGATCGCTGACGCTCGAAGAGTTTGCGACGGGCGCCGGCCAAATGCGAGAACGCCGCGCGAATTCCCAGCGCGCTGGCCGCGGCGATTCCGATCGCGGCGGCCGACACGCCTTCGGCAAGCAGGGACACCGACGCATGGGCATTCACCGCGGCCGTGCAGGGCGGGGCGGGGGAGCGGGCTTCGATCGTGGCCGCGGCGGACGTGGTCGAATGATGGCATTCCACCGCGGAGGATTCGGGCACGACAGATCGTTTGCATTCCACGGCGGCAACCGAGGACCGTGGCGCGGTTTCGGCATGCGCCAACGTGGAATCGGCCGATTTGCCGAAGCATTCGCGGATCGTGGTCACGGGGGCGGGGGCCGCGGGCGCATCTTTGCGTGGCACGGCGCAGGCCACAGAGGCGACAGCGACGGATGGCGCGGCTTCGGTGCGCGTGGTCGTGGCCACGGAAGGGATGCCGATCGCGAACGACGCGGCGACCGTGGTGAGGATCGCGCCAGGTCGAGCGAATCGCGTCGAGGTCACAACGACGACCGCGTCAAAAAACTCGAAGCGGAAATCAAAGAGCTGCGCCAGTTGATCGCGGAGTTGAAAAAGGACAAGAGTGCTTAACGCACTGGGTGGCATGGCCACGGCTCTGCGTGGCCATGTCCTCAAAGGCATGCCCACCCAAAGCGGACTTCGGCGAACTCAGTCGAGCCGTGGGCATGGCACCGAGGGGTTTATGTTCGTCGGTCCGCTATTCCAAAGCGGAA
>JBBDVZ010000289.1:0-23057 GCA_040903115.1 Planctomycetaceae bacterium
GGCAATCAGGCAGAATACCAGCGTCCTGCTGCCTGGGACCCGAGTCATAAAGTCAATTCTTCGCGCTTCCTTTCACACGCCACACAGTTGCGGGCGTAGGGAATGGCCCTTAAGCGCGTCTTGGGAATCAGGGACTTCGAAGGCGACTTTCCCTCGCCCAGGCACGCCTCGCACAATCCGAAGATATCGTCGTCGATTCGCTTGAGCGCTGCGGCGACTTCTTCGAGCACTTCCTGGTCGTTTTCCACGATCCGCAGAGAGAAGTCCTGCTCGAAGTTCTGAGTTCCCAACTCGGCGATATGGGTGGGACTTTTCGAGTCTCCGCCCCCCTCCCCCTGCTCCAGCGCCTCATCGGTCAGTTGTGCGACATCGCCCCGCAACCTCGCTTGCAGCGTGAGCAAAATGGCGCGGAACTCTTTTAGCTCGGATTTGTTGAGCATCGGCAGGGGATCCAATCCTGGTTGTTGCTGGAACTGAATCGTGAAAAGCCCTAGCATTATGGTCGGCGCATTTGAGGGGGTCAAGTGGCGGCAACACGCGGTGGGAGATGTAAACCGGAGACGAGCCATGAGAGAGAACCAAGACGCAGTGCGACCGGTTTTCCGCATGCTCTGGCTGTTCGTTGCGATCTTCTTCATCCCCGCAGCCCTATATGGGATTTGGCTGCTCATTCATGGTGAATGGTTGACGGGATGCGAGTTTTTCGCCGTGCTTGGTTTTTGGAGCTACTTGGCCTACCGGCTTTCGAGGCCAGAACGTACCGCAGACGACGGCAGCAATTGAATGCTTTCCTCAAAACGTACCACTACCCAACACGCGGCATCGGCCCATGTTCCGGCCCAAAAGTGAGCCGACTTCAACCGTCGACACTTCGCTCGTCGGCCAAACCGATCTGCAAGTGTTGCTTGCCGTGGCGGTTGCGGGGTCACTTGGCAACACCACAACGATGACGATGGCTGCCGGAGTGCGACCGGCCGATGAGCAGCAAAACTTGAGTTGACCGATCCGCAACGAACTCACTGCCCGCAAGAGGCACATGGAGAAACCATGCCCAACGCCCAAATGCCAGAGGTTGGTGACCGCGCGCCGGCTTTCCGGCTGCCCGCCTTTCCGGAGGGTTCGATTGCGCTGAGCCAATTTCAAGGCAGCAAGCACGTCGTGGCATATTTTTACCCCCGCGACGACACGCCCGGATGCACCAAAGAAGCATGCGGCTTCGGCGATCAGTTCTCGCGGCTTCAAAAGCTCGATACCGAAGTTCTCGGCATCAGCACCGACTCCGTCGCTTCCCACGCGAAGTTCGCCGAAAAGTTCTCACTTCCGTTTCCCCTGCTCGCTGATGAGAACCATGCGGTTTGCGAGAAGTACGGCGTGTGGGTCGAGAAAAACATGTACGGCAAAAAGTCGATGGGAGTGCAGCGAGCCACCTTTCTCATTGATAAGTCGGGGCGGATTGCCGCAGTGTGGCCCAAGGTGAAGGTCGAGGGGCACGTCGAGGAGGTTGCCCAGGCGGTTCGGGACTTGTCGTAGGAGCACTGATAGAACCGGGTTTAGAAGCCCGGCTTTTCAAAAAAGCCGGGCTTCTGACCGTCACTTCGTCCGCGTGGATGTCCGGGCATGGCGTGCGAGTCGAGAGGCGGTTTTCTGCATGTCGTGCAAGAGTTGCCGCTGCATTCTCAGAAGCAACTCCAAGCCGCGAAGGTCGGTACAGAGACGAGTCAGATGCTCGCCGGCGTCGGAGTGGCGGCGGGCCGCGGTTTTTCGAGTTGTTTTCTTGCCGAGCGTCATGTGATGTCAGGCTCAACTGTCTAAGCCTAGTTCCTAAAGATGGCTCGATTATTACGCAAATGCGTAAAAAATCCAGCCCTGATATTCGCGAATGCAAAAAAATGTCCCTGGAATTTGCCGGAGGCTGGCGGAGGTGCGGCTCAAGCACTTCGGCCCACGGGGAAAAACCCGGTTTGCCGCTGAGTTGGGCATCGGCCCCAGTTCGTATCACCGCTATGAAATCGACCGGACTCCGCCCGCGGAACTGCTGGCGGTGGCCGCAGAACGCACAGACACCAACCTGCAATGGCTATTGACCGGCGAAGGAGAAATGGCTCTTGCGCCGTCGGAACGGGCTGCCGAAACGGGCGGCGAACACCACTTTGCCGCCCTGGATGAACGTATACACAATCTGCTGGCCCGCAGCCCCGAACTCGAACGCAGCCTGTCCGGCTTCCTCGACCTGTTAGAGAACGTCGCCGTCGAATTTCCGAACGTCGCGGCGACGCGAGTTGGAGGAACCGGTGGCCTCGATGCCCTTTTGCCGGTTATGGGGGGGACTGCGGCCGGTCCGGCGCGTTTTTGGGAAGAGACCGCCGGACAACATGGGGGCGCTGAAGCCGACGCCCGCTTGGAAGAACTTCTGCGCGCCACTGCCACCCGTTCCGTGCGCGAGGCGGAACTCATCGCACCGATCGTCACTTCGCCTGTCGCGGGACCGGTTGCGTTGGTGCAATGGTCCCGTCCGGACGAGCTAGGTTTCGTGGAATTCGTCGCCTGCCCGGCGGTCAAAGCCAAATTCCCGCAGGCGGTTTGCTGGCGAGTCGACGGCGACAGCATGTCGCCACGTTATCGCGACGGCGATCTTGTCATCACAAGTGCTGAGTGTCCGGCCGTCGACGGGCATCCATGCGTCGCGCGTCAGGCGGGGCAAATCGGGGTCAACTGCAAGATCTTCAAAGAGGACGGCGAAGAGATCCTGCTGATTCCCGTCAATGAGCTGTACCGGATCGAGCGGCTGCCGCGCTCGCAGCTTCAGTGGGCCCACCGCGTGCTCTACTCGGTGAGGCTCACGGGCAATCGTTAGACCGGTTTTTGCCGTTGCTTCACGCGATCGTCTACCTTGAGAACAAGCGGATCAGCCACATGACGCCGCTGAGCAGCAGGCTGATCACAATATGCACGTCACAATGGGAATGTAGACGCGCGTGTGCGCGCCCTCGATCCGAAATAGCACAAGCGATAACACTACGGCGCTCCGGCGACCTTCCAGAGCGATATCTCCTGACCAACGCTGCACGCAACAATTGCGCCATTTGGTGAAACCGCAAGAGATCCGAAGGTTGCGAACGAGTATTCGGAGACGCTCACCCTTTCAATCTCAAGTTGGCTGGCAGTGTTCCATATCGCGATATCTCCCTTCACTCCCCTGGGTTTCGATCTGTCTACGGCGTATCCCGTCGCTACCATTTTACCGCTCGGAAAGTATGCAATCGCCCGACATCGCGCACCATCGGGAACAGTCAGCGTGGTTTTTTGCTTCGCCGTTTTGAGGTCCCACATGCGAATCAAAGCGTCTTTATCTGACGCCGACGCCAAGGTGTCGCCGTCAGGCGCAAATGCGACGCAGTGCACCAGACCACGATGACCATCCAATGAGAATTTCCATTTCCCAGTGCTGACATTCCAAGCTTGCAACAGACCCGCTGGTCCACTGGTATGACTACGGCCGCCGGCAACAAGGGTCTCTCCGTCCGGCGATATCGCTACTGCATATGCGACCATTGGATGATCGGTAAGATCAAGCTTCAATTTGCCGAGCTCAACATCCCAGAGCTTCAATTCCCCAAACCCAATGCGATTCCTTTCATTTCCGGGGATTCTCGCGCCGTAACCGCCAATTGCCAATAACCGGCCATCCGTGGAAAAATCCACAGCAGCAATTTCACCCGCAAACTCACCCAAGCGGCCCTTGATTTCTCCGCTGGAGACATCCCACAAATTGACAGTCTTGTCATTACTTCCGGATGCCAATATTCGACTATTTGGTGAAAAAGCAAGGGAGTTTACCAATCCCGTGTGGCCACTCAGCGTACGAATAAGACCGCCAGATCTGACGTCCCAAAGTTTGATTGCGATATCCCTTCCGTTGTTTGCGCTCTTCCATCCACCGGCTGCCAGAATCTTGCCGTCAGGAGAAAAAACGAGGCTATGAAGCTGATAAGATTCCACCTGTAACGTTTGACTCAGTTGCAATTGATGGCTTTGCCTCGGAGCGTCATCCGCACTCGCAGCGGCAAAGTAAACAACCAGAACGAATACAGCGGCTGCACAACGAAATGATTTCCGAGCTTGCATTACTTTCACTCCACGAGCGCCAGTCGGTTCACCCAGTGGGTTGTAAGCACCGGCCTGTCGCCCCAGCCAGGGAACCGAGGGAACCAGCAGCAGGACCGCCCCGATCGCCGCTATGAGCAGGCCAACCACGATAAGCATCCAGCCGGGGCTGCTCACCGTTGGCCCTTTTTCAATTTTCGGAGTTGTTTGGCCGCCTGCAGCATGTTCTTCGACATCTTTTTCTGCAGGTTGGGGAACTTCGTCGCCGGCTTGCGGACCCCCTGGTTTCGATGACTTGCCATCGTCGAGCCTCCTCACCGATACGGTGCCACCATTTGCGATCATAACGATCACAATCGCAATTCCAACAGGCACGATCACCGAGCGCACGGATTGTAACGATCGAGCGGTCGCAACGGCGCTGTGAAGGCGATCGCCGACCCGGATGCTGGCGCGGCATTTGCGTCTTTAGCCCCCGGCGGAAAAAGGGGGCGTCCGACGTTGCCAAATGACCACACGCGGAGACGTTTGGCCGCAACAGGTTGTCTGGCGGCAACGCGGCACAAGGTCCACGGCAATCTCGCAAAAGTCTTTAAGGGCGTGTAGGCGATTTCGGGGCAATCGTCGAGCCGGACAGGCCATCCCAAACCGGCACGAACCTTCAAGCCGCCCGGTCCTTAGTCACAGAGTGAAACGCATCGCAGAACACGTCGAGCTGACGATGGGAAGACGAAAGGCATTTTTTCGATGGCGACGATCTCAATGGTCTATCAGACGCTTTGCAACTGGTTGACGAGCAAGCCTGAACCCACTGGCGGCGAAGTGCACGACTCCGATCGATTCCGGGGAATTCTCGAACGCGAGCGAATGCGTGCCGACCGCAGCGGGACATCCTTTTCGCTGATCTCGTTCTCCCTATCGGTGTCGTCCGACAAGACGTCCGAGTCGGAGGCGTTTCTGCGTCACCTGCGTACACGAATCCGCGCCACCGACTACGTCGGCTGGATCGACGCGAAGAACGTTGGCGTCACATTGTGGAACACTCATCGAGAAGGCGCGTGGAAATTCGTCGAGCAAATCGTGAGCTCCTGGAACGGCTCAACCACCCCCGCGTGCAACGTCTACGTCTATCCGTCAGACACTCAGCAAGTCGGTTCCAACGGCGACGACAGCTCGGCGGATAACGTTCAAGCCGGCGCTGGAAAATCCCTCGCCGGGACTCGAGGCAGGCAGAATGCGGCTGCAAGCTCGGCATTGGCGTCGATGACGCGTACCAGCTCGCTGGCAACACTTTTCGTACGCCCGCTGCCGGCCTGGAAGCGCTCGATCGACGTGATTGGTGCGTCGGTCGGATTGATCGTGCTGTCACCTCTGTTGGCCATCACCGCTGTGCTCATCAAGCTGACGTCGCCGGGGCCCATTCTTTTCCCACAAGAGCGCGACGGTTTGGGAGGCAACTTGTTTACCGTCTTTAAGTTTCGCACGATGCGCGTCGGGGCGGACCAACTGCGTGACGAGCTGCAGAAATTCAGCGAGTACGACGGTCCCTCGTTCAAAATGAAATACGATCCTCGCGTCACGCCGATTGGAAAGTTCCTGCGCAAGTCATGCATCGACGAATTGCCGCAGTTGTGGAACGTGCTCATTGGCGACATGAGCCTGGTCGGTCCGCGTCCGCTTGTTCGCAGGGAAACCGTTCAGATGGAGCCGTGGCACAGGCGTCGATTCGAAGTCACCGCGGGAATGACCTGCGACTGGCAAGTCTACGGGAAATCGCAGGTCAGCTTCGCGGAATGGATGCGAATGGATATTCGTTATTCGCGGAATCGAACGGTTTTGCGAGACATAAACCTCATATTCGCCACACTGGCGGCGGTGGTTTTTAACAAGGTGGCCCACTAACGCGAGTTAGGCTTGTCGATGGTGTGCGGCGTTTGCCCGCCGAACATCATCACACCCTCGTAGTTTTTGGAGACGAGATGATTTCTGCCTTCGACGGGCCGGGAACGGCTTCCAACATCGCCGAGAGCATGCCGGCTCCCGCTTGGCCCAACAATCGCGCAGAAAAGGTCAGGGACCAGCTCTCGCATCTGAAAAAGTGGACCCTCGCACGAGCGGCGGTCGTCTTCACCCGGCAATTCGGGCCGCGCCTCGAGCGCGCGTTTGGAATCCTGATGTATCATCGCGTTTGCCCGAGATTTCGCGGCGTGCCGGCACCCACGTGGAACGTCACGCCGGAACGATTTCGGGAGCAATTGAGCGGGCTGCTGGCGCGGGGCTACCGACCTTGGCCACTGAAAAAGGTTCTCGCATTGCACCAGAAGCGAGAAGCCATTCCGCGCCACGTCTTCGTCGTCACGTTCGACGATGGATACGCAAACAACCTTCACTACGCCTGGCCCGTGCTCAAGGAGCTCAACGTTCCGGCGACGATCTTTCTGGCCACCGCCTTTATCGACACCGAAGAGCCCTTTCCCTTCGACGATTGGTCGGCGAAAGGGTCGAGTCACGTTTGTCCCGAGTCGTGGAAACCATTGACGTTTGCGCAATGCGACCAGTTGCTCGATAGCGGTCTCATCGAACTGGGCGCGCACACGCACACGCATGACGACTTCCGCAACCGGCCGCAAGCGCTCGCGCAGGACTTGAGCCAATGCCTCGACGTCTTGCGATGCCGCTTCGGTATCAGCCAAGCCACTTTTGCGTTTCCGTACGGCACGCGAAAGCACGGATTTTCTGGGCCGCTGTTGAGCGAAGCGGTGCGAAAAACGGGGGCGATCTGCAGCCTGACGACCGAAAGCACGCTCGTGCGGCCGGGGGACGACTCATTCGATTGGGGCCGATTTACCGCGGAGAGAGACGACACCGCTGCGACCCTCGCCGCCAAGCTCGATGGGTGGTACGGCCTGCTGCCGGCCATCAGAGGTCTGGCAGGACGACCGGTGACGGCGATCATGCCAACTTTTTTCGACGCGATCCATAGCAGCTTCTGCGAGCATGTCACCCGACCCATTCTGTCTTAAGCGTCAGCCATTACTGCTTGGAAGGCGGAAGGTCCTATGCGGCCAGAAGCGGCGACAATTCTCGGTTCGGCGGCAATTCCGGCCATCGCCGAAAAAACGCGCCCATTGGGCGCGAGTGAATTGGCGCGTCGGATTCGCAACGCGCTGGTCGAGCCGTCGGTGCGAAACGGCTTGCTTGCCGTTACCGATCAAGCCGTCGTCAGCGCGACCAACTTCGCAACAAGCGTCATCATCGGACGTCTCTGCGACAGGCAAGACTTGGGAGTCTACTATCTCGCCCTCAGCATGTTCTATTTCATCCGCGGAATTCAGGAGCAGATCATCTCCGCACCCTACATGGTCTACTGCAACCGGCAGCGGGATGACAGCCTCCCGGCTTACGGAGGCAGCAGCTTCGTACATCAGGCCGTGCTCGCGGTGGCCACGGTGCTCTGCCTGATCGGCGTCCAGGGAATCCTGTCGCTGGGCTACGGGCCTCAAGAACTCCGAGGCGTCACCTGGGTCTTGCTTGGCGCTGTTCCGTTCATGTTGTTCCGCGACCACATCCGGCATTTGACGTTCGCCCGATTTCAAGTGATGAATGCACTCTTGGCCGACTCGGCCGTCTTCGTGCTGCAGGTCGCCAGCTTGCTGCTGCTGGGGATTTTCGACGTGCTGCACGTCGAGTCGGTCTACGCCGTAATGGGTCTGTCCTGCGCGGTTGCCAGTCTTGGATTTCTGCTTTCAGACCGCCGTCGATTTCGTATCGAGCCGAAACGGCTTCTCTCCGATTGGCGGATGAATTGGGGGTTCGGCAAATGGGCGGTCGCCGGGCAGCTCGTCGGCTGCTCGACGCCGTACATTCTTCCCTGGTTCGTCAGCGCTGCCGACGGGACCGCTGAAACGGGAATGCTAGCGGCCTGTAGCACGCTCATTGGCGTGGCAAACATGTTTCTCATTGGCATGTGGAAATTTACAGGCCCCAAGGCCATCCATGCCTATGCCGTCGGCGGGATCCCCAGGCTCCGCAGCGTGCTGTGGAAAACGGCAACCTTGTTCGTCGTCACGCTCGGCGGCCTTTGCCTGGTATTGGCGTTGACGGGGGACAGTTTGGCAGTCCTCGTCTACGGGGATGAGTACCATGGCGCGGGCCCGATAATGCTGTTGCTGGCCCTGGCACTCGTGTCCAGCAGCATTAGCATGACCGCGGGTAATGGGCTCTGGGCTATCGACCGTCCCGCGGCGAATTTCCGGGCGGACATTTGCGCCCTGGTCATTGTGATAGCCGCGTCCGCCGTGTTCTTGCCCCATTACGGAGCTTTGGGCGCAGCTCTGGCCATGTTCTTGGGAGTGTCCGGCGGTGCCGCGGTCCGCTGCTGGATCCTCTTTCGAGTTTTACGATCGCTGGAACCCACAGTGGTTGCGACATAACTGAGACGAGCGGCCGATTCGTTCGGCCGCTGCAAGTTGAGCAGTCCCTTCTCCGAGCACATAGAGATCGACAATGAGCAATCCGGACGTAAGCATAATGGTCTGCTCGCGAAACCGAGCGGAAGCGCTCGCTGAGGCGCTTAAGAGCCTGACGGCACTTGAAACCGCAGGATTCGATTATGAAATTGTCGTGGTCGACAACGCTTCGACAGACCACACGGCCGAAGTTGTCGCCTCCACCGCGCAGCGCTCCACCGTGCCTGTCCGCTATGTGCGCGAACCGCGTGCGGGAATCGCCTTCGCCCGAAACTGCGGGGTGAAAACATCGCGCGGAGAGTGGATCGCCTTTTTCGACGACGATCAATGGGCCGACCCGCGCTGGCTCGTCGAGCTTTTGGCGATGGCGAAGGCGAAAAACGTTCGCGGAGTCGGCGGCGCTGTCCTGTTGCGATTGCCCGCCGGCAACAACCGCGAGCTCGCACCGTTTTGCCGGACCCTGTTGGGCGAAACCGTGGGGTTGAATGCACCTCGCCGCTACAGTTCCACGGTCACGCCGGGAACGTGCAACTTGATGCTGCACCGCAGTGTGTTCGAGGAGGTGGGATTGTTCAACGAAATGCTAAACACGCGCGGCGAAGACACGGAACTCTTCATCCGGGTTCACGCCCGCGGGATTGAAACGTGGTACACGCCCGCTGCGGTTGTGTTCCATCTGATTCCGCCGGAGCGGCTCACCGACAGTTACTTGGAGAAGCTGACGCGGTTGACGGTCATCGGAATGGCGAAAAACGACCGTTATTACTGGGGCCGTTTGGCGTTCCCGTTCGTCTGGACGGCGCGTCTCGCGCAAATGTTGATCTTGCTGATTCCGCGATGGGCCTGGGCACACCTGCGCCGGAACCGAGAATTGGCCTTTGGAACTCGGTGCCGGCTGGCACTTGCCTACGGCTACCTGCGCAATGGCCTTCGATTGATATTGGGGGGAGATGACCGGCCCTCGGAGTCCGTCCCCATTTGGCGGATGAAACCTCGCCGGATCACTTCAATCTCAAAAAGCGGAGAGCGGTTGTGAGCGCGCCGAATGTGACCATTGTGCTCTGCACGCGCAATCGAGCCCGAATGCTCGACGACGCGCTTAGCAGCCTGGCAGCACTCGAAACCGCTGGTTTTGAGTTTGAGATTCTCGTCGTGGATAACGGCTCCACCGACGATACGGCGAAGGTCGTTGCCGCCGCCGCGGCTGAAGCCCGCGTTGCCATCCGCTGTGCGAGCGAACCACATCCGGGCGTAGCCTTCGCGCGCAACCGGGGAGTGATCGAGTCGCGCGGCCAGTGGCTTGCTTTCTTCGACGACGATCAGTTGGCCCATCCACGCTGGCTGATCGAACTGCTGGCGATGGCACACGCCAAAAACGTTCGCTGCGTCGGCGGCGCCGTGCATCTGAAATTGCCCGCCGGTCAACAACGCAACCTGTCGCCGTTCTGCCGACTGCTGCTCGGCGAAACAACCGGCATGACCGAGCCGCGGATGTACTCCTTCACAGTCACCCCCGGGGCCGGAAACCTCATGCTGCAACGCAGCGTTTTCGATGAAGTGGGCTTGTTCAACGAAACACTCAACACGCGCGGCGAGGATACGGAATTGTTCCTGCGGATTCACGCCCGAGGGATCGAGGCGTGGTATACGCCCGCGGCGATGGTGTCGCACGTCATTCCGCCGGAGCGGCTCAGCGATCGCTACCTGATGAGCATATCGCGGCTGATGGTCCGGGGAATGGCGGACGACGAACGGAGGCACTGGGGCCGCGCATTGTTCCCTTTGGTATGGGCCGCTCGCAGCATGCAAGCGCTGTTCCTGCTGATTCCAAGATTGGCGTGGGCCCACGTGCGGCGCGACCATGAGCGCACGTTGGGTGCGCGCTGTCGATTAAGGCTCGCGCAGGGATATTTGTCCGACGGACTCGAGTTGATTGTGCCGGGAATCTCACTCCGCCGCAGTTCCGATTGCTGAAGCCACCTTGCGGGTCAGACCATAATGCAACGCACATATTTACGGCGTCCGGATGAGCTGACGGCCGATCAGGTCGCATCCTGGCGGCGGATTCAGCAAAGCCAGCCTTGTTTGGACAGCCCGTACTTCACTCCCGATTTCACGCAAGCCGTCGGACGCGTCCGCGAAGACGTCGAGGTCGCGGTCCTTGAAGATCGCGGGCGACCGGTCGGGTTCTTTCCGTTTCAACGGGGCAACTTCAACATTGCCCGGCCGGTTGGCGGCCCACTATCCGACTTTCAAGGCTTGATTGTCGAAAACGGCATGAAGTGGCACCCCAAGGCTTTGCTCGCCGACTGCCGGCTTTCGGCCTGGAAGTTCGACCATCTGCTGGCAGCGCAGCCCGGCTTTGCTCCCTACACCTGGCAGGTCGCCGAGTCTCCCTATCTCGATCTCTCGAACGGCTTCGCACATTACGAGGCGGAACGGCGGCGCGCCCAGTCGTGTTATTTCGGACAAGCGCTGCGCAAAGCGCGCAAAATCCAACGCGACCTTGGGCCGCTGACGTTTATTCCCCACACCTGCGACGAGTCGGTCTTCGAAACTTTGTTGAAATGGAAGTCGGCCCAATATCGCAATTCCAGCATTTCCGACGTCCTCGGCTACGAGTGGACCGTCAAGCTCTTAAGAAACATTCTCGCCCGCCAGGAAGCGGATTTCGCGGGAATGCTTTCGGCGCTGTATGTCGGCGACCGGCTGGCGGCCGTTCATTTGTCGATGCGATCGAACCGCGTGATTCACTGTTGGTTTCCCGCGTACGACGTGCAACTGTCGAAGTACTCGGTCGGACTCATCCTGCTGGTTGAGCTGGCCCGCGCCGCCGAGTCGTTGGGTGTTCATCGAGTTGACTTGGGCAAAGGTTCGGAACAATACAAGCGAGACTTCATGTCGGCGTCGACGATGGTGGCCGAGGGTTCCGTCGAGCGGAGCTCCCTCGCGTACAGTCTGCGCAGCGGATGGCATCGCACGCGCCAGTTTGTGAAATCGTCGCCCATGGCAGCTTCGGCAAGGCGCATTGCGCGTTGGCTGCGTCCCGCTCAGGCGTGGCTGGAGTTGCGGTAAGCGTTGTCTCGAGGAATTTGCTCGTGTTACGTTTCGTCGATCTCATGTTGCTCACCGGCTCCGTCGTGATCCTCGGGCCCATGCTCGTATTCTGCCTCGAGTGCCTCGCGTCGCTTCCGTGGCGCCGCGTACGACAGGTGACAGGGCCCGCGCGCCCGCGCGTGGCCGTGCTGGTCCCGGCGCATAACGAGCAGGCCGTCATTCAGACCACGCTCAACACGTTGATGCCAACGTTGAGCGCCGGCGATTGGGTGCTTGTCGTCGCTGACAATTGCACCGACCGCACGGCCGAGCACGCCCGCGATTGCGGGGCGACCGTCGTCGAACGATACGACACCGTTCATTGCGGCAAGCCGTACGCGCTGGAATTCGGAATTCGGGAGCTCGAGCATAATCCTCCCGACGTCCTCGTGGTCCTGGACGCCGATTGCCAGGTCGACCCGCGGACGATCGACCAGATCGGTCGCCTTGCACATCAAACGCAGCGGCCGGTTCAGTCGCTCAATCTCTGCCATGCCGACGCGTCGGCCCAGACGCTGCACGTTGTTTCCAGCCTCGGCTTCCGCTTCAAGAACCTGGTGCGGCCGTTGGGACTATTGCGACTCGGCCTGCCCTGTCATCTGATGGGAACCGGCATGGCTCTGCCATGGAAGATCGTCAGGTCCGCATCGTTCGTCGGCGACTATCTCGCCGAGGACATGCAGCTTGGAATCGAGTTGGCCGCCGCCGGTTATCCAACGCTGTTCTGTCCATCGGCCCGCGTGCAGAGCGGTTTGCCGCAACAGCAATCGGCATTCATGACGCAACGGACGCGCTGGGAGCACGGACATCTGCGCGCGACGTTCACGCAAGTGCCTCGGTTGGTATTACAAGCGGTGCGCCGCCGTCGACTCGGGTTGCTGTGCCTGGCCGCCGACTTGACGGTCCCGCCTTTCTCGCTGCTGATATTCATCTGGCTCGTCGCCACCATGCTTGCCGCCGCTGCATGGCTTCTCGGTGCGTCCGCTCTGCCTGCGTTGCTGCTGGCCGGCGGCGGCGCGCTGGCCGGAGTTTCCATTGCGGCTGCCTGGGCCGCCCATTGTCGTCAGGAGATCCCGCTGGCAGCCCTGGCCGGCGTGCCCGCGTACATGATCCGCAAGCTGCCGATTTATTTGTCGTTCTTTCTGTTTCGGCGCCAGAAAGAATGGGTGCGAACGGAGCGCGATCCGGCAACCAGCGGCGATATTTCGTCGTCGCCGGAAATTCCTCGAACAGAAAACACACTGGTCGGAACTTGCAGGGGGAACATGCGATGAACAAGAAAGTGCAACTGTTTGGCGCGTTGATCGATGCAATGCGCATGCCTGAAGCGGTTGCCAGGTTGATGGACTGGATTCACTCGGGCAGCGACCGCGGTTGCCGGTACGTTGTCACGCCGAACATCGATCACGCACGGCTGCTGCACGAAAACAGCAGCTTCCGCGACGCGTACGCGGTGGCCGACATGACGCTCGCCGACGGCATGCCCATCGTATGGGCCTCGCGACTTTTGCGCAAACCCTTGCCCGAGCGCGTGACTGGCGCCGATCTCGTCCCCGCGCTGTTTTCGGCAGCCGACGAGTCACGGCCGTTGCGGGTGTTTCTATTGGGAGCCGGACCGGGCGTGGCCGAACGCGCCGCCGTGAAGGTCATGTCGCGCTGGCCCCATGTCGTCGTCACCGGCACTTATAGTCCGCCGATGGGCTTCGAAAAGAACCCCGACGAGAACGAAGCAATCCTCCAGCGCATTGCCGCGGCCGGTTGCGACGTCGTGGTGGTCGGGCTAGGCGCTCCCAAGCAGGAACTGTGGGTTCACAAGCACCGCGAGCAAATCGAAGCACACGTGGCGTTTTGCGTCGGCGCGACGATTGACTTCCTGGCCGAAGAAAAGCCCCGCGCCCCGATGTGGATGCAACGCAGCGGCCTGGAATGGTGCTATCGCCTCCTGAGCGAACCGCGCCGCCTCTTCCGCCGCTACGCCCACGACGCCTGGCTGTTCCCGCAGCTTGTGTGGCGCGAATACTCGCGCGCGAGAACTCCCGTGCGAGAAGCAGCCCCGGGCAGTGCCGCCGCAGCGCGAAGCCAAGCCCGCTAACGAGCCGACGGGTTCAACCCGTCGGTCTGCGACCTCGGACGAGCCTTCGCTCAAGAGCAGACCCTATGCGCCGATGAACCGGCGACCGCCGGATCACGCCTTCGTTTTGCCGCGACCGCGCGGTTTACCGTTCGGCCGGAACTCGATGTCGGTGACCAGCAGTAAGTCTACGATGTTGAACGAGTCGTCCGGTTGATAGACGATCACCGTGCGCCCGCTCGGCGAGATGGCGAGAAACTCACGGTGTTTGACGGTCAAATCTCGGCCGTCCGCCAGGTGCATCGTGAAAGGACGAAACGGCTCGGCGCGATAGACCTGACGTAGTTGTTCGATCGTCATCGATGCATTTTATCAGCAAAGACTATGAAGGCGAATGGAAAAGCAAAGTTGCCGCATCAGCTCACGAGTCGCTTTTCACGAGTTCCGCCGGATGCAAGCTGAGATACTCTCGAACATCCAATTGCATTCGGTCGATCTCCGAGAGAAACCCTTCCACCGAAGCCTGATAATTGTCTGGGTTCGTTTCGACCTGGCGAAGATGTAAGACTTGCCGATGGAACTTTGCGATGCGATCCAGCGTCACATTCAGCTCTTGGTCGGTCGTGATCATGATTTTTCGATGACTTCCACAATGCCCCGTCGGGCGAGCCCGAACCAACGGATGGTCTGTCCTGTTTTCTTGCCTCACGAATATCACAACAACTTCTTGAACTCATCAACAGTCAAACCCGCCTGCCGAATGATCGCTCTCAATGTTCCCGTGGCAACCTCAGCGTGGTCCGGAACCGTGAGCCTTCGATGAGGCGGTGCAACGTGCCGCAAGGCGATGTGGCTGCCGCGTTGGCGATCTACCTGGTATCCAATCTATCCCAATACCCTTACCACGTCGCGTCCCGAAATCCGCGGCAAACGACTCACGGATTAACCTCCACCACTTCCTCCGAGATGGAAGGTGGAATCGCCTCGCCATGCTCCTGGAGACTTTCGACGTACACGGCGATCGCCTCCTTGATATTGTCGATTGCTTCGGCACGAGTTCTCCCTTGAGAGATGCAACCCGGTAGCGCCGGGACCTCAGCGACATAAGCGCCGTCTTCGTCCTGTTCAATTAAAACTCGATATCGCACGTGACGAACCTCCTGGCATTCTTCGAAGGAGCGCTTCGCACAACTTCAGTACTCACCTCTCATAATAGACTTTGCACCGGGATCGACAACAGAGGATCTCAAGAAATGTCCCGAATCATCGCTGCCCAGTCAGCGTAACGAACCGCTCATACGCTTGTTGCCATGCGGCGACGTCGCGCGGTTCGTAGTGCCTCAGTTCGTAGGACTTTCGCACGACTTCGCGGATGTCGCTCAGCGTGCTGACTTCCCCGGCCGCGCGGGCTTGAACCAGCACGTTGCCGAGCACGGTCGCTTCCATGGGGCCGGCAATCACCGGCTTGCCGCACGCATTGGCCGTGAATTGGTTGAGCAGCTCGTTCTGCGAGCCGCCGCCGACGATGTGAATCACCTCGACGCGGGTCATCGTCAGCTCTTCCAGCCAATCGAGCACCGCTCGGTATTTGAGCGCCAGGCTCTCGAGCGCGCAGCGAATCAGCTCGCCCGGCGAATCGGGCATCGGCTCGTCGTGGTCGCGGCACCAGTCGCGGATGGCCGTCGGCATGTCGTCCGGCTTCAGAAACCGGGCATCGTCCGGCTCGATCAACGACCGGAACGGACGGGCCTGCTGAGCGAGCGGCACCAATTCGGCATAGTCCAGCGTTCGTCCCTGCTTGTTGAACGACCGGCGACATTCTTGCACCAGCCAAAGCCCCATGATGTTTTTGAGCAGTCGATACGTGCCGTCGATGCCGCCTTCGTTTGTCACGTTGAGCTCGAGCACGCGATCGGTGAGAACCGCTTGACGCACTTCGACCCCCATCAGCGACCAGGTGCCCGAGCTGATGTACGCCCAATCGGCATTGCCGGTTCGATCGGTCGGAACGGCGGCCACCGCCGCGCCGGTATCGTGCGTCGCGGACGCGATGACTTCGATCCGCGCAAGACCAGTCGATGTGGCCACGCCGTCACGCAATCGGCCGAGCCTCGTCCCCGGCATCACCACGTCGGGAAAGATACTGGTCGGCAGCTCGAAGCGGCGGAGCAAATCGTACGCCCATTCGCCCCGCACCGGATGAAAGCACTGCGTCGTCGTCGCGTTGGTGAACTCGACGACGCGGCTGCCGCACAGGCACCAGTGAAAAAAGTCGGGCATCATCAACAGCCGGTCGGCCAGCCGCAGCAAATCGCCGTTGGTCTTCTGCATCGCGAGCAGTTGGAACAACGTGTTGAACTCGAGAAATTGCAGCCCGGTCTCGGCGAAAATGTCGCGTCGCGGGACGCGGGCGAAGGCGTATTCGAGCATGCCGTCGGTGCGGCCGTCTCGATAGTGAACGGGTTGGCCGAGGAGTTCGCCCGTTTTGGAAAGCAGCACATAATCGACGCCCCACGTGTCGACGCCGACCGAGGCGACCGAATTGCCGAACTCGGACGCGGCCTCCGACAGCCCTAGCACGATGTCCGCCCAGAGCGCGAGCACGTTCCACCGCAGCGATCCGCCGATCTCAACCGCGGAGTTGGGAAATCGATGCAACTGTTTGAGCGTGACGCGCGAGCCGTCGAACAGCCCAGCCATCACGCGGCCGCTTTCGGCTCCCAGATCGACTCCCAGATAACATCGCTGCGCCATCAGGTTGTTTCCTCCGCCGGCTCCATCATACTGTGTCAGATCACCGGCTGGAACGACTGCCTGAATGTGTCGCGCAGCCCGTCGAAGGCGCGCCCCGCGTGCCGATTATGTTACGATCGACATAACGAGGAAACCCGCCACGATGCTGACGAATCGACGATCACCCAGTGAAAAGTAGGGTGGGTGCAACCCACCAGCGAACGCGGATACGCAATCGCGGTGGGTTATCACCCACCCTACTTACTAGCGCTAAGCGCGGGCACACAAACACTCGGAATCTGCTTCGATGAACGAATCAACAAATGTCCCGATCGACCTCTGGCAGCGGGCGGCTTCATTTGCGGCACGCAGCCATCAGGGCCAATTGCGCAAAGACGGCAAGACGCCCTATGTCGCGCATCCGTTTCGCGTCGCGATGACGGTGCGGCAACTCTTCAATGTCGATGACACGGCGGTCCTCTGTGCCGCGTTGCTGCATGACGTGATCGAAGACACCCCCGCCGACTACGACGACCTGCAAGCAGAGTTCGGGGCCGAGGTTGCCGACATGGTCGCCTGCCTGACAAAAGACATGCGATTGCCGGAACCAGAGCGCGAGGTCGAGTACGATCGGCGGCTCGCGGCGGCGACATGGAAGACGCGTCTCATCAAGCTGGCCGACGTGTACGACAACCTCTGCGACCTCACCGCAGCCAACAAATCACCGGACAAAGCCGTCGAAAAGGCACGTCGAGCAATCGCACTGGCAGGCGACGACCCGCGCCTGGCCGCTGCAGCCGCTGCGGTGAAGGCACTGATCGAACGAACGGCATCCGGCACCTGTTGAGACGCAATGCAAAAGCTCTGCTTCCAGTCACAGCAGAAAAGTAGGGTGGGTACAACCCACCATCGAACGCGGATACGCAATCGCGGTGGGTTATCACCCACCCTACTTACTGCGCTCACGCGCTGGCCGCCATGTCTTCCCGGCCGTCGCCGTTCGTGGAAACCAGCGTGACGGTCGTATCGTCGCCTTGCAGCTTCGCGACGAACGTGCGTGGGATGCGGCAATTGAGCGTCACTCGCGTCTCGTCGTGATACTTGGTGTTCGTCACCTCCGCATGCTCGGCCAGATAGGCGAGCAATCGGCCGTTGCCGACGTTGGTCTCAACCGCTGCGTTCACATAGCCGTCGGCCAACCGGTCGGCGACCGCCTGATGGAGCCGGTCGAAGCCTTCGCCCGTCGCGGCACTGATCGTCACGACGTTTGCGTTTCGCAGCCGCAGCACGTCGACCATCGAGCGGTCGGCACAGACGTCGATTTTATTCAGCACGAGCAGCGTATTGCGACCTTCGACGCCGATCTCGTTTAGGACGCGGTTGACTGTTTCGAGTTGTTGCTCGGCCTCAGGATGCGAGGCATCGACAACGTGCAACAGCAAATCGGCGTGCCGCGCTTCTTCGAGCGTCGAGCGGAACGAGGCGACCAGGTGGTGCGGAAGGTCGCGGACGAAACCGACCGTGTCGCTGAGCAGAACATCGCCCCAGTGAGGCAACTGCCAGCGCCGGGTGCGCGTGTCGAGCGTCGCGAACAGCTTATCGGCGACGAACACGTTTGAGCCGGTCAGCGCGTTCATCAACGTGCTTTTGCCGGCGTTGGTGTAGCCGACGAGCGAAACGGTCGGGTGATCGAGACGCTTCGCCACGGTGGTGCGGCGGCGCTTCTCCACCGCGCGCAGCTTGCGTTTCAGCTCGGCTACGCGGCGGTCGATGAGCCTGCGGTCCGTTTCCAACTGCTTTTCACCCGGTCCGCGACCCGTGCCGACGCCGCCCTCGATGCGTTCGAGGTGCGTCCACATCCGTTTCAATCGCGGCCGGAAGTACAGCAGTTGCGCCAGTTCGACCTGCAGCTTGGCCTCGTACGTGCGGGCCGTCGTGGCGAAGATGTCGAGGATCAGCTCGCTGCGGTCGACGATCACCGCGTTGGTGGCCGTCTCGAGATTGCGGCCCTGGGCGGGGCTCAGGTTGTTGTCGAACAGCACCAGTTCGGCGCCGTGCAACGCGATGAGAGAATTCAACTCCTCGACCTTGCCGCTGCCGAGGAAGGTTGCGGGGTCGGGCGTGTCGCGGACTTGCACGAGCGTGTCGGCAACCCGCACGCCGGCGGTTTTCGCCAATCCCTTGAGTTCATCAAGGGCACGGTCCTTGCCGATCTTGTTCGCGGGGTTGACCAAGGCCACCAGGATGGCCTTCTTCTGTTGAACCGTCAGTTCGTCGCGTTTTGGATCAGCCAAGGAGTAGCACGTCCTTTCTCAGGAAGCAGCGAAATCCGATCGTCCCCCGACGACACCCTCATTTTAGGCGGCCCGTCAACGCGGGGCAATCAGTGGTTTTTGAGTCGTCCTGGGTTGAGGCTTACGGAATCGCAAGCGCGGCCTTCAGACATTCAGCGACATTTTCCATGGCGTCGGACGGCAGGACGCCAATTTTCCGTAGGACGAAGGCATGATCTACGGTGACGATATTCTCGCACTGAACCGCCGAGTCGAATAACAAACCCGATTGGCGACCGGCTGCGCTCGTGACATCGATCAGTAGTTGCGTGCGCTCGCCTGCATGCCGCGTTCGGCTGGAAATCGTGACCACGATCGTGTCGTCCAAACGAACATTATTATGATCGCTTTGAACGACCAGACATGGTCGCACCTTCGATCCGCTACGATCGCTGTACGGGTAATCAACTAGTACGACGTCGTCGCGGCTAACTCTCATGACTGCTCGGCACGATGATTATCGTAGCGGTCGTATGCGTCCATCTCCGGTTCATCCCAGCCGGCGCGATTGCCGGCGCGCCGCAGCAGTTCTTCCTGTTCTTTCCGAGACAGCGGGTCGTTCTCGAAAAGCGGCTTTAGTCGCTCGTATTGCTCCCGAGGGACGACAAAATAAACTTTGTTTGTCTGCGGGTCGATCAATTCGAGTGGACGATCGCCCTGCATTTCTATTGCAAGCCGTAGTTCGTCGCTGATTTGTGTGGCCATAACAGTATTCTAGCACAGCATCGGGCAGCAGGACTACCGGGAAATGTCAGTGGCTGCAATCGTGCACACTCCCGTAAGGTCATGACGAACGAAGAGTCAATTGATCATCGGAGTTCATCGCAAGAACATGCACGGTTGTGCGACCGGCTTGGGTTTTGCCAACGATATGAATTCCCACCCATTCGAAGTGTTCGTCCCATTGTTGTCGGCGGGGATGAAAAAGTTCGGTGAGATGGCCGGTTACGGGATCGATCCCTGTCAGATTCGAACCCTTGTGAAGATTGCAATCGATGCAGGCGAGGGCGAGATTGCTCAGTTCGTCGGTGCCTCCGTGCTTCTTCGGCACGACGTGTTCGACGTGCAACATTGCAAGCGGCGAGTCGTTTTGATGCAGTTGACAATATTCGCAACGATTTCCTGCGCGCTGACGTACGCGAGTCCGGGTCGACTCGTTCATTTAACGCTCGGAGCAACGGAGTTGACGGGCTTGTCGCTGCAGAACGGCGATAAACTTGTTTGCTCGCACATAGCCCTCGTATTCGGCCAGCTCTTCGTTGGTAAGTTGTCCCTCAGTTGACTTGGAAGCCAGCTCCTGAATGCGCTCTTGAAGAATCGGATCGGGACAAAACGTCAGGACCGCGTCAGCGCTCTCAGACAGCGCAAGCTGTACGACGTCGCGGACGCCTCGATCGAATGCCGTCATTTCTGGTGTCGTTGCCATATGAGTATTCTAGCACTACCACCACGATGCGTGTAAAGATTTGGCAGTCATTGCATCAGTCGACAAATAATTCCGCACGAGGTTCGCTCACCCTGCCGACTTGATCGGAAAAAACGGCAGCGGCAATCAAATCCCCGGCTCGCTCACAGCAATTCGGGAATGTGCTGCCCGTCGGCGAGAATGGCAATTGGGCGATCGCTGTGATCGGGGAAGTGCCGGTGGTGGTCGATGCCCATCACGCGGTACATTGTCGCCAGAACGCATGCCGGCGTGTATGGCTTGCTGATCGGAAAGGCGGCCTTGGAGTCGGTCTCGCCGACCATCTGCCCCACCTTCAACCCGCCGCCGGAAATCAACACCGACATGGCTCCCGGCCAGTGATCGCGGCCGGCGTCTTTGTTGATGCGGGGAGTGCGGCCAAACTCGCCGAAGGCCATCACCAGCACGTTCTTGTCGAGCCCGCGCTCGTAGATGTCGTTGACTAACGCTGCAATCGCCCGGTCGTATCGAGGGAGCGACTCGTTCTTCAAGAGTGCGAAGTTATCACGATGGGTGTCCCAACCGCCGCCCGACAGGCACGTGACGTAACTGACGCCAGCTTCCACCAGTCGCCGCGCTAGCAGACAGTTTTGCCCGATGAACGTTCGCCCGTAGCGATCGCGCACGGCCGGCTCTTCGCTCTCGATGTCGAATGCGCGTGCCGCTTTCTCGCTGGTAATCATCTCGAGAGCGTGTCGCGAGAATGAATCCAACCCTGACAAGTCACCGCTCAAGTCGATGTCGCGACGCAGCTTATCCAGCCCCGACAGCAAGTCGCGGCGATAACTCAAACGATCGCCCTCCATACCGGCCGTCAGCTTGAGATTCTGAACTTGAAATCCGGCATCGCTCGGATTGCTGTCGGTAGTGAAGGGATTGAACGCGCTGCCGAGATAGGCGGCTTTGCCGAACGAGACCTGCCGTGGAACGGCCACGTAAGACGGCAATCCGCCGCGGTTCGCGCCGCGCACCTTGGCGACCACCGAGCCGCACGAGGGAAAGAGGTTGTCCTTCGTCACGCGCGGCGGCACGTTGCCGGTCAAAATCATCTGCGAAGCGATGTCATGCGCCGAGCTATGGTGCGCCACCGAGCGCACGATGGCAAAACGGTCCATCACGGCCGCCTGCAGAGGCAGTTGCTCGCTGATCCGCAGCCCGGACACGCTCGTGCTGATTTCCTGAAACTCGCCGCGCACTTCCGCCGGCGCATTGGGCTTCAGATCGTACATGTCGATGTGGCTGGGACCACCGCCGCAGAAAATCTGAATGACGGCCGTGTCCGGAATGACTTCTCCGCGGCGAGCGGCGACGGCTTTTCGCTCCAGCAGTCCGGCGAGCGTGACGCCGCCGACCGCCAACGATCCCACGCGCAATGCATCGCGGCGAGAAATGCCATCGCATAAATTGTGCGCTCGTCCGGGAATCGTCAACATCGGCGGTTCCTGTCAACCTTGTCCGGTGTGCGAATCGATGGCCTTTAGAATACCCGACCCGGGTCGCGATACCAATCTCATTTTGGCAGGACCGGGAAATTCGCCCGCGACAGACGATTGCGGGTGCGAACTTTGCATCTGCGCCGGATGACGAAACGGGGCATGAACGATACAATCAAGCTGTTTGGACGTTGACGAATGAGGCAAGCCGGTCGGGTCCTAGCCCGCTCGTATCACTCCAACGTTGTACGTTTTCGAGGACTGCCATGAGGTATTTCGCCACGGCAGCGCTCATGCTGGCCCCTTGGGCGAATGCAATCGCCGCTGATCCTGCCCCGCAAGCGTCCGACGTGCGTGCCACGATCGATCGCGGCATTGCCTTCATCACCAAGGACGCGCTGGCCTGGAAAGCCGAGCACAAATGCGTTTCGTGTCATCATGCCTCGCTCATAGTCTGGTCGATGCAGGAAGCAAAGCAGCACGGTCACGCCGTCGATGAGCCGGTGTTGGCCGATTTGACAAAATGGGTCGCCGAGTCGGGCGAGGGCAAGACGAGTTTGCCCCGGCCGGCCAGCGCGCCGAAAGCGTTCAATTCGAAGGCCCCGTACTTCGCGCTCGCGCTGGGCGCCGATCCCCAGCCGAACGCCGGTTCGCAAGCGGGACTGAAGCTCCTTTTGAACACCGTGAAGGGCGACCAGACCGAAAACGGGTCATGGCAGTCATGGCCGGAGACCCGCCCGCCGATCTTCGGCAATTCCGACGAAAGCCTGACGGCACTCGAAATCCTTTCTCTATTGCCCGCGGCCGCCGCCGGCGACGAGGCGGCAAAAACCGTCCGCGACAAGGGCGTCCAGTGGCTCATCAATACCAAGACCGACGACGACCCGCAGTCGATCGCGCTGCGTCTCATGGTTTGGCAACGACTGGGACGCCCGGCGGAAGAATGTACGCTGCTGATCGAGCACATCAATCAGCGACAAAACGCCGACGGTGGTTGGAGCCAGTCGAAAGAAATGGCGAGCGACGCCTGGGCGACCGGCCAGGCGCTCTACGCGCTGGCCCTCGCGGGGCTCAAAGCCGACGACCCTGTTATCGCTCGCGGCCACGCCTTTCTGATCAAGACCCAACGCGACGATGGCTCATGGCCGATGACCTCTCGGCCCACCAAACCCGGAGGCGAAGGCTCAAAGAGCCTGATCCCAATCACAGGCGCCGGTTCCGCCTGGGCCGTCCTGGGACTCGCACGCAGCAGTTAGAGGCCGTATTCACCCCCCTCCCTTCCAGGGAGGGGCCGGGGGAGGGTCGAGAAGTGGTAGGGTGGGTGCAACCCACCATCGCCCTCATTTTCGCAAT
>JBBDVZ010000290.1:0-21950 GCA_040903115.1 Planctomycetaceae bacterium
CTTCTGGCAGCGGACGAAACCCGAAGACTTGGGTCTGGAACCTGTTGTCGATCACGAGCACCCACCCGACCAGGCCGTTGCCGCGTCGCAGAAAGAACACGTGAGTTTCCCAGAATACTTGAAGCTCGCGATCAACCCCGTTGTTGTGTTGATGGGCGTTTCGTACTTCAGCATCAAGTATTTGAGGTACGCGCTCGACTCGTGGCTGCCGACGTTTCTCGATTTGCAGGGGCTCGATCCCGATCGGGCGGCTTATTATTCATCGGTGTTTGATTGGGCGGGACTGGCCGGCTCGATTCTCGCCGGGATTGCGCTCGACCGGATTTTTCGCAGCCGCTGGGAAATCCTCTGCCTGCTGATGGGGGTGGGAGCGGTGGTCGGCTACCTCGCCGTGCTGCAATATGGCGGCAGCCCTGTGGCGCTGGCTCTCTGTTTCGGACTGGTCGGCTTCATGCTCTATGGACCCGACACGATTTTGTGCGGGGCCGGCGCGGTGACGGTGGCCGGCCAACGAAATGCCGTCGCCGTCGCGGGGCTGGTGAATGGAATTGGAAGTCTCGGTCCCATCGTGCAGGAACAAGTCAACGGGCGGCTGCTCGAGCATAACATTTCTTTACCAGAAATTGCCGTGCGCCAATCGAATACCGTCGATCTGTCGATCAGCATGTTGTTTGTCGCCTCGATGGTGGTGATTTGCGCGTGGGTCGCGATCGTTCGTCGACACGCGCGTAATAAGCGGCCGGTCGAAAGCGAATAAGGATCGGCTCGATGCGCAAGCGATTGCTCGTCACAGGTTACGGTGGGTTCGTCGCCGGCAGCGTCGTCAAGCAGGCGTCGGACGAATGGGACATTACCGCGATCTCGCGATCGCCGGTGGCCAACGGACGCGCGGACGTCAACTCGGTTCAGCTCGACCTGCGTGAGCGCTCTGTACTGCAAGATGTCTTTGAGGGCATCCGGCCGCATGCCGTCATTCATGCTGCCGCGATGGCCAACATCGACCATTGCCAATCGCATCCCGACGAGGCCGAAGCGGTCAACGTTGGAGTGACAAAGCAATTGGTTCGTCTGTGCCGCGATCACGGAACGAAAATGGTGTTCTGCTCGACCGACACCGTGTTCGATGGAGCGAACGGCATGTACACCGAGAAGGATGAGCCGCATCCGCTCAACGTTTACGCGGAGACCAAGGTCCGAGCCGAGCAAATCGTGCGGGGAGGACTCGACGACGCGGTGATCGCCCGCTTGTCGCTGGTGATGGGGTTCTATCTGATTGGAGCGGGCAACTCGTTTTTGGCACGCATGATCGCCGACTTCAAAGCGGGCAAGCCGAATCAATTGCCGGCCAATGAGATCCGAACGCCTATTGACGTAATCACGCTCGGCCGCGCGCTGCTCGAGCTGGCAGGCGGCAAGTTCACCGGTATCGTGCATCTGGCCGGCAACACGCGTCTGAATCGACACGAGATGGCGTGCCGCATCGCGCAAAGGCTGGGTTTCGCGCAGGAGCTGGCGGTCGCGACCGATTCGAACGCAATGACCGGACGAGCGCCGCGTCCGAACGACGCCTCGCTCGACAACGCCCTAGCCCGCCAAATCCTGAAGACGCCGATGCGAAGCTTCGACGACGGCCTCGAGCTCGTCCTTACCACCGCGGAGACTATACGGAATGGCCAGCCCCAAAATTCAACATGACCTGCAGATCAAGTTCGGCAACGAGTACGGACCCGACGACGAACAGGCCGCGCTCGAAATCATCCGCCAGGGCGCGCCCACCAGCGGAGACGCCTGTATCGCCTTCGAGCAGGACTTCGCCGCGTATTGCGGTTCGAAGTACGCGCGGGCCGTTTCGAATGGAACCGCGGCGCTGTTTCTGTCGATGATCGGCATCGGAATCAAGCCGGGCGACCGGGTCATCACGACCCCCATGACGTGGATTGCGACGCCTGCGGCTCCGGCGACGTTGGGCGCGGACATCGATTTTGTCGACATCGACCCGGTGACTTACAACCTCGATCCCAATCAGCTTGCCGACGCCATCACGTCCAAGACAAAAGCGATCATCCCCGTACATCTCTACGGCCAATGTGCGGACATGGACGCGATATTGGCCATCGCGCGAGAGCGCGGCATCGCCGTCGTCGAAGACGCGGCTCAAGCGGTCGGGAGCGAGTATCGGGGGCACAAGGCCGGCTCGATGGGAATCACCGGCTGCTTCAGCTTCCACGAGCAGAAGAACATGTCGACGCTCGGCGAGGGGGGCATGATCGTCACCGACGACCCCGCCGTTTACGAGCGAATCGCCCTCTACCGTTCGCATTGCACGCGCGTGCACGGGGCCAGCACAAAATACTGCCGGCTCGATGAATCTCGCTTTCCGATCGGAAAAACTTTCTGGTGGCAGGACTTCGACGACACCGGTTACAACTTCCGCATGACCGATATTCAGGCGGCCGTCGGCAGGGTGCAACTTCGAAAACTCGATGAATTCAACCGGCGGCGCATCGACAACGCGGCTTACTTGTCCCAAGGACTCTCCGAGGTGCCCGGCCTCACGCTGCCGACCGTCCTGCCCGGCAACAAGCACACGTTCCACCTGTATCCCGTCATGATCGATGCCGTTCGCTACGGAATGAACAAGGTCGATTTCGTCTATGCCATGCTGCACGAGCGGGGCATTAAAGTCGGCGCGCATTACAACCCGCTGAATTGGTCGACTGCGTTTCAAAACCGAGGCTATCGCCGCGGCCAGTTTCCGCATGCCGAAAAGGTCGGCCACTCGCTGATCACGCTGCCGATCAACCCGCGGCAAACGACCGAAGCGCTCGACTATCTCATTGAAAGCATCGCCGGCCTCGCCCGGTGAACGATTGTTCGTCCCGCTGCGCGTCCAAACTCGCCTTGACGAAATACTAAGACGTTCGTAGAAGCGTTCCGTCAGGGTGGCGAAATCGAGACACACGAAAAGGAATTCGTGGATGCGACGGGCAGCGCGTGATGGCCGCAGCTCCTATCGACGGCCCGGGTGCGCTTGCGCCGCGCGTGCCGCCGGCGACGCGGAAAGAGTTCTTGGATGTCGTCGGCGGCGGGGCTTTACCATTCTCGAATTGCTGACGACGTTTGCCATTATCACGACGTTGGCAGGGCTCATTCTTCCCGCCGTCAGCTCCGCGCGCGAAGCGGCCCGACGTCTGCAATGCACCAACCAGCTCAAGCAAATCGGGCTGGCCCTGCATTTCTATCACGAGCAGTACCACTGTCTTCCCTGCGGTTGGCAGTGGGAGGCTTCGGGGCAATCGGCCTATGGGTGGGCGGTCCCGCTGCTCCCGTATTTCGAACACCACGCCGTCTTTCGCCAGGTCGATCGCAACGCGCGACTCGAAAACCCGGTCAACGCAGCGGCTCGAACCACTTCCATCGCCGCGCTGGTGTGTCCGTCGGACATTACCGAGCCCACTTTTCCGCTTTACGAAAACACCGAAACCGCTGCGATCGCGACGCCGCTCGTCGAGCTGCCGACCGCGAGTTATGTCGGCGTGTATGGAACGGTCGAGCCAGACGATCAGATCCCGGCGCCGCCCGGTGATGGCACGTTTATTGAATCGCGGCCCGTGCAATTTTCCGAATTGGTGCGCGGGCTGAGCCACACAATCATCGTCGGCGAGCGTACGATGGCTCGCGTGCCCTCGACGTGGCTCGGCGTCGATTTCCGGGGTGAGGACGCAGCCTGCCGACTGGTGGGAAGCGCCATCACCTCGCCCAACTGCGAGACCTGCGACGAATGCGAGTTTGGCAGCCGCCATCCGGGGGCCGCGAATTTTTTGCGTGCCGACGGAAGCGTGCGCCTGACGTCGGAGAACATTGATTCGATGGAATACCGGAAATCGGCCCGCCGCGAGGACCTTTGACCGCAGGCTGGACGGAAGGAGTCGCAGTGGCAGCCCATCATCTCACAAATTGCGAGCTGGAAGTGATGGACGTGGTGTGGCAAAAGGGCCGCGTCACGGTGCAGGACGTTGTCGACGCCCTCGATCGTTCGCTCGCCTACACGACCGTGATGACGACGCTGAAAATCCTCGACGAGAAACGCGGCGTCGTCAAGCGGATGAAGAGCGGCCGGGCCTATGTCTATGAGCCGCTTGTGACCCGGGAAGACGTCTGTCGCAGCATGGCCGACCAACTGACGCAGCAGCTCTTTCAGGGTTCGGTGAAATCACTGGTGCTGAGCCTGATCGACACGAACCGCATGTCGCGTTCCGACATCGAAGAGCTGAAACAGGCCATTCGGTCGTTGGAGGGGGACGCATGACCGCGACTGGGTTCCTCGAGTTGTTCGTCTCTGTTTCGGTGCAGGCGGCGCTGGTCGTCATCATCACGCACTGGCTGGGGCGGATGACGAACAACGAACGGCTGCATTGCCGATTGTGGAGTCTGTGTTATCTCGTGTTGCTGCTGCTCGTGGCGATCGGCCTGTTGCTGCCCCATCCGCGGCTCTTTCAACCGTGGACCGGCGTCGGCGGCGACAACGCTGCGACGCTGTTTTACTTGGGAATGCGCGTGGGACGCGCCCTGCTTGTCGTGTGGCTGGCCGGTGCAACCGTGTCGCTGTTGCTGTTTGTCGTCTCCTGGGTCCAAACATTTCGATTCCTGAAAACGTGTCAGCCAATCGACCCCGCGGTGCTTTCGATCGATAAGTTGGCCGCACACGAATGCAGCGAAGCAGAGCGTCGATCGACCGGTAAAACGCTGCTGCTGACGAGCACAGGCTTGGCGACTCCGTTCTGTTGGCAGCTTCACAGGCCGTATATCGTCCTGCCCGAATACCTGCTGGGGTTTGGCGAGCAGGAATTGCGATTCATCATCCGCCACGAATTGGCACACCTGGGCAACGGCCATCCGTTGCAGCTATTTCTGCAGCGCGTTGTGGAAATCTTGTTTTGGTTTCATCCGATGGTGTGGTGGGCGTCGCAGCAATCGGCCTTCGCCAGAGAGTTTGCCTGTGATGATGCGGCCGTCGATTCACCCACGGAAATTGGCGCGTATCTCCGCAGCCTGCTGACCATTGTGGAGCGCGGCGCGGCCGACCCAGAAAAAGTCCGCGGCCCGCTGGCGTTTGGAGGCGGCAAAAGCATCGTATCCAAGCGCGCTCGCCGCCTCGTGCAGATTGCGCACAAGCGCCCGGCGCCAGACCGTCGCCCGGTCCCCGATTCGGTCCTCTCCGCGAGCCTGATTTTCGCCGCGGCGCTTACGGCTTTCGTCTGGCTGCCCGTTAACGTGCTCGCATCGCCGCGCGCTAGTTGGTCGCCCTGGCCGGCGTGGACGTCCGCGGTGTTGCACGATTTCGGCGTCTCCGCGCGCGACTTCGACATCTACTATGGCGGGTTGGAACCCCACGAGCTCCTGGAACACATTCATTCCGTCGGTGCCGAGGCCGTTGCGCCGGAATCTAAACGGGATTAGTTCGCCTTCCGCCGAACACACTTCTCCCTTGGCCGCAAATACTAAAAGTTTCGGAGTTGCCGTTGCTCGAGGCGGCCGCTCCGTTCAAACAGTTGATCGAAGGAACCATGTCTCAATTTCCCCGTACCGCAAAAGCCGTCGGCAGCGCGCCGGCTAGGGACAGGAAAGGTCGCGGCGTCCACAGCAAAGTCCCAACGAGTCGCGGCGCCGTTTCGGCCGCGCCCCGTTGGCGTTTGTTGGCCGCGGCACGCAGTGCGTCGGGCGGATACGCAATGGTCCTGGTGAACGTGGCGATTGCCGTGGCGTGCTTTTCAATTCTGCGAACGGTGCTGTTGTTCGAAAACGTCGAGTGGCGCAGCCTTTCCTTCGCACGTTTATTTCGAATTTATGTTGTTGGGCTGCGGTTCGACGTCCTGACGGCACTGTGCTTTGCGTTGCCGCAAGCCTTGCATATCACCGTCGTGCCTCACCGCGCGTTGCTCGGCCGGGTGAGCCGTCTGTTGCTCGAGGCCGAATGGCTGCTGGGCTATTTGCTGCTGCTGCTGGCGTGCGTGATTGAGTACACCTTTTTCGACGAATTTCAATCGCGGCTGAACTACATCGCCTTCGAATACCTGGTGTATCCCACGGAGGTTTGCTGCAACATTTGGCAGTCATATCCGACTCCCTCGCTGTTGGCGGCGATCGGCGTGACTGGCGTATCGATGTATTTGCTGTTGAGGCCCGTTTTCTTACAGCAGACGGCGCTTGCCTTCTCGTGGAGGCGGCGATGCCGGTTTTTCGCCGCCTTCCTGGCAACGATCGGCCTTTTTTGGGCGACGACAGGCATGAAAAGCAGCGAGATTTCGTCCGATCGCGTGGCGAACGAATGCGCAGGCAACGGGCTTTACAGCTTTGTGTATTACGCCTGGACCTGCCGGTTCGACTTCGAGGAGAACTACATCACGCTCGACGCCGAGCAGAACACCCGGCGATTGCGTCGGCAAGTGCTGCGCGACGGCGACCAGCTGATTGAGGACTCGCATAACCCCGTCGATCGCACCGTCGACACGGGCCGTCCACAACGCGATTGGAATGTGGTGCTGATCCTCGAGGAAAGTCTCGGGTCCGACTTTGTCGGAGCACTCGGCGACGAGCGCGGCCTGACGCCGAATTTGGACAAACTCACCCGCGAGGGCATCCTCTTCGATCGTTTTTTCGCCACCGGCAACCGGACGGCCCGCGCGCTCGAGGCGGTGCTGACGTCGATGCCGCCCATCCCTACCGAATCCATCCTCAAACGAGACCACTCCGAACACGTCCATACGCTGGCCAACGTGTTGGCCGAACGGGGCTACGAACGGCTGTTTATGACGGGCGGACGCGGTCTGTTCGACGGCGTGGGGTCGTTTATGACGGCCAACGGGTTTAACCATTTCGTCGAACAGTCGGACTTCAAAGACCCGGTCTTTGTCAACGCGTGGGGCGTCAGCGACGAAGACCTGTTTCGCGAATCCATCCGAGAATGCGACCGCCTGCACGAGACCGGCCGGCCGTTCTTCGCCACGTTGTTGACGGTATCGAACCATCGGCCTTACACGTTTCCGGAAGGTCGCATCCCCGAGAACGAACAGACGCGCCAAAACGCCGTCAAATATGCCGACTGGGCACTCGGCCAGTTTTTCCACGAGGCCAAGAGCCACCCCTTTTATGAAAAGACGGTTTTTGTCGTGCTGGGGGATCACGGAGCCCGGGTGTACGGCCACCAACTCTTCCCGATGCGCTCGTATCGCGTACCGCTGCTGATGATCCTTCCCGAAGGAGAAGGACAGGCGACGCGTTGCGGCACGTTGAGCTGCTCGCTCGACGTGCCCGCGACGATTATGGGGCGGCTCGGCGGGTCTTACCGTTCCGTCTTTTTCGGCGTCGACGTGCTGCGGACGCCTCCGGCGGCGGGGCGCGCGATCATGCAGCACAATCACGACGTCGCGTGGCTCGACTCCGGCAATCGAATCGTGGTTCTCGGTTTCGGCAGGACCGCATCGGGCTTCGAGCTCGACCCGACGACGTTTCAACTCCGCAAGACCGATGGTCCCGACGTGGAAATGGTGCAAAACGCCGCGGCTTTTTTCCATTCGGGCTATCAGCTCTATTATGCCCGCAGTTGGTTTCCCGATCCCGCCCCCGCGCCGCGGCGGCCACGGGTTGCGTTGGATTGAGCGGGAAGCCGTTCCGTGATGCTTGATCCGACTTACTATGAGACGCGTAGCAGGTCGAACCAATTGAAATCATCGTTGTGGAAATTGAAGGCGAGAACGACCTCGAAGTCTACCGGTTCCATCCGCTTTAAGATCTTGGGCACATCGTACCACTCGACCCACGGGGCTCCGCCGTCGGTTCTTGAGGCCCAGGAGTCAAAAGACGGACTGCCGTCCCGTCTCCAGCGTTCTTCCGGATAACATAACTCGATCCAACGCCCGCCGATCGGAAGGTATTTCAGGAGTTCCTGACACTCCTCGCGTGCGACTGTAAATGGCGCATGGATCAAGGATCCTTGTGCCCAGATGATGTCGTATTTTCCCTGAAGCTTGCGAAAGGAATCGAAGTTCTCGAGGTAATGAAAGGCAACGTTTTTGACGCCCAAGGCGTTGCACAGCCGTTTCAACACCTCGAGGTTCGACTCAGCCAAGTCCATGAAAGTGACTTCCGCGCCGTTCATGGCAAACGTAATGGTGTCGACGCCGAAACCGCTGCCCACGTCGAGCATCCTTTTGCCGCGGGTCACATCTTTGTACAAGGCGTGATACCAGCCGCGATGCGCGAACTGAACTCCGGTCGTCACGTCCTCGCGACAGCCTTTCCAGACGTCGACCAACTCTTGGTCGGAAAGCTTCAACAGATCGCCCGTCTTTCGCCGCACTGTCGACGACGTCGGAACTTCGGTCCATTTCTCTCGCAACGTGCTGAATGGAGAAACCCAGCGGCTGGGGTCGGCCAACTTTGTCGCGGCATCTGCCGCCTCCGCGTTTCCCGCCGGACGCCATTGTTTCAACCAATTCTTGAGTGCCATGAGTTAGGTCTGTCTCCCATCATTCAGAGATGCGGTCGTTCGTAAACGGTTGTTTCGGGCAGGCACAAGTCGTCGAACCCCCAGTTTTCGTCGTTGAACATCTCCGCGCGACCTGTCGTCGCCATCGAAACATCATACGCCGTGCATTCATCGTGGGAGATCTGAGGGATGCCAGCTTCGGCAAGCCGCTGGTTCAGCTTGTCATGTCCCTCGGGTGTCCAGCCGGAGCCAATCCCGTGCTCAATGTGATAGATAATCGCGTCATCATGCAACAGTTGCTGTTTCAAACCATGGTGTCCGGCAGCGAGCATAAACAACGAGTCGATGTGCATGGAATACATCTGAAACTCGGGATAGCCGCGGAGCGCGTCCCAATCCTCCTTCGCAAGCATCGTAAAGTCGCCGCAGCCATTGGTGTGCATATTCGGCCATTGGAGAGGAACTTTTGGCGTCCGGTATTTGAACCATGACGTTGTACGACGCGAGAATGACGCAATGAGTGAGCGGCGAGGCTGTGGCGCTTGTCGTTCGACCCGTCGCGCGTCCGATTCGACGGATGCCGAATTGGTGTGTTCGGCGCCATGCTCGCCGTTTCCTCGCATTTCGGGCATTACCGGGACGCACGTTTTATCTGACTTCGCCGCGCCGCCGGTTCCATGCTCCAATTCCGAACGGGCCTCGCTGGGCAACTCTTGGACGACGAGGCGAGTCTCCCGCAATGGTTGGCCGTTCTCCGGTTGAAGCCCGTTTCGAGATTCGTCGCTGCCATCGCGGCGATTCCAAGCGTCTCCTGGCACAGCGGCGGTTTGTTTCGGTGCCACCTTCTGGCGATCGGCGAGTCGCCGCTGCCCAGGCTTTTGTTGTCCCTTACGTTTCATGTCTTCGGCCAATCGGCGCTGCCGCCGTTCGAGCGCTTGTTGCCGACGTGCTTCGAACTTCCGCCTGCGTTTTCGCTCCAGCCGCTCCGCTTTGATGCGGCGAAGTTGCTCTTGCTTGAGGCGCTGTTTCTTTTTCTTGACCCGTTCGCGCTCTGTTTGGCGTTCGAGCGTTTGCCGTTTCTTGGTCTCGACGCATTCGGCCAATAGTCGGATGCGCTCGAGGTCCATCTCGATTTGCTTGAGGCGCCTCTCGCGGAGCTGCCTGACGGTGGCCCGGCCGATCCGCACGCGTAAATCGACGGATCGCAAGACATCGATGTAATCTCGCAACGCTCGTTTTCGCTCGTTGCGAGAGTCCACGTTGACGCGTGCTGGAAACAGGCGGCCTTGATCGAGCCATTTCGGCAGCGCATCGCGAACGCACATCGCCGTGTATCGGCAGCGAACACGCGCTGAGCTGCGAAGATGCTCGCCGAGGACGCGGACTGCGCACCGTGTATAAGTCAGCCGATAATTGTTGCCGATTTTATTCCAAAGCGGTCGAGCGCAGACAACTAGGAACCGGAACGCCATGCGGACGGCCTTCCGCAGGAAATTGCGAAAACGATGCAACGACCAACGGACTCGGTCACGAAACCTGTCGAACAGCCACCGACACCGGTTCAACACTCGATTTCGATAATGCCGGCTGTAGTTGATGGCTGTGTTTCGCAAGGCGCGCCACGTGACGACCATTTTCCACCGCAAGGCAAAACATCGTCCCCTGAAATTCTTTGTCACGTCTCCGCGGCGCGAGACCCATCTGCGCAGGCGCCGGTCGTAGGAGCCCTCGAAGAAATGACGTCGCATCACCCTCTGCCGGCAGTACCGCAACTGTTCGTCAAGGCACTTATCGTGCGGCACCTCGGCAGGAACGTCGAAGCGGTTGGTCCGATAGATGAAGCCTGGTTTCATCTGCCCCGACTTGAGGAATTCGAAAACCGCGTCGGAAAACAAAATGTCGATATTGGTCGCCAGGACAAACTCGCCCCGCGCCCGGCGAATCCCGACGTTCTTGCCGATCATCTGAAACAACGGAAGCCGGTCGGCGTGGTTGAGTCGGTGATGCACTTCCGGAGGCACTTCGATGATTCGAACGGTGCATTTGCCACAGCTCGCCGGCCAATTCAAAACCTCAGCCAAACGAGGTTTGTCAGGCGGCGGGTTCCACTCAACCAGAATGAGCTCCGTTTCGACACCGTGCCGATTGCATTGCTCAATCAATCCGCTGACAAAGAGCTGCATCCGTTGGATCAGGTTGCCGCCGTGATTGTCGTTTCGCGCGGTGGCGACGACGCTCAAGTAAGGCTTGGCGGTTATCGGGTTCGAACTCATCTCAGCACGTTTTCAGGATCTCAGAGTCGGCTGCCGCCTTGGACGAGCACCCTCGCCATCGTTCGCAAGCGGTCCACCAAACCGGGCCGCCGGCGACGCACCGGGAACGTCAGAGGCTTTTGGCCCTCATTGCACGAAAACCAAAACCAATGGGCCAAACGGGGAATCATCTCGTCACCCAACATTTGCTCCAGCTCGGCCATTTTGGAGGCGTCGGCAAAAAGTTCGGTATGGAGGCTCTCGTCCGCGGAGTGCAGGGGGAGATCGTTGCGAGTGGTGAAATCGATGATGGCGACCGCCTGCTCAACCGCCGAATCGATATGTCCGATTCGCAGCCGCGCTCCGCTTCCATTCCCACCCCGCCACAGGTGATGCGAGCCGTATTGCAGGTTCTGAGAACCGCAATAACGGGCGTCGCTCAAGTCGTGCATAATCACCACGTGCGGGCGATCGGCAAGCAGCGGCAGTATCCCCCCCAGCACGCACTCGGCCACATTGTACCCGTGGGCATCCCAGAACACCATAACCCGCCGGGCGCCCGACAGCAGCCGCTGATAGTCGAAATCGAGAATGTCGCATCGATACGTCGTGAGCGGCTCAAACCAGTCGTCCGGCACGACGGCGGCGACTGCCGCAGGCCGCTGGCTCTCCCAAGCAGGGCTTCGGCAAAGACTGATCACCCTGCAGGAGTCCGCACCAAGTTGATTGGCGGCCTCGGTGAACGAGCACGTCGAATTTCCGTAATGCCGACCCAATTCGAGGATCAAATCGGGACGATACTCGAGTGCAACCGCGAACAGATGGGCGAACTGCGACAGGTGCAAATCGTTCGGCCGGCCAACCGCCGCATGAAGAGCCATCAGCCGTTGGCGGCTGGACGCCAGCGCGTCCCGCTGATTCCAGTAAGCGGACGCGGGCAGGTTCATTGGTTTCTCGCGTTACCGCTGTGGCTGGGGAACAGACTGCGGCGCGGATTCGGGAACCGGCTCGGGGGGAACCGGCTCCGGGGGAACGAACCGGGGAAATGTAAACGGGCCGGTGCTTTCATTGAGGGTAAACCAAAACCAATGCGCCTGTTCAGACACAAAGTCCGAACCTAAAAGCTCGCGCAGCTCCTCGATCTTTTTGGGATCCGACCAAAGTTCGGTGCGAATGCTCTCGTCGGCGGAATGCAGCGTGACTTTGTTCCGGCTGGTAAAATCGACGATTGCCACCGCCTGCCCGACGGCCGAGTCGATATTGCCCAAGCGCACCCGCGGCCCGCTCCAATCGTTCCCCCGCCAAAGTCTTTGGCCGCCGTACGATCCGCCTTCGGGCCCGGAATAACGGGCGTCGGAAAGGTCATGCATGAGAATCAAATGCTTCCGGTTGGCGAGCAGGGGCAGAATCTCGCCGAGGACGAGTTCGGCGATGTCGTACCCGTGCGCGTCCCAGAAAACCAACACCCGGGAAGGACCGGCCAGCAACGACTTGAAGTCGAACTCGAGCATGTTACCGCTGTGCGTTTTGAGCGGAGCGAACCACTCCGGCGGGACCACCTTGGCGATCGCCTCGGGCCGCCTTTTTTCCCACGATTCGGTGAGGCACAGGCTGACCACCTTGCAGCGATCGGATCCGATCCGGTTCGCGGCCTCGGTGAAGACGCACGTCGAGTTTCCCTCGCCGCGACCCAACTCGAGAATCAAGTCGGGTTGAAAGTCCGCTGCCATCGTGAACAATTCGGCCCACTGATAGAGCGACAGGTCGGTTGGGCGACCGACAGCCGCGCTGAGCGCCTGCAGGCGATCGCGGCAAGAGGCCAATGCGAAACGTTGATTCCAATACGCTGATCCAGGTGTGATGACACGATGAGCGACGTCCAGTGATCCCCCCGACACGGTCAGCTCCTGTCAACACGTGATAACCCGAAATCGAGACAGTTCAATTTCCCCGTGGTCGTTACGTTGTCTTCGGTGGCTATTCCCTGGGCCTCGATACGGGCGAAATGTGCGGAAAGCGCATTTAGATGGAATATCCCAGACGGGCCAAACAATCCCCGTAGCGCTCACGCAGGATCGGCATGTCGTCGTCGGTAAAAACGGACCGCCACTCGCCGGGAGTTCCTTTGCGATAGTGATGAGACCCGTCGGCCTCGCCGCGACTGCGTCCGCCGCTGAGGTTTTCGAAGCGGTTTCTCTCGACGATTTGCGGAATGTCCGCCTCGTCGAATCGGATTTCAAGGTGATTCAAAACGCGAATCAACTCTTCTTCCGTTCTTTCGACCAGATCCTCATACTTCACCTGGCAGCAGCGCCCCGATTCGATCCAGTTGATCGTCGTCCACTCCAGTGACTCAATAAACCACCTCACCGCATACGAACCCCTAGAACCCCTAATGCGGTCGTCGTACTCGCCGATGAGCATCGCACGCGCCACTTCGCTGGGATCCAAGTCCGGATCGGGAAGTTCCCAGAGGCCATTGATTTTTCCCCTCCACAAGTTGTCGATCCTCAAGTGATACCACGCCGTCGAAATGAACTGGTCGAACGGATGCCGATGCAACAGCACGATTCGCATGTCCGGATAGCGGGCCGGATCCAAGATCGCCCCGTGCAGGTTGAAGCGAAAATGCTCGTAGACGAGCTGACGACGTCCGCATCCCTCCAGAATGCCCTGCAGGGTCTGCGTGTCCCAAGCGCCCTGCTCCACCGGAGGCGTTCCCAGGGCCGCCGAGATCATCTCCTTTAACCAATGGGTTCCGGACCGTCCGGCGCTGATCAGCACGCGGAGCAACGGCTTTTGCTCGGGACGCATACCATCATCCGTCTTGTGCGGAGTCAACGGCTCGACGCGCGTATGCCCGTCGGTCTTGTCCGGAGTCCTCAGTTCAACTTGTGCAGTTTCGTTCATCTTGTCCTGAGTCGAAAATTTCACCGGCCCCGCCGTCGAAAACGGAGGGAGAAGAAATTGAAGGGATCTTTCTTTGTCCGAGTACCTGTAGCTTCGTTTCCGGCGGCGAAACGGCAATGTTGCGCTCCAGGCATGACTCCCTGATTTCAGCGTACCATCCCAGAAGGGCGAATTCAATGTGTCGCAGCGGATGTCAACCACACGTCCGCCGGCACAAAGCCAACCCACAGCGACAGCCAGAGTTTCCGGCAATTGAATTCGGCGCGGTCACGGTGACGGGGCTGGTGCGGCGGCGCGACGGGGGATGTTCCAGGCCTCGGCCAGCCGGTCGGCCATCGCCTCCGCCATGATCCGATAGCCAAAGGACGGACGGAAGTTGACGGCGTGGCTAAAGTCCGTCGCTTGACCAGACTGGCAGTGCACCGCGTCCGCGTAAACCGCCTCTTGCGTGTCCGCGAAGAGGTCGAGCAGACTTACGACCGGAATGCCGCGTTCGCGCAGGGTCAGCAGTTCGTCGGTCATGTGCTGATAGACGCTGGCATAGTCGAGGTCGCCCACAACTGGCTTTTCTTCCGCCGTCAGCGTCTTGCCGATGGCGGGGCACGGCTGGATGAAGAACGCGCGCTTGGCTCCGTTCATGTCGGCCAGCGCGTTCATGGAGCGGATATACTTTTTGTACTGCTCGAGATTGTAGGCGACGCGCTCCTCTCGCGGCCATTTCGCGGGAAGGCTCATGTACGATTCCAACGAAGCGCGTGACGGCTCCGGCTCGCGCTCGAGCAGGCGGCGAAGCGCGGACGTCGCATAGTACACTGTGCGCCAATTCTGCTGACGGGCAAAACGCTTCAATTCCCGCGACTGCCACGACCGGGCAAGCTGCTCGTAGCCGTGCTGCGCGATTGGATTGACCGCATGAAAGTTGTTGCCGGGGTATTCGAGTCGCAGGCCGTTGCCGAGAAACTGGTAATGCTCGTTGAATCCCTCGAGCGTCACGACGGCATCAGCGGCGTCGCCATAAAGCATGTAGGTAATGGCTTGTCGGGGTTGTTTTCCAGCTCCCGCGCCGGCGTTCAGAACGACGACTTCGCGGTCGAAATGGTATCGATCGTTGAGAAAGATTTCCAGATAACTCCGTCCGCCTTCGCCCGCAATTCCGAGCTGGAACGCGACGGACCCGCCCGTCAAAAGCACCGTGAACTTCATCGGATCTTTGCGCAACGGAACATCGCGACCAAAGAGCCCGACGTTATTGACGCGCGTATTCGTACGTTGCGGGTCCCCCTCCGCCTTTTCGTTGTGGACGTAGCCGAGGTAGGGATGCGGGTACAGGGTCGCGGCGTATCCGGTTCGCGCATCGTCTAATTCTTCGATGAAACTATTGCCCGTATCTAATTCCTGCAGTTTTTCGACGGAAATAGTCCCATGCTTCCAGTAAGCATAGCCCGAGAATAGCGCCTCACTCAACACCACCGCCAAGGCAATGCTGAACACGGGCCGAAGGATTCGAACAGACAACCTCCGCCAGGGAGAAGGCGTTTTTCGGTTTGTCGTCGACATGGTGTTTCCTCGTCTCCGAGCTCAGGACGACCAACCTGGTTCACCAGAAACATTCTTCCAGTCTAGCTTCCTACGAGCAACATTGAATGTCAATTGTGACGTCGACTCGAGGGCAGCGTAGCTGGAAATTTCGCTTCGCAATGTGCTATTCCAGCGGCCGCTTAAGTCGGTCGGGACAGAACGGCGTCACGAAGGCGGCGCAAGTAATTAGTGAGTCGCCCCCTGTGGCCGGATTTCACACCGATAAGCATCCAACTCGGATCGACCCAGAACAGGTCCTTCAACTGCGGTCGGAGCCAGGAAAGGTTTCCCTCGATCGCCGTCACCAACTGCTCGACCCAAGGGAACTCCGTGCGCACGGCGCGATCGAGACAGAAATCGTGCCACAGGATCAATCCGCCAGGCCGCAGGACGCGCAGGGCTTTTCTCGTATCGCTGAGCACGACTTCGGGCTGATGTCCGCCGTCAATCAGCACCGAATCGAAAAAGTCGGAGGGAAAATTCGCAATGTCCCACTCTTGGCTGTCGCAATAAATCTGGCAAACGCGGCTGCCAAGGTCCTCCTGGAGATACAACCGTCCGATGAAGCCCAATCGGTCCGATTGATAGCATTGGACATCGTTCGGAATGCCCAAACGCTCGGCCCAAGCCTGCATCTCGGCAGCCTGATCGATATCGTTTCCATAGCCGGGGTTTCCATCGTTGAACTCTTGTCCGAATGGAAGATTGATCGTCCAGACGGTCGCGCCACATTCCTGCAGGCAGCAGACGGTTCCGAACCCCTGCCACGTGCCGAATTCCAGGTGCCGCCGCGGATTGAAATTGCGATACAGGTAGCGGAAGATGGGCGCGTCGTCGACTTCCATTTTCCAGTCTGCAAAGGCCTTGTGTCTGGAAGCCGCGGGAAACTCGATGGGTTCGGAAAATCCGAACCGAGTATGAAGCGCCTCGACCGGCACGGAATCGACAGATGTGACAGACATGAATACGGCCGGAGTTCTCCACGGGGAGCAAAAAAGGAACGTGTCAGTCGCCCGCTGTGTTCATGTTAGCTTACTGAAGAATCGCGAAGATCGTCAAACCTGCATCAGACGATGTGCGTCGAGGGGCCGCCAATAGCGGACGAAGTTTTTACTTCAGGAGCCGGTTGGGTTATGGTACTCTCGTTGTGTTTGCGCAGCCTGTCAGTTGCAAGAATTTGGAGATGCCACGTGAAAACCGCGATTTCGGACCGAAATTCGTTTGTCGTGATCTCAATGTCAATCATGCTAATCCTTAGCTTGGCAGGGTGCGGCGACAGTGAAATCGCGACCACGAGCAACCCACAGTCAGCTCCGACGTCCAATGACGGGACCAGCGGAAGCAGCGCGAGCAAGGGTCCGGCGAATGTCAAGAATCCGGCAGAAGCAAAGTCGCCTGCGCAATCTGCGAAGTCAGCCGGCGACAAACAGCAAGCGAAGACTTCGAATGCTGCACAGAAGCCCGCCGACAACCCACCCGCGGACGAGACGCTCACCGAAGTGGAAGCCATTGAGAAAATTCGGAAGTTCAATGGACGTGCGAATTTTGGCCAGAAGCCTGATGATCAGTCGGTTGTGGGAGTGTGGTACAAGGGGCCTCCGGTAACCGACGACGGGCTCGCGTACCTGAAGCATTTTCCCAAGCTCAAAAATCTACAGGTCTTTCATCTCAACAATGTCACCGATGCCGGACTCGCGCACATCGCAGGCTTGACGAACCTCGACTTCCTGAGGCTCGATGGCGTAAAGGCCACCGACGACGGACTGGCTCACCTGAAAGGTCTGACGAAGCTCAAAACGCTGGAACTCATGGGCACCGAGATCAAAGGTGCCGGCTTGATTCACATCAAGGACTTGACGGGGCTCGAAAAGTTGTCGCTCTCGTTCAATAGCGACCTCACTGATGCCGCGCTGGTGCACCTCAAGGGATTAACAAACCTCAAGACCTTGGCACTCGACGACACCAATGTCACCCCAGCCGGGGTCGACGAACTCAAAAAGGCGTTGCCGAATTGCCAGATTCTCACGAGTTTGGAAACCGCCCTCACAATCGATCGCAGCAAGGCATCGACCCCGAAAACGGCTGATGGAGGACCGCCCAGTCAGTCGACCTCGACGGCGGCCGGCGACTGGCCGCAATGGCGAGGACCCAACCGCGACAATCTTTCCGCCGAAACCGGGTTGCTCGAGGAATGGCCGGAAAACGGCCCACCGATGCTGTGGGAAAACACGGCTATGGGTAGCGGGTACTCCAGCTTCGTGGTCGAGCGGGACAAGCTGTTCACCATGGGAGTCAAGAAAAACAAATCGTTTCTCATAGCGATCGACGTGAATGCTAAGGGAAAAACTTTGTGGGAACTGCCGATCGCTGATAACCCAACCGTATACTCGACGCCCACCATCGATGGCGATGTCGTTTATGCTCTCGGACTCGAGGGCGATCTCGTCTGTGCTGAGACCTCCGGCGGAAAGGAAATCTGGCGTCGCAACATCAAAAACGATTTCGGCGGCGACTATATGTCCCGTGGAATGGGTGGGGGATACGCCGAGTCCGTGTTGATCGACGGCGACAAACTCATTTGCACCCCGGGCGCAAAAGATGCCATGGTCGTCTGTCTGAATAAGCACAACGGGGAAACGATCTGGAAAGCGGCGTATCCTTCGGACGTTGGTCCCAACGGTGTCGATTTCGCCGGATTCGCGTCCGCCGTGATTAGCGAGGCCTGCGGCATCCGGCAATACGTGCAACTGGCCGGTCGCGGCTTGATCTCGGTCGCCGCAGACGATGGACGAACCCTTTGGACATACAACGGCATCGCCGACACCCATGCCAACATTCCGACTCCTATAGTGTCTGGCGACTATCTCCTGGCCTCAACCGCGCAACCGGGCACCAACGCCCCCGGCATGGTTTTTTTGCACCTGGTGCCGAACGAGGGGGGGGTGAAGGCTGAAGAAGTCTACAAGCACTCCAATCGGGTCGCGTCAAATCATCACGGCGGTATGGTGCACGTCGGCGACTACATCTACATGGGCCATGGTTACAATCGGGGCTTCCCCATGTGCATGGAACTGAAAACGGGAAAAACCGCCTGGCGACCGGGCCGCGGTCCCGGCACCGGCTCTGCCGCCGTCTTGTACGCCGACGGGCGTATTTACTTTTGGTACGAGAATGGCGTCATGGCATTGGTGGAAGCGACGCCCGAAAAGTACGTCTTAAAGGGGAAGTTCAAAGTCGGTGAAAATATCGGCGGAGAATGGGCGCATGCGACCATCGCCGGCGGCTGTCTGTACGTGCGCACGTGGGGCCGGTTGAAGTGTTACGACTTGAAGCGGCATGAGGAATCGCAAGCAAAGGCCAACTGAAACGATGCGCCTTGCTCGAGCGCTATTTGTGAGACGCGGCCTTCAACGAACAAATGCTGCCGACGAACTCGCCCAGCAATAGCGGCGCAGACGCGGTCCCGGATGTTCACGCCGTTCTAAGCAAGTCGAACCAGTTGAAATCATCGTGATGAAAATTGAATGCGAGCACGACGTCGAAGTCGGCGGGGGCCAATCGCCGCTCCAATTTCGCGATGTCGTACCATTCGACCCACGGCGCCCCGCCGTCGGTCTTTGCGCCCCATTCATCAAACCCAAGTCGGCCTTCCCTGAGCCAGCGCTCTTCGGGATAGGCCAATTCGATCCATCGCCCGCCGATCGGAAGATGTTTCAACAGCGCCTGCGCTTCGCGCCGCGTGACGTCGAAAGGCGTGTTGATCAGCGAACCTTGGCACCAAATGACGTCGAAACGCCCGGAAAGCGCGGCTATCGAATCGAGACTTTCCAGATAATGGAAAGCGACGTTTTCGACACCCAGCAGGCCGCACAATCGCTCGAGCAGCTCGAGGTTCGATGGCACCAGGTCGAGAAACGTCAGGCGTGCGCCGTGTTGGGCAAAGGTGATTCCATCGAGCCCCAGGCCGCTGCCCACGTCGAGCACGCTCTTCCCGCGGAGTACATCCTTGTAAAGCGTGTGATACCAGCCGCGGACGGCAAACTCTTTGCCCGTTGTCGCTGCTGCGCGCTTGCCGGTCCACACTTGCAGAAGTTCCTGATCCGTCAACGTCAACAGTTCTGAAGTTGAGGATCTGCTCAGACCCGCCGGCACCACTCCCCACTTCGCCCGGAGCGCGGGAAACGGATCTTCGTTGAGCGCCTGCTCGACGTCGCGCGCGCTGTTGCCTTCGGTTCCTTCACGAAGATTATTTGCTGCCATTTTTCTACCGCCCGTAGTAGAGAAACTGCGTCGATTGTCCGAATTGCTCGCACGGCAGTTCGCCGACAATCTCCCGCCGATCGATGTCCACGAACGCGATGGCATTTCGGTCCGAAACAGCGGCGGCATAGAGGCTGCCGTCAATGTGTGTGGCGTCGTGTAACCAATCCAAACCCACCTGCAAACGCTCGTGGACGCCGAGGTCCGCCGTAAGAAAAACCACAACGCCCAGGCACGAATCGCAAAAATAGATTCGGCCGTCGCGAGGGTCGACCCGCACGCCATGGCAGCCGACGAATCCACGGAGCAGCTCTTGGTAATTGCCGTGTGGATCGAACCAACCGACGGCCCCCTGGATCAGCGTCGAGACGAGGATTCCACCCTTCCACGGATACGCACAGTTCAAGTGCGTTAACTGGTAATCGTTCGGCACGAAGTGTTCCACGACCGAGTCGCCGCGCGACAGCGGATAGTTCACCCCGTACAAAGATTCCGGAAGCCTCAGCGCTTGCACGACCTCGTATCGCCGAGGATCGACGACCAACACGCTGTCACTCGCCGAGCACGAGACCAACAGGCGTCCATCTTCGGTGGGAAAGATCGTGTGCGCGCCGGACAACCACGGGTCCGCGACCGTGCCAACGTGCGCGAGGTTCTTGTCATACGCCTCGAGCGAAAACAGGCCCAGCACCCACAGCCGACCGTCGTACCAGATCGCATGCTGCGGCTTGTCGGTTTCCGGGCGAAAGCGCGAGATGAGTCGCGGCCTGAGCTCCCCGCCGACATTGTGCGAGACGTCCCAAACAGTGACCTCACCCAGATACGGGGAATGATGTCTGGCGTGCACCAGTGACTCAAACGGCTCTTTGGGAGGCAAGCGATCGCCAGCCGCATAGCGCTGCGTCAAAAAGTTGAGGCTGCAGCGTTCGCGATCGATCGGCCTGTCGCTGTGCGTCACGCAGAGCAACGGCTGCTCCCAATTCGCCTGGACGTCATGAGTGCAGACCTTCATGCCCCGAAACGCTCTTCCACGGCCATTGCCGGCTGGGCGGTCCATGTCTGAGGCAAGATGGCGTACCCCTCGGCCGTCGGCCGCGTCCCTTCGACGACCAGCACCTTCGCGTGGTAATTGCTGAGACAAGCCTTCGGCGTTGAGAACATGGACGGCATCGCGAAGATCAAAACCGTGTACTTGCCGCCATTCAGCGGCAACGTCTCATAGTGCACCCGCACGTTGACGCGCCGCCCTTCGACAAGGCTGAAGCCTTTGAGCATCGAGAGGCTCGAGCTGCCGGAAATCACCACGCGCTCGCGACACAAACAGACGTTGACGACCACGTCTGGAAAATTTTTCTCGGCGATTAAGTCGAAGCTGAGCTGCAGCGGCTTAGAGGATTCGGCGGCAATGACGGGCACGCCGTTTTCGTCGAGAAACTGAATGTTTTCCACCAAGACCTTCGGGGTCGAGATCTCGATGCCATACCGGGTGGGAATGTCGGTGGCGGCCGCACCCTCGAGCCACTGTCCGCGATATTCTTTCACCACGTCGGACGTGGCGCCGTCCCCGACGATCTCACCGTTTTTCATCACGAGGCAGCGCTTGGTCAATGCTTGGATGATGGGCAAGTTGTGCGTGACGAGCAACACCGTGCGGCCGTCTGCGCACACCTCGCCCATTTTCTCCGAGCTCTTTTTGATAAACCCCAGGTCGCCGACGGCAAGCACCTCATCGACAATCAGCACCTCGGGATTGAGGTTGGACGCCACCGCAAAGCCGAGTCGAACGAGCATTCCGCTCGAATAGCGCTTCACCGGCGTGTCGATGAACCTTTCGACTTCCGCGAAGCTGACGATCTCATCGAACTTGCGGCGAATCTCCTTCCGCGTCATGCCGAGGATCGAACCGCTCAGCAAGATGTTCTCGCGTCCGGTGAGCTCGGAATGAAATCCCGTGCCGACTTCCAAGAGCGACCCGACGCGGCCGCGGATTCTGGCCGTGCCCTTTGTGGGGCGCGTCACGCGGCTGAGAATCTTCAGAAACGTCGACTTGCCGGCGCCGTTGCGGCCGATGAGCCCGACCATTTCGCCGGGCTGAATTTCCACGCTGACGTCTTTGACCGCCCAGAAGTCTTCGAAGCGCCTGAGTTGTTCGGAAGGGTCGTTGCGTCGCCAAGGCCGCGTGAGTAACCGCATCAGCTCCTCGCGCAGCATGCGGCTCGAGTCCGATTGCTCGACGTGGCGGATGCGAAAGCACTTCGAAATGTTCTCGGTGCGAATTGCGAAAGTCATCGAACGAGACTCATGCGAATGACGACAGGGTGTATCAGGCCGCGAAGGCAGCGGTCGATGTCAGGAACTGTTGCAAAGGACTCTCATCAAAATCACTTGAGAAATATTCGCGGAATGACGAAGCACGAAATCCGAATGACAGTAGTTCCAAGTTCGCCGGCCACCTAACCCTT
>JBBDVZ010000291.1:0-21791 GCA_040903115.1 Planctomycetaceae bacterium
TCCAGTTCCATTTTTCATTGTCTCTCAAGAGGTTGGTTCGTGTCGCAGACATATAAATCGAAACGATGGCGCATCGCGACGCTATGGCTTTCTGGGGCCGCAATCTGCGGGCTGACGTCCTGCGGGCCGGCAGGGAAGGACCAAACAAACGCCAATGTGGCCAAGACCAGCGATTTCAATGAAGAACGATGCGACACCCTCGTCGCGTCGGCCATCGAGGGGCTGCGACCGACTCGTCTCAACATCGATTCCGAACTCCCGACGGCCCTCAGCACGCTGAATCAATGGATGAGCGAGTGCGGCAAGGCGGCGGAGAAGCCGCAGGAGATTAGTCCAGTTGCTCTCGAGCTGCTCAAGGCGGTCGCAACTCCACAGCAACTCGAGCACCTCAACGACGAGCGCTTTTCAAGCCGCGACGGCATTCACGTGCGAGATTGTCTGTTGGCCAAGAAGGTGACGGAGTTCGCCACCGCTTCGGCCGACAACAGCCTCGACCGCGTTGTCGACTTGTTCGAGTATGTGACTCGCAACGTCGATCTTTACCAGCCGAGCGAGAAATCGCCCCCCACGACCATGTTCACCGCGTTCTTTTTCGGACAGGGAACGCCACAAGACCGTGCACTGATCTTTGCATCGCTGCTGCGGCAGTTGGGGATCGATGCGGTGATTCTTCGTCCGCGGACCGCCGAGACTGCGGATGAAAAAGCGGCCGAACGTCAGTGGCTGGTCGGGGTGTTGCTCGACGGCGCGGTGTACCTGTTCGATATGCGACTCGGCACGCCAATTCCGTCGGCGGCGGACACCGGCAAAACGGTTACCGTTCGCAAACCCGCGACGCTGGCCGAAGTCCAACAAAACGACGCGCTCCTGCGAGCACTCGACCTGCCCGGCGGGAGAACGTATCCGCTGCGCGCCGAGAACCTTGCCGCCCTGCGGGTGGAAATCATCGGCAGCACCAGTTTGTGGTCTCCTCGGCTCGAGAGGTTGCAATCGGTGTTGGTCGGGGACCGATATCTTATCGTTTACGACCCGCTGGAGGACCACGGCAAGAACCCTGGGTTATTGAGGCGGGTTGTCGAGGCGGGGACCGGCCATTGGCAACAATCGGACGTGGCCGTTTGGCCGTACCCCGAACTGGCACTCCAGCGGTTTGAGAAACGCACTCTGGACCAGCAAATGGCTTACGAGTTCAAGCAACGACCCTTTCAGGCCCCTATTACCTTCGTTTTCGACGGGGCGGGAGGTGTTGTTCTCGATGCGAACACCAGAACGGCAAGGATGGGTCAGGCAAAAGCGGAACATCATCGCGCCCGCGTCAATCAGTTGGTGGGCAATTACGACGCGGCGATTCATCGCTATACCGAGGCACGCATCGACGAACGCTTTCCACCCGGCATCGCCGTGTATGCCGAACACCGGCTGGCGCACGAGTCGGCCGCCGACAACTCCACCTTTTGGAACGCGGTCTGCCTGATGGAGCAGGACCAGTCCGGGGCGGCCGTCGTCGGCTTCCGTAACTACCTGCGGCGGCACCAAAAGGCGCCTGAAAAGGGCCCCTGGGTGGGGTTCTGCCGCGGGTTATTGGCGCTTGGCTTGGCCAAGTCGGGAAATTATGAAGGGGCAGTCTCTGAACTGACCCCGCTGCCCGCGACCGACCCGAAGAAGGACGGCTACGACTTTTTCGCGCAACGATGGAAGAAGCTGCAGAGTCTCAAGCCCGAAAAGTCCACGGACGAAAAAACTGTGGGCGACGCTCCATCGCAAACCCAGCAGTCCCCTGCTCCTCCTACCGGTGCGTCGCCGGCAACCCAAAAGGCCACAGAACAGCCAGACGCCGAGAGCCCGAAAAAGAATCCGTAATTCCGGCGGAAAAAATACCGCGTCGGGCCGGCGATTTCGACCCAAAGCCGTTTTTTTGGAAACTCCCATCGTCAGCCGAGGGAGTCGGACCGTATGATAGCGGCTGCGATCGAACGGTTTTTTCGCGACAAGCGTTACCTCCTGGAGTTGAGCACGATGCGACCTCCGTGTTTATTTGAATCTCCAACCACTGGGCTGTCCGGACTCCGCTTGGTGGCCTTGGGCGCCTTGCTTGCGGCATGGCCGTTTCTGGCTGGTTGCGGCAGGCAATCGACAACCGAAGCTGCCGGAACCGTTTCCGTCAGCTCGCTTGCCGGCGACGAAGAGTCTGCTCGTCAAACAGTTCCCGCGCAGAGTGCGGCACCTGCCGATCCCAAGGTCGCGAGCGCCGCGCCGGCGGGCGATGATGATGAGTATCGTAAGCTGATCGTGGGGAAATGGCAGCAGGACAATTCCGAGAAACGTACCATCACCGTCAAGGCCGACGGAACCGCGACGATCGTTGCCGAGTTGAGCGACGTCCGGCAATACATCGTCGGCAAGATACTGCGCTTCGACTTGGAATGGACGATCGAAGAGGGAACGCTGACATTTGTCACGCTCGGCGGCGATCCCCCCGACAGTATCAAGTACATCAACGCGATTTACGGCAAAACCCGCGCTTACCGCATTCGCGAGTTCAGCCGCGAGCGTTTGCTGCCCGAAAAGGTTGCAACGGGCGAGATTGAGCCGGAGTGGACGCGGCTTGCCGACGACGCCACCCATTGACTGAGCTACGATGCGCTTGATTTTCTCGTTCCCAAGCTCTGCTTGGGAACGTATTCCCTGGAAGCTCCGCTTCCCTTCACCGATTTATTCGAAGCAGAGCTTCGAGGAAGTCGGTTCCCAAGCGGAGCTTGGTAACCAGAGCGACTCCACAAGCCGCTTCCGCTCCGCGCAAAATCACGCTTGTCGCCGGATTGTCGGAATGGCTAAACTGCTCGTCGGCCGCCCGATTGTCGTGACGGCACTTAGCGGCATCAAAGGACTGATTTGATGGATGAGCAAATTCCCCCTCGGCTCGCCGGCAATCGTTGGCACGCCTTGGCCGACCGAGTGCTCGCCGGCCAAACGTTGAGCCGTGAAGAGGGTCTCTCGGTCCTGCAGTCGCCCGACGTCGAGTTGCCCGATTTATTGGCGGCCACCTTCCGCGTCCGCCGGGCACACTTCGGCCTCAAGGTGCATTTGTATTATCTCAAGAATGCCAAAAGCGGGCTTTGCCCCGAGGATTGCGGCTACTGCTCGCAGTCCGTCGTTTCCACAGCCGACATTCCTCGCTACTCGATCATGAGCGAGGCGAAGCTGTTGCAGGGGGCTCGCGACGCCGCAAACGCCAACGCGCGGACGTACTGCATCGTCGCCAGCGGCCGCGGACCCAGCGACCGGGAAGTCGAGCACGTGGCTTCGGTCGTCGAAAAGATCAAGGCCGAGCGCCCGCTGCATATTTGCTGCTGCCTCGGACTGCTGAAACCGCACCAGGCCCGGCGGCTGGCGGCGGCCGGCGTCGACCGCATCAATCACAACCTGAACACAAGCCGCGCCTATTACGATCAGATCTGCACGACGCACACGTTCGACGATCGGCTCGAAACGCTGCGAACGGTTCGCGAGGCGGGCATGGAACTGTGCAGCGGCCTGATCGTCGGGATGGGCGAGACGGACGCCGACGTGGTCGACGTGGCCCTGCAACTGCGCGCGCTCGAGGTCGAGTCGATTCCCGTGAACTTCCTCAACGCCATCGACGGCACGCCGCTCGAAAAGACCGACAATCTCAACCCGCGCACATGTTTGAAATCGCTGTGTTTGCTGCGGCTAATGAACCCGGCGACGGAGATCCGCATTGCCGGCGGGCGCGAAGTGAACCTGCGCTCTCTGCAAGCGATGGGGCTGTATGCGGCGAATTCGATGTTCGTCAGCGACTACCTGACGACCAAAGGGCAGTCGCCCGAGGCAGACTACCAGATGATCGAGGACCTGGGTTTCGAGCTGGTCGTCCGCGGCCACGAACACGCGGCGCCCGTCGAATCGGCGGAAGAACCCGCATGCACTTAAGCACCACTCAGCTTTGGCGATTCGTTACAGCACTCACGATCGTATCCACGGCCGTCGGCGTGTTTCTGGTTCAAAGCGGCACTGCGAATCAATATGGTGGGGAGAAGAGCATTTTTGGAAGACTTTTACTAAATGCGGGCGGCATTGGATTCAGTATCCTCGCGGTGCGCGAGTGTGTTCGACTCTGTCGATACGTGGCGCAGCGGTTCAATTCGAGTGACGAGGTTGATGGCTTATAATCGGGCCAGTATGCGGCGCACGCGCCCCCTTCCGATTGCCAAAGGACTTTTGAATGTCTTCAGGCCCGCTCGGCCGGCGTCGACTGCGTTTCGACGTTCCTGAATCGCGGGGAATCGGCGGTCCCACCTACGCGTCGACGTCCGAGGCCGACCCGTTTGCTTTCGCGAGCGAAAGCCCGCTGCTGAACGCCATTCGCGCGACGCGCGACTGGTTGCTTGAACGGCAGCACGTCGAGGGCTATTGGGTCGGCGAGCTCGAAGGCGACACGATCCTCGAATCGGAGTACATCCTGCTGTTGGCGTGGCTGGGTCAGGAACACTCCGACCGGGCCCGTCGCTGCGCAAACTACATTGTCAGCAAGCAGCTTCCGGAAGGCGGATGGGCCATCTATCCCGGCGGGCCGCTGGAAATCAGCGCCTCGGTGAAGGCGTACTTCGCGCTGAAACTTTGCGGACAGTCGCCGGAAGCCGAACACATGCTGCGTGCCCGCGAGGCCATTTTGCAGGCCGGCGGCGCCGAGAAGGTCAACAGTTTTACTCGCTACTACCTCGCGCTGTTGGGCGTCATCTCGTACGACCAGTGTCCCGCCGTGCCGCCCGAGCTCGTTCTCATTCCGCGTTGGCTGCCGTTCAACATCTACGAGATGTCGTCGTGGTCGCGCACCATCATCGTCCCGCTGAGCCTGTTGTGGGCGTTTCGTCCTGCGCGCACTTTGCCGGCGGAAATGGGCATTCGCGAGCTGTTCATCGATTCGCCCGAGGCCTTGCCGGTTTGCATGAAGCCGTCGGAAACACTGGATGCGATGAATATCCAGACGCGCATCGACTGGTTCAAGCTGTTCACCCGCGTCGATAAGCTGCTGAAACTGCTCGAGCGATTGCGACTGCGACCGCTGCGCAAGCTCGCCATTCGGCGCGCCGCCGACTGGATGATCGAGCGATTCGAGGCCAGTGACGGGCTGGGCGCGATCTTCCCACCGATTATTTGGAGCGTGGTCGCGCTCAAGTGTCTCGGGCACGGTGACGATTCTCCCCTCGTGCAAGCCGCACTCAATGAGTTGGACAAGCTGACCATCGACGAAGATGACGCGGTTCGCCTGCAACCATGCAAGTCGCCCGTGTGGGACACCGCCATCGCCACGATGGCTCTGCGCGAAGCCGGCCTCTCGACAACTCATCCGGCCATCCGCCGATCGGTCGGCTGGTTGATGTCGAAAGAAGTTCGCCGCAAGGGCGATTGGGCCGTGCTGAAACCCGGCCACGAGCCCAGCGGTTGGTTTTTCGAGTTTAACAACGCGTACTATCCCGACACCGACGATACCAGCATGGTGCTGATGGCCCTCTGCCGCGCGCTCCCCGCGACCAGCCAGGGAGGATGGTCGGCCGAGTTTTTGCTGGGCGATTGGAGCCCGCACGAAGCCGACAAAGACGCCGCCGCCGTCATCTCCGCGCGGGACCAGTCGCCGGAAATTGCCTACAGCGATCTGGCGATGGTCACGCCGCAACTCACGGCCATTTGGCGGGGCGCCCGCTGGCTGTTGGCCATGCAAGGCAAAGACGGCGGTTGGGGAGCCTTCGACCCCGACAACAATCGCGAGCTGTTCACGCGCGTGCCGTTCGCCGATCACAACGCGATGATCGACCCCAGCACGGCCGATCTGACGGGCCGCATGCTCGAGCTTTTCGCCGACCTGCGGCTCCCGCTCGACCATCCGGCGGTGCAAAAGGCGGCCGAGTTCGTGTGGAACCGCCAGGAAAAAGACTTCTGCTGGTACGGGCGCTGGGGCGTCAATTACATCTACGGCACGTGGCAATGCCTGGTCGGGCTGACCGTCGTCGGCGTACCGCCGACCGACCGGCGCATTCGGGCCGCCGTCGATTGGTTGAAATCGAAACAGCAACCCTCCGGCGGCTGGGGCGAGACGCCTCGAAGTTACGACGATCCATCGCTGCGCGGCCACGGCGAACCCACCGCCTCGCAAACCGCGTGGGCGCTGATGGGACTGATGGCCGCCGGCGAGGTCGATTCCGAGTCCGTGCGCGCCGGCATCGATTACTTATTGCAGACGCAACAAGACGACGGAACCTGGAGCGAACCCTGGTACACCGGCACAGGTTTCCCGCGCGTGTTCTATCTCAAGTACCACCTGTATCGCATCTACTTCCCGCTGATGGCCTTGGCCCGCTACGCGCGATTGCGTCCGCAAGCGCAGATTGAGTGAAACGCACCACGAGTGCGAGGGGCAACGCATACTCGCCATGAAGTTTCCCGACGACACTAACGGGGACATTTTCCGCATGATGGAGCGAGACGGCTTTGATTTCACGAGCGAGCATGTCGTAGATTTTCATGCCGTCTTTGCCACCGAAGAGGAAGCCGACCGGATCGCGCATCTGTATGTCGCAGACCACAAGGCGGGCGAAAAGTTCACGAACATAGAGACCCAACCATTCGAAGAGGGAGGCATGGAGTTGACTCTTTCAAAGCGGATGTTGGTCACGTATGAGGCCGTGAGCGCTTTTGAAGCCAGGCTTGCCGAGCGAGTATCTCAAGTAAACGGCTATCTTGATGGTTGGGGAGTGCTTCAATCGTGACACTGCCGAACAATCGCGGCAGCACTTCTCCCCCCTAATGACACGGGCTACATACAAGTGCCCCGTCGGGGGTTGATCTGGTTCCCAAGCGGAGCTTAGGAACCAGGCTTACCTCGCAAGCTCCGCGATTTTCATCTCGGCTTCCGCGCGGGCTTTCTTCATCACGCTTTCCAGCGTCACCTCCGCGCCGTTCTGCCGCTTGCTCTCATCGGCGGCTTCCATGAAGGCGTAGATCTCCAGCGTTTCTTCGGCGCTCACGGGTGGCTTGCCGGTGCGGAAGAACTTCACGATCTCGACGACGAGCGGGCGGTAACCGTCGTACGATCCGACTTCCGCAGTCCCCTTCGCGCCGGTCGCGGTCCCGCCGTAGCCCCCTTTGCCCCCTTCCCGATAGCCGCGGAAGATTCCGAGGCGGCCCCCCTTCCATTGGCCTTCGACGAAGTCGTGATCGGACGTGCTCTCCGTGCGCCAAACCGAATGGCATCCCGTCCCCATCACCGTGAACAACGATTCAACGCCGTGAATGCCGTACCAGAACAAATCGGGGTGCGTGGGCTCCAGGCTGCACGGACTGTGCGTTTCGCAGCGGTTCACCTTGCCGATGCTGCCGCCACGAACCGCTTGCGTCCCTTTGCCGAAGCGAAGCGACGATGACGAGAAAACCGGCACGTTGTACTTTTTGGCCGCCTCGAAAATCACAACCGCATCGGTCAGCGAGCCGGCGATCGGCTTGTCGATGAAAACCGGCTTCCCCGCTTTGAAGACCGGCAGCGCCTGCTCGAGATGCGGTCGTCCGTCGTTCGTTTCCAACAACACGGCGTCGACCTTTTCGAGCAGCGCATCGATGGAGTCGACCACCTCGACTCCCATCTCCTTGATCTGTTTGGTGTATTCCGGGACGCGACTCACGCTCGATTCGATGTCGGCACTCCCACGCGGATACACGGCCACCACGCGGCAATTGGCGATGTCGGGAGTTGGATCTTTCGCGTTTAAATCCTTAGTGAACGCAATCGCGTGCGACGTGTCGAGCCCGATGATGCCGACGCGCAGCGGTTTCGCGCTGTTGTCGCTGACAAGTTGCACGTCAATCGACTTTCGGTCGGCGGCCCGCGATGCAGTGGGTTTGGGCGCGTCGACGGGACGGTCTTCGCTTTGCGATAGGATGGGGCCCACGTCCCACAATGCCACGCTCTTATCGTGGCTGCCGGTGGCCAGCGTTTTTCCATCGGGCGAAAGGGCCAAGGCGCTCACCGGTAACTCATGACCGGCGATGGTCGCTTTCACGTCGCCGCTCATCGGCTCCCAGAATTTAACCTCGTTGAAACCCTTGGCGCGCCCGCCCGAGGCACTGATCACCGTCTTGCCGTCGGGTGCAAAGAGGACGCAGTTTGTAGCGCGGCTGTGACCATCGAAGTAACCGATGGCCTTTCCGGTCACGGCGTCGTACACGTTGACTTTCTCGTCCTGACTAGTCGAGGCCAACAGTTTGCCGTCGGGCGAAAATGCAACGTCGGTGGCGGCCTTACGCGGCGGCGGCAACGTCAGCTCCACTTTCCCCGTGGCCACGCTCCAGATTTTCACTTCGCCAGGCTGCGTCACGCGGCTGGGATCGCCCGCCGCGGATGCGATTCGCTTGCCGTCGGGCGAAAAAGCGATCCCCTGCACGGGGTAGGCGTGTCCTGTCATCACATACCCGGGCTCGCCGTTTTCGACGTTCCATAGCCGAATCGACTGGTCATCGCTGCACGTTGCCAGCAATTTCCCGTCGGGCGAGAAACGCACGCCGGTCACGTATCCGCCATGCGCGTCGAAAGTCTTCACTGGTTTGTGAGTCGCGACGTCCCACAATGTGGCGGCCTGATAGCTTCCGGAAGCCAGCAGTTTGCCGTCCGGCGAGAACGCGACGCTCTTGACGTACGAATCGACGGTCAACTTGACGGCGGCTTTTTTGTCAGCCGGATTGAGCAACTGCACCTGCTCGAACGTGCCCGCCGCAATCAATTTCCCGTCGGGCGAGTAGGCCAGGCTGGTGACCCAATCAGAGAACTTGGAGAAGTGTTCAATGCGTTTGACTTCCGGCGTGTCGGCTTGCTTCTTGGTAGGCTTCTTCGGCGCCCCATCGGCTGCCACGAGGGCCATCGCGGCGACGAAGCAAAGTGCCGCCGGAAAACAACGCGAAAGGCTGGATGTGACTTTGAACATGGCGTCCTCGAATGTGGGGTGCGAAGCAGTCGTTTCGATTATCGCACACGAGGGTGCCGATGCAACTCTTAGAGCGTCCTCCGAAACATCGAAGAAGCCCGGCTTTTTCGGAAAAGCCGGGCTTCTGAACGCGATTCTCTTATCAGAGCGTTAGCCGTTCGTTAGCGAGCCGTGCGACGGCAAATGCACATGCGGCAGCCGCAATGTCGGGAGACATCGATTCTTCCAATGAAATCCATTGTGCCCCGCGCAGCGCCGGATGCGACGCGACGACCGAGCGAGCCAGGAAAGTGCCCGAGCCGGACAACAATACATGCGCGCAATCGATCGGCCGCCGTGCCAGCACGCGGTCGATCGCTGAGCTGATTAGTTTCTTCTGCACGTCGGCGAGGTAGCGCGCGATTGACTCTGCCTCATCGCGCGGCAGTTCGGATCGGTCACAGCAAAGCATCCGGGCGAGACGATCGTGAGCGGCCGACTTCGTCGCGGGCTTGGCGTTTGCCGTATTGCAGTCGCTTTCGTCTTTCGCGATCTCTCCCAGCAACAAGTACACGTCGAGCATGGTCGCGAACAACTCCGCGGCGACCGGACACATTGCGCCACGAAAAGGAACCGCGCCGGTCAGTGCACAAACGGGTGTTCGACGAACGCCGCTGTAGACCAACTCGCCCGATTGCAGACGCTCGGCGTCGGTGAAGCCCACCGGCACAGGCAACCCGTTTTCCAGCGGGATAATGTCGGTCGTCGTCGAACCCACATCAATCAGCAGAGAAGCGCCATGAGGAACCATGCGGCCCGCCCACGTCGCCAATGCGTGCCAATTGGCCGCTGCCACCAGCAATGGAATCTCGCGCGCGACATTCGGAGCGACAAATTCCGATCCCGTTTGCCAGACCGCTATTGGAACGGTTGCAGCCGCGCTGCTCACCGCGTCGAGAATGAAAGCCACACCCTCGGACTTCGTGATGAAGCAATCGGCGAGCTCGGCTGTCATGGTCACCGCAAGATAGTCGGCCTTTTCGTAGCGACCGAGCACTTGCGAAAGTACATGTTGCAGCCGACTGGGAGACTTCCAAATCGCGAACTCCATGGCGAAGGCGCGCCCGTCGCTCGAGGCCGCCTTGATGTTCGCCCCGCCGATGTCGAGCCCAATAACGTGCATGCGATTATTCCACACGGGAGGAGCACGGAAGCGATTCCGCGCGCACGGAACCATCGGGCTCGAAGGAGATCAACTTCTTTTTCCAATCGATGGCGCGCAATGCGCGATCGGGAAACAACATCCTTTCAGCGAGATTGTCGTCGGTGAGAGCCCGATATCCAAGATAGCTCGTTGTCAGCCGCGGGTTGATCTCCACGATCAATAACCGATGCGGAGTCGCGTGCGTTTGAATCAGATCGAATCCCACGTAACCGCGAAGTCCGGGAATCGATGCACACGTCCTGCGAATCAACTCTTCGACGTGTCGCGCGTTGACCGATGCCGCGGGGATTTGTCCGCCGAGATAACGAAATCGGCCGTCCTGGCTCAGGCACTGAACGCCGGCAGGAAAAACGTCGATGCGATCATGCGACGAGACGATTGCGGAAACTGATAGGGACTCGCCTTCCACATACGGCTGCATGATGGCGGAACCATGCGGACGGCCCGCCGGAAATTGCTCACGAATTCCCAATGCCTCCGACCTGTCGCGGATCAAAAACACGTCGAGCGAACCGGCTCCGTCGCGCGGCTTAATGACCGCAGGATACGAGAGCGAATCCACCGACAGCTCGACCGCGAAGCTTTGTGTCGGTATCGTCGGAATGTCGTGCCGCTCGAGATGGTTCGCCAGCGCCAACTTGTCTGCACACAACTCGATCGCCTGCGGCGTCGGCCCGATGAGCCTTCCGCCGCAATCGATCACCAGCCGACAGCGCTCCGCGAGAATGCCGTCGAACTCGGGCGCGATCACATAAGTCGCATCGGAGTCTGCGGCCAGCCGTCGAAACGTCGCCCGCTCGTCAGAGGGATTGTCAACTGCGATGACCTTGATGCCGTTGCCGGCCTCCGACAAATTGGGACTCCGCGGCTGTCCCAGGCGGCGATCCCAGGTCGTCAGCACTCGGCAATTTTCGATGCGGGCAAAATCGGCAACGATGGCCGCGAGCATTGACCGACCTTCGCACAGCAGCGAATCGGGCATTGACCCGTCACCCCACGCGCCGCTTGTGAGATATTCCGAGACGAAGATTTTCACCGCACAGCTCGTTCGAGATTTGTCAGCCCAGTCGCGGAGTCACGTCCGTCCGCGCGAGGTTTTCGCAGTATCGCTCATTCGGCGCAATCCCGATATGATATGCGGCATGTGGGTAAAAATTTGCGGCATCAATGACGTGAAGACGGCCGAGCAGGTCGCCGCATTGGCGCCCGATGCCATCGGACTCAATTTCTACTCGGGAACGCCTCGCGTGGTGTCGCAAGACATTGCCGCCGACATCGTGCGCAGGCTTCCTGCCGGCGTCGAACCGGTGGGAGTGTTCGTCAACCACGACGTTGCGGACATCATCGCGATCTGTGCGCGTTGCCGCCTGAGGACCGTCCAACTCCACGGCGACGAAACGCCGGCGCAGGTGGCCGAGTTGCAACGCCAGAGCGCGGGCCTCAAGATCATTCGCGTGCATCGCCTGGGCCCTGATGGGGTCGCACCGCTGGCGGAAGATCTCGACAAATGCCGCCATCTGGGCGTCCAATTTTACGCGTGCCTTGTCGACGCGCGGGTGGAAGGCGTATATGGGGGGTCGGGCAGAACGATCGCCTGGGACGCGATCGCCGAACGGCGCCGCGGCACCCACTGGCCGCCGCTGGTCCTGGCCGGCGGATTGCGGCCCGACAACGTGGCGGCGGCGATTGCCGCGGTCGAACCCTGGGGCGTCGACGTCGCGGGTGGAGTCGAGAGCGCGCCCGGCGTGAAGGACCTGTCGCTGGTGTCGGCGTTCATCCAATCGGCCCGCAGCGCCAACGACGCGAGCGCGATCACCTGGGCCGACGGAATTTAATTCTGGCGAGCGGCCCGCGTGAGCCGGCTGGTCTTTTCGACGAGTTTGTGGAGAACCGAATCACATCATGGCTCAGGTGAATGCATTTCGCGGCTGGCGGTACGACCTGTCTCAAGTCGGCAGCTTATCCGATGTCACGGCCCCGCCCTACGACGTCATCGGCCCCGACCAGCAAAAAGCCCTCTACGAGCGGCACGCGTGCAACGTCATCCGGCTGATTCTCAACCGCGACGAGCCGGGCGACGAAAGCACCGACGCGCGCTACGCGCGGGCGGCCAACTTCTTGCGACACTGGCAAAGCGAAGGCGCATTGACCCGCGAACGCGAGGACGCCCTGTACGTTTACCACCAGGTGTTCGACTGGGAAGGCAATCGCTACGTGCGCAAGGGCTTTCTCGGCCGATTGCGGCTCGAAGAATTCGGCGAAGGCAAAGTATTCCCGCACGAGCAAACGCTGTCCGGCCCCAAGGCCGATCGGCTCGCATTGACAAAAGCCTGCCGCATGAATCTCTCGCCCATCTTCGGCATGTATCCCGATGACGAGGGACGCGTGCAGTCGCCGCTGGAAAAGGCGATTGTCGGGCAGACGCCGCTGGAGGCGACCGACGATTTGCACGTCGTGCATCGAATGTGGCCGGTCAGCGACCCGGAAGCGATTTCCCGCACGCGCGAGGCGCTGCGCGATAAGTCAGTCTTCATCGCCGACGGACACCATCGCTACGAGACGGCCCTGAATTATCGCAATTGGCTGAAGTCGGAAGGACGATTGAAAGACGACGAGGCTGCCGCCAACTTTGTGCTGATGCATTTCGTCGGCATGAGCGACCCGGGCTTGGCGATTCTTCCCACTCATCGGCTGGTCTCCGGTTTGCCGCCGCTGACGGCCGACGACGTCAAGCAAGCGCTCGGCTCACATTTCAAGCTCGAAGACGTGGGCACCGGCAGCTCTGCGGCGAGCGAGACTTGGGAAATGATGGCGGCCGACGGCGCACAGGATGTGTTCGGCTTCGGGACGGCAGCCGACGGCCGCTGGCAATTCGCGCGGCTCTCCGACGGCTCACCGATGCGGAAGCTGGCCGCGGATCGGAGCGACGAGTGGCGCAGCCTCAGCGTGAGTCTGCTGCATCGGCTGGTGCTCGACCACCTCATCGGCGGCAAGTACGCCGGCCGCGAACAAAAATGCAGCTACGTGCATCTGCTGGACGAGGTGAACGCAGCGATGTCGGCGAAGACCTGCCAACTGGCCTGCCTGGTCGCGCCGGCGGGCATCGAGCACGTGGAAGCCATCGCCTCGAAGTACGAAAAAATGCCCCCGAAGAGCACGTACTTTTACCCCAAGCTGCTGAGCGGACTGGTTTTTAATCCGTTGGAGTGAGGGTTTCTGCAATTGCGTGCTTTGTCCGACTGGCGGTTTGTCATAGCACGTCGAACGACCATACAATGAAAGCGTGGCTAAGGAGTATGCAATGAACTGGCGCGAGCGCGTGACTGTCGATCCGCAGGTCTGCCATGGCAAGGCGTGCATCAAGGGGACGCGTGTCATGGTCTCGGTCATCCTCGATAATCTCGCGGCTGGTGAATCGGAAGAGGCCATCCTCCGCAGTTATCCATCGCTGACGCGTGACGACATTCACGCCGCGCTAGCCTATGCCGCCGAACTTGCGCGGGAGCGGTACGTCTCCGTTCCCGGGGGACCATAATGCGGTTCAAGCTTGACGAGAACCTCCCGATCGAGGTCGCGTCTTTGCTTCAACAGCATGGCCATGATGTGACTACCGTTCGCGAGCAGCAGTTGGGCGGAAAGTCCGACGAAATAATCGCTGACGTCTGTCACGTAGAAGACCGAGCGCTCGTCACGCTCGATCTCGATTTTGCAGACATCCGCCAATATCCGCCCGCTACGTCAAAGGGGGTCATTGTTCTTAGGCCGGCATTACAGCATGTCGCAAGTCTCGTGCGAACCATGGACCGGGTGGTGGAGTTGCTACCACAAGAGCCGCTCGAAGGATCGTTGTGGGTGGTGGACGACCATCAGGTTCGAATTCGGCACGAAGGGGCAGACGATTCCACGCCGTGAGGAATTCACGTATGACGTTGGTCCATCCGCCCCAGGAACTCTTCTACATCCCACTCTTCAAGCTCACCACGGTCGGCTTGATCGAAGCCGATTTGGAGTTGACGGCGCAACTCTTCGTCGTCCATTGGCCACGAATCTTCTGTGATTGAGGAGTCCTTGTCTCTCGATGTCATAGTGGGGTTTCCTCCGTTGGTTCCTGATTGTCTCGCCGCGCCTTTGCGGCCCAGCGGTCGGCAACCGCCGTGTCGATGAAGAGTTGAGACGCGTGGTACATCAGCATCGGAAAGACGGCGAACGGTAGGCCGAGGGTCGGGTTTCCGAACATCTTGGGATCGGTCGCCAGCAGTAGGCCGATTGGGAGCGTCTTCTGGCTGGCTGAGAATGCGACCGCTGCACAGTCTGCTTGTGAGAATCGGAATCGTCTGGCTCCGAAGAGAGCGACAACCATCGCTGCCAGATGTAGCACGATCACGCTGCCCCAAACGATGAAGACGCCGCTCGCGGTCGCGCCGGGACCGGTGGATTCGATTGCTGTGCCGGCCTTCACGGCGGCCGAGAACACCATCGTTAGAATGCAGGCTTGAGCCAAGACGCCAATGGCCGTTTTGTGGCGCATGGAAAATCGACCCGCTGGCGGAACGTGCTGCAGCAATTGCCCGGCCAACGACGGGAGTACAACCGAGACGAAGAGCTGCACGATCATGTCCTGCATCGGCAGCTCGGTCTTGCCCACGGTCGTCATGTTCAGCCAAAACGGCGTCACCAGAAAGCACACGCCGTTGGTGAGCAGCGTGACGAGCAGCGACACGGCATCGTTGCCGGCGGCTTTGCGCGTCCAGACGCTCGCCGCGGCAAGCGTGCAGGGAACGCTGGCGGCGATCATCAGGCCGACGGCGAAATCCCGCGATTGCTGCAACGGCATCAATCCCCAGGCCATCAGCGGCACAAGTCCCAAGTTCACCAGCGAGGCCCACAGCACCGGCTTGGGCGCGCGGAACGACGCCTGCAACTGCCGGCTGTCGAGGCTGAATGACATGAGAAACAGCACAAACGCAGTGACAATCCGCGGTTGAATGAGTTCGGTCAGTTGCGCGAGATGCGGCTTATCGAGCGACCGGCCAACCGCCAGACCTGCGGCAATCAGAACCACCAATGCGATGAGAAACCATTGTTTCTTCAAGAACGATTGCATGCGGTGGTTCGTGAGATGTCGGGGAAAGTTTTCGTCTATCCAAGCCGACCGCTTGCGGTCGGAACGACGGCAAGCCGTCGGCTTGGATAATGCATCGACGTTCCGGGGTCGTCAAGCAGTCAATCTACCGAAACGGCTGCTTTGCGGGGGGCGGGGTGAAAGTGAAAATGCTCCTCGCCCAGGACGCTCGCCAGGTCGGCTCGCAGCTTCGCGCCGCAGTCGACCTTCATGCCGTTCTGCGGGGCAAGCACGTATCGCAGGTGGGGGTTCGGCAACGACGAGTCGGTTGTTTCGATGAGCACTCGCACCTCCGTCTTGCCGGGGTGGCGATGCAGAATGTTGCACACTTCAACCATGTCTCGTTCGGTGTGCAACCCGCGCTGAAAGCGAATCGCCAACAGGCTCGCGTACTCGCGATCGGCCTCGTCGCGCGTCAGCAGTTGATCGACCACGACATTCGGCTCCCGGCCGCGGCGATCGACTTTGCCTTTGACGAAACAGATGGCGTCCTGGCGCACCTTGTCGCCCTGTTTGGCATATTGCTCGGGCCACATGATGCAGCGGACGATGCCGTGCGGGTCTTCGAGGTCGAAGTTCACGTAGCGGTTATTGCCGCTGCGGCTGGGTTTTTTGGTGGCCGCCTTTTTGATCGATGAGATGATGCCCGACAGAATGACCTCCGTCTTGTCGGCCAGGTCGGCCAATTGGGCCGACGTGTGCGTCGTGTACTTGCCGAGGTCGTCGCCATGCTCGGTCAGCGGATGCGACGTCAAATAAAACCCGAACACTTCCCTTTCGCACGCAAGCTTGCGGCTGCGCGGCCAGTCGGGAGCGACGGGCATCGACACTTCGGTGGGTTGCCCGGATTCGCTCTCCTCGCCGAAGAGGTTTTTCTGTCCGCGTGCGCGGTCGCGATGAAGAGCCAGCGACGATTGCACGGCCCGTTCGACAACGAGCATGTGCTGCTCGCGGTTGGGGCCGAGTCCATCCATCGCGCCCGCCTTGATGAGCAGCTCGAGCGTGCCGCGGGTGAGCGCCTTGGGATCGACGCGTTCCGTCAGGTCGAAGATGCTGGTGAACGGCCCATTGGCTTGGCGCTCGGCGACCACGGCAGCCAGCGCCTGCTCGCCCAGCCCCTTAATGGCGCCTAAACCGAATGAAATCGTATCGCCGACAACGCTGAACTCGACGTCCGACTGATTGATGTCGGGCGGCAAGATCGGAATTTTCATGCGGCGGCAATCGTCGACGTGCTCGGAAATGCGGTCCGTGCTTTCCATGCCGCACGACAACAGTGCCGCCATGAACTCCCGCGGATAATGGGCCTTCAGGTAAGCGGTCTGATACGCAACGGCCCCATAGGCGGTCGAATGAGACTTGTTGAAGCCGTAGCCGGCGAACTTCTCGATCAACCCGAACAACTCAATCGCGGTCTTCTCATCGAGGCCGTTCTCTCGCGCGCCGGCGATGTACTGATCGCGGAAGGCCGTGATGATGTCTTCGTTTTTCTTGCTGATGGCCTTGATGCAACGATACGCGGACGACAGCTCGAGGTTCCCGACGCGGTTGAGAATCCGCATCACCTGTTCCTGGTAGACCATCACGCCATACGTTTCGGCCAGAATCTCATCGACGATGGGATGCACCTTGGGAACGTGCTGCCGTCCGTGCTTCACTTCGACGTAAGTCATCACCATGCCGCCTTCCAGCGGACCGGGACGGTACAGCGCCGAGGTGGCAATGATGTCGTTGAAGCTGTCGGGCTTCATCTTGGTCAACAGGTCGCGCATCCCGCCGCTTTCGAGTTGAAAGATTCCCTTCGTCTCGCCTCGCTGCAACAGGGCGAACGTTTTCTCATCGTCGAGCGGCAACTGGACCGGGTCGATTTCGACGCCGCGGTGCTTGCGGACGTTCTGCACGGCCTTGTCGAGGATCGTGAGGTTCCTCAAGCCGAGAAAGTCCATCTTCAGCAAGCCGACCTTGTCGACCGTGGGACCGTCCCACTGCGTAATGACATCTTCCTTGCCGGAGATCGTCTGCAACGGCACGTAATCCGAGAGTGGCCGGTCGGCGATCACGACGCCCGCGGCATGCGTGCCCGCGCTGCGTGCCAGCCCCTCGAGCCGCATCGCGACGTCGATCATGTTCTTGATTTGCGGATCCTGGCGGTAAGCGTCGGAGAGCTCAGGACTTTCATTGATGGCTTCGGCCAGCGAGATGCCCAGCGTCTCGGGCACCATTTTGGCGATCTCGTCGACGCGCGGCAGGGGAATCGACAGAGTCCGGCTGACGTCGCGAATGGCCGCCTTCGCCTTCAGCGTGCCGAACGTGCCAATCTGCGCCACGTTCGCCTCGCCGTACTTCTGCTTGGTGTAATCGATGACCAACTGGCGCCGGTCGCGGCAGAAATCGATGTCGATGTCCGGGGGCTCGTTGCGGCTGGGATCGAGAAATCGCTCGAACAGGAGATCATATTTCAGCGGGCAAACTTTGCTCATTCCCAGCAGATACGCCACAATCGCCCCGCACGCCGACCCGCGCGCCTGGCACGGGATGTTTTGCTCCTCGGCAAAGCGCACCAAGTCCCAAACAATGAGGAAGTAACTGGAGTACCCCATGCGGTCGATGATCGACAACTCGCAGTCGAGCCGCTCGCGATGTACGTCGCTGAGCTCGTCGCCGTACCGCGGTACAAGCCGCTCTTCGCAAAGTTCGCGCAGATACTGCGAATCGGTCTTGCCCGCCGGTGGCGTGAACACTGGGAAATGCCGCACGGTGAGATCGAGGTCGATATCGACGCGGTCGGCGATTTCCTGCGTGCGGGCCACGGCGTCGGCATGATCGGGAAACGCCGCGTACATCTGCTCGGGCGTGCGGACGAAAAACTGGTCGCCGATCATTCTCATCCGCTTTTCGTCGTCGAGGGCAGCCCGCGTATTGATGCACAACAGCACGTCGTGGGCCGACGCATCGTCCTGATTCAGGTAATGGGCGTCGTTGGTGGCGACCAGCGGCAGCCCCATCGCGCGGGCGACGTCGATGGTTCCTTCGGCACACTGCTGCTGAATCTCCAAGCCGGCGTTTTGAATCTCAAGGTAAAAGCGATCGCCGAAAACCTTCTCGTACCAAGCGGCGAGCGTGCGGGCCTCGTCGATGCGACCGCCGAGAATCAATTGCGACAGCTCACCCGCCGCGCAGCCGGAAAGGCAAATCAGCCCCTCGTTGTGCGCTTCGAGCAGCTCTTTGTCGATGCGCGGCTTGTAGTAAAAGCCTTCGAGGTAGGCGGACGAGGCCATCCGCACGAGGTTCATGAACCCCTGCCGGTTCATCGCCAGCAGCGTGAGATGAAAGCTCGCCTCCTTCATGCGCGACGGCGTGCGGTCGGTGCGATGGCTTGGGGCAATGTAGGCCTCGTACCCGATAATGGGGTTCACGCCCTGCGATTTACAGGCGTTGTAGAACTCGATGGCCCCGTACAGGTTTCCGTGATCGGTGATGGCCACCGCATTCATGCCGGCCTGTTTCACCTTGCCGACCAGGTCGGGAATGCGGGTGGCTCCGTCGAGCAGGCTGTAATGCGTGTGACAATGCAGATGGGCGAAAGGCCGCGCGTCGCTCATGGCAATCCTTCACGGGAAGTGGTCGATCCGTCCTGATCTTGCACGCGATTTTACCGATTATTGTCGGCGACTGAAACCAAGCGGGAGGGAGGGCGAGGCTCCCGCCGAGCAGCCTCTGCGCAAGCAGCGTACAATTCCACCCAAATGCAGCACTACCCTTGTCCCTCGGCCCGATGCTGGGTTTCGAGAGCATTTTTGAATTATTATACCGGAATTGGCAACCGGAGGTGTTCGATGAGCGCGGCCCGCAAAAGAGTCCTCTTCGTGTGCGTCGAAAACTCAAACCGCAGCCAAATGGCCGAGGCCTTCGCCCGCCTGCATGGCGACGACAAGGTGGAAGCCTATAGCGCCGGCTCTCGCCCCTCCGGCAAGATTAATCCCAAGGCCGTCGAGGCCATGCGGGAACTCGGTTACGACCTGACCCGGCATCAATCGAAGTCGTTGGACGAGATTCCACAGGTCGAGTTCGATGCCGCGGTGACAATGGGCTGCGGCGACGCGTGTCCAAACATTCCCGCCAAACGCCACGAAGACTGGGCCATCCCCGACCCGAAGCAACTCCCGCCCGACGAATTCCGCCAGGTGCGCGACCTGATCGAACAAAAGGTGATCGCGCTGCTGGACGAGCTTTGACGCTCGATTTGAAGCTGACTTTGAGGATCACAAATGACCCGGTCCGCATTATTGTGCACATTGGTCGCGCTGCTCGCGTTGATTGCCGCCGCGCCCGCAAGTGCCGAGGAGCGCGGCTTCGAGTCGCTTTTCGACGGCAAAACGCTCAAAGGTTGGAAGGCGGCCGACCCGAGTTACTGGTCCGTCGATGACGGCGCCATCACCGCCAAAATCTCCAAGGAGCATCCCTGCGACGTCAATCAATACCTTGTGTGGCAGGGGGGTGAGTTGAATGACTTCGAGCTCAAGCTCGCCTTTCGCATGAAGAGCGATGCGGACGTCAACGGCGGCTTTCAGTTCCGCAGCCGCGAGCTGCCCGATCACGACGTCGCGGGCTACCAGGTCGACAACGACACGCGCGGAGGCTGGCTCGTTCGATTGTACGATGAGCACGGCCGTCACACGCTCGCATTGCGTGGTCAGCGGGCCGAGATCGCCACGGACGGCAAGATCACGCACACCGAGATTCCGGATGCCGCCGGCAAGCCGGAGTTCCGCCTCGATGATTGGCACGAATACCATCTCATTTGCCGCGGCCCGAAGTTGACGCTGTCGGTGAACGGCAAACTGATGGCCGAAGTAACGGACAACGACCCCAAGCAGCGCGATCTCTCCGGCATTTTGGCTCTGCAGCTTCACAGCGGCCCGCCGATGACCGTGCAATTCAAGAACATTCGCCTGAAGAAACTGAGGAAAGAAAAGTGATCGCGGGCATTTTGAACTCCTCTCCCCTCAGGGGAGAGGCTGGGAGACTTCGGCGAGCTCAGTCGAGCCGAGGGGTGAAACTTCGAGTGTTTCAATCAGACTTCGATCGCCTTTACCCTCCCCCAACCCCTCCCTAAGAGGGAGGGGGGTCCCAACAACCAAGATAGCTCTCGTCATGCAATATCGCCGGCTGGGACGAACCGATCTCGAAGTCAGCTCGATCGGCATGGGCTGCGTGACGTTCGGTCGTGAGATCGATCAAGCCGCCTCATTTGTCGTATTGGACCGCGCCCTCGAGCAGGGCATCACGCTGTTCGATACGGCGGAGGCCTATTCGGAGGGCGGCTCGGAAATCGTTCTGGGAAATTGGCTGGCCGATCGCCGGGTTCGCGGCCGGGTTGTCGTGGCGACAAAAGTCACCGCGCCTCTCACAGGCCAGCGCATTGGCCGCTCGGTCGATGAAAGCCTGCGTCGATTGCAAACCGACCGCATCGACCTTTTTCAACTGCACGTCTGGGACGACGCGGTGCCCCTCGACGAAACGCTCGCCGCGTTGGATCGAGCGGTCCGTGACGGCAAAGTGCGATACGTGGGATGCAGCAACTGGTCGGCCTCGCAGTTAGGGATGGCAATGTTGTTGTCGCAACAATCCGGCTACGTGCGACTCGAATCGGTCCAGCCCCCGTACAACCTGGTGCAGCGGGAAATCGAGCCCGATTTGCTGCCCATGTGTCTCGACCAACAGATTGGCGTCATCACGTACAGTCCGCTCGGCGCGGGATTTCTCACGGGAAAATACGCTCGCGGCGGCGACGTCCCGCGCGGGACGCGCTTCGACGTCATCCCCGACCATCAGCCGATCTATTTCACCTGCGACGGGTTTCGCATCCTCGAACAACTGCGGCAACTTGCCGACGAGCGTGGCCAAAGCATGGTCCAGTTGGCCCTGTGCTGGGTGCTGAATCGACCCGGAGTGACGTCGGTGCTTATCGGCGGGCGCAAACCCGAGCACGTCGACCAGGCGATCGCGGCTCAGCAAACGCCGCTGGACGTCGACATCCGCGACCGGCTCGAGCCGCTATGATGATGCTGCGATCATTTCGCAGTTGCTTAAGAAGGCGAGAGTGAAGCGCGGGGACGCGGGGAGGGATGCAGAGGGGGAGAGCGGGTGAGGGGGCGAGGGGGAGACAACGGCCAAGGCGACAAAGTTCCCCTCCCCCCGTTGCGGGCCTGCGGCGAGCTCAGCCGAGCGGGGAGGGTCAGGGTGGGAGGGATTGTCGCGACGTCAATTCGCGTCTCGTACCCAAGCTCTGCTTGGGCAAGCACTCTCGCGAAGCTCCGCTTCGCGCGTCCCCCCGTCCCCGCGTCCCCGCGTCCCCGCGTCACTCCTTCGCTCGCTCAAGGTTCAACTTCAACAGCGCGGCGAGAATCTCCTCGTCGCTCATCGCGGGATCCCAGCCGTAGGCGGCAAAGACGGCTTCGTCGAGCTTCTTGTG
>JBBDVZ010000292.1:0-13064 GCA_040903115.1 Planctomycetaceae bacterium
AGCGGCCGCTGATCGATCCGTTTTGCGGCACGGGCACCATTCCCATCGAGGCGGCGATGATCGGTCGAAATATCGCCCCGGGGCTTAGCCGCACGTTCTCCGCCGAAGTTTGGCCGCGCATTGACGCCACGCTTTGGGATGAAGCGCGCGTCGAGGCGCGTGATCTCGCGACCGGCAACCTGCAGGAAACGCTCATTGGCACCGATCGCGACGAGAACGTGCTCAGCCTCGCCCGCTATCATGCCGAGCGCGCCGGCGTCGCCGATAACACTCATTTCGAGGCCAAGGCGTTCAACGATCTGTCGACGCGGCGGAAATACGGCTGCGTGATCTGCAACCCCCCTTACGGCGAACGCTCGGGCGACGTGCACGAGGCCGAGGCGATCTATCGCGAGATGGCGCGCGTCTTTAAGCCGCTCGACACGTGGTCGATCTACGTGCTTACGTCGCATCCGGAGTTCGAGCGGTTGATGGGACGGCGGGCCGATCGGCGGCGAAAACTATACAACGGCCGCATCGAATGCGCGTACTATCAATACCTCGGGCCGCGACCGCCTTGGCAACGCGGCCGGCACGCGAAGCCAGAGGACTGAGCGCGTTTCAAAACTCCCCTCCCTTCCAGGGAGGGGTTGGGGGAGGGTCAAGACGTTCGAAACTTTCAGCCCGCTCCCGAACCTCCACCCTCAAGGGAAGATGGGTTTTGAAATGCCCTCGGAGAGGTTCGAGTGCGGAGACACCCTGAACTTTGTTAGACTCGTTGACATCGATCGCCATGATTCCAGCTATTGGGGGAGGTTGCCGTGGTTAGCCGCGTGTTTGTGTTGGTATACGGAGTTGTTTGTTACGTGCTGTTTCTCGGCGCATTCTTGTATGCGATCGGCTTCGTCGGCAATTGGATCGTGCCCAAGTCGATCGACGAGGGAGCGCCGGACAACTTTATAACCCAGTACGTGGCCGACAGCGAATGGATCCAGAAGCTGTTTGACACGCAATTGAGCAAGTCTGTAATCCCACTTCTCGTCAACATTGGGCTGCTGTCGCTGTTCGCCGTTCAGCACAGCGGAATGGCGCGGCCGGCGTTCAAGCGATGGTGGACACGAATCGTGCCTCAGCCCATCGAACGCAGCACCTATGTTCTGTTGACGAACCTCGTGCTGGGTATTTTGTACTGGCAATGGCGGCCCATGCCGGACCTGCTGTGGACGTTTCAAGGCCCGATGGTGGTCGCCGCGTTGAATAGCATCGCCGTCGTCGGTTGGCTGATCGTGTTGATCTCAACGTTTCTGCTCGATCATTTCAGCTTGTTCGGCCTGAAGCAGACATACTATTACTATTCGGGGCGCGAGCTGCCGCAGCCGGGCTTTCGCACGCCTCTCTTCTATCGCTACGTGCGCCATCCGCTGATGCTGGGCTTTTTGATCGCCTTCTGGTCGACGCCGAAGATGTCGTTCGGGCACCTGCTGTTCTCCGCGATGACCACCGGTTACATCCTGGTCGCCATTCAGTTGGAAGAACGAGACCTGCTTAACTTTCACGGCGACGAGTACGAACGGTACCGGCAACAGACGTCGATGCTGCTGCCCATCCCCAAGCGGCCGGTGGATTGACGCGGCCCGCGACGCGATTCGCTAAGGACCCGAAATGGCCTCAGAAATTCCCAAAGCGCAGGTCATCGACTACATCATCGAGCTCTTTGTGAAACGAGGGCAGGCCAACTATTCGGGCGAGCCCGTCAGTCAGACCGAGCACGCGCTGCAAGCCGCTTGGGCCGCCGAAAAACAAAACGCCTCAGCCGCGATGATCGCATCGGCCCTGCTGCATGATCTCGGGCACTTGTTGCACGATTTCGGCGAAGACTGCGCCGATGCGGGCATCGACGACCTTCACGAAGAGCGCGCTGCCGCGTGGCTCGCCGACTACTTCGGTCCCGACGTAACAGAACCCATCCGCCTGCACGTGGCCGCAAAACGTTACCGCTGCGCGACCGAGCCTCATTACTTTCGGGCATTATCGCCGGCATCGGTCCAAAGCCTCGCATTGCAAGGCGGACCATTTACTCCCGATGAGGTCGACGCGTTCCAGCGGCTCGAACACTCACAACAGGCGCTTCGGCTGCGGCTCTGGGATGAGATCGCCAAGGTCGAAAACCTCGCAACGCCCGACCTCGAACACTTTCGGCCCTACCTGACCGCCGCGTTGCGCGCCGATTGACGCTTCGCCCGAATTGACGTCCTGATCATTGTCTTTACAGAGCTAGGTGCTTCGGTGACAATTCAACGAGTCCCGCGGAGGCAGATGGTGACGGTTGGGTTGGCGATTCTGGGCAACTTGTGCACCCGAAATGTCGTCCGCCGAAACTTTTCGCAGTGGCATCATGTCCTACGTTGGCAGCATCGTGAATACGGTAGCATCGTGGAAACGTTGTAGGTAGGTGGTCTAACCTCGAGGGAAAGATGATCCGAACCGTAGAAGGAGTGATTGACAAGGAAGGCATCGTGCGCCTGTTGGAACCCATTCCTCTCACAGGCTCACGACGCGCTCTTGTTACAATCTTGGACGAAGAGCCTGGAATTCATCCCAATGAAACAGCCTTGCTGAGCGAAGCATCACTCGCCGAGGATTGGAACCGGCCCGAGGAGGATGCGGCGTGGTCGTACCTTCAGCAGGCGAAATAGTACTCGTGCCGTTCCCCTTTTCGGATTTGTCTGCGTCGAAGGTACGGCCGGCGGTTTGCCTGGGGGACGCTGGGCGCGGTGACTGGATTTTGTGCCAGATCACGAGCAGTCCCTATAGCGACCCGCACGCAGTGCCGCTAAATTCCGCGGATTTTGCTGTGGGGGGACTGCTCGTCCCCAGTTTCGCGCGGCCGAGCAAGCTGTTCACCGCGAACAGTTCACTTATCGTGCGATCGGTGGGCAAGCTGGACGATTCCGCCTTTCAGCGGATACTCAACTCGGTGGTGAATCTGCTACGTCTTGGCGGGAGGTGCATCGTGAGCCGTGTGATAACGTTCTACGGCAACCAACTCGATCCGCTGGGGTGTCCGATCCCCTACCATCGGTATTTGATTGTCGAAGGGCCAGCGCCCTGGGCAGGCCCCAACCATCTGGTTGCTTCCGTGTTCGCCATTACGAACGCCCCCATCCCCAATCCGGCGCACTTTGCTGTCAACAACGGTGCTCCAGGCCAAGCCATTGCTGCGGCGATCGCGGCGCTTCAGGCGTTGCCAGGCAATCAGGGATTAAACATGATTTGAAGTAGTGCCTGACCGAACCAAACGGTGCATCTGATCGCAACGGCATCACGTTTTTTCGGGGTCCAACGTTTCACCGGCCGCAGCAAGTGAGCTCTCCCATTCGACGAACTTGGATGACATGAAGCCATACGTAAAAACCGACGTGTCTGAGCAGAGATTGGAGGAACTTGTCCGGCGGCATGCCGGCATGATCGAAAAGGACCTCGTCTACGTCGATCATCAGAAGTCAGCAGCAGGCGGACGGCTGGATGTCCTGCTGGTCGATAGCGGCAAGTCGCTCGTCGTTGCGGAATTGAAGGTCGTGCAAGACGATGGCATGCTTCTTCAGGGAGTCGATTACTACGACTACGTCTCAAGCCACGTCGAGGCCTTTGCCCGATTGTACAAGCCCCACGACATTGATCCGACTCAACAAGTTCGCCTATTCCTTATTGCGCCATCGTTCTCGCAGACTTTGGTCAACCGGTGCAAGTGGATCGACCTTCCAGTTTACCTTTTCACGTTTCAGTGCCTTCAATTCGAAGGCGATGATGATCTTGTTCCAATCTTCGCGGAGCATACGATCCCAACGCCACCGGAAGTGCTGGAGGTAAGGACTCTTGATGAGCACCTGAAATACATCACTGACCTGAACGTGCGAGGCAAGGTTTCGGCGCTTCTCGACGAAATCAAGAACTGGAAGGCCGGGAGCATTTCTCTTGACGCAATCAAGTACGCAATCTCAATAAAGGTCAACGGCCGAGTGTTCGCTTACCTCTCACCACGACGTCAGCACTACGTACTTGCCACATTTAATGCGGAGGAAGAATGGACTGATTACTCAATCAAGGACGACGATGATCTTGCCCAGGTGAAGGATATAATGCGGGCGACGATGGAACGGAGAGCGAGGTGATGATCGAGCCAGCGGCTCACGTAAATAGCGCGACCAAACTGGCGTCGTCAAAGTTGTGCGGGAGCACTCTGACTGCAGCGCGCACGCAAAAAGGCGAGTCCTGCGACCCGCCTTAAAATCTGCGACGATATTATCGACAACCATAGCCAGCCGCGTCGCCGGCTTACGAGGCCTCAACCTGGCGGATGTTGATGCGCCGTCCGCTGCGATCGAAAAAGACCGTGCCGTCGACCAGCGCGAACAACGTGTAATCGGTGCCTTGCCCCACGTTGCGGCCGGGATGCCACTTGGTGCCGCACTGGCGAATCAGGATATTGCCCGCGACCACGCGCTCGCCACCGAATTTCTTCACGCCGCGTCGCTGAGCATTGGAATCGCGCCCGTTTCGGCTCGATCCCTGCCCTTTCTTATGTGCCATCGTTCCCGTTCCCTAAACTGCAAAGTTTGCGGCCGAAACAGCCCGTCGCTGCCCCGCCGACATGGTCAAAAAGTGCGAGGAATTATCATTACGCAAACCCAAAACCGATGCAAGCCCGAAGGCATGCCGCCTGTCATTGCAGCGATACGCCCGCGCAAGCCATTCCAATGCACCCGGCAAGATTCGAACTTGCGACCTGCGGTTTAGGAAACCGCTGCTCTATCCTGCTGAGCTACGGGTGCAACGGTCTCGCAAGTCTATTCGAAACCAGCAGCCTCGAAAAGCGGCCAATGACGCTCATTGAAGGTGCGGTCGCCAGGTGCACGGCCGTCAGCCAATCGAGACAATCGCATTTTACGCGATGCGTTTGGCGAAAACGAGCAGGCGTCAAGCCACGCGACATAGGACGCAGGTGCTGACGTCACCGAGTTTGCACGGCAGGGCGCGTCACGGCGTTGTGGGCCAGTAGCCTTGTCACAACAAATCCGACGCCGTTGAGTGCGAGGAACGCGAGCGTGCAGAGGGCCAGGTCGCGATTTGCAGTCCAAAGCGATTGCAGGCCGCTCTCATGCACGATGCCGGCGGCCAGAAAGAGCAGGGGATACGACAGCATCCGCAGCGATCTTTGAATTTCTCGCCCCTGTGAGATGTTGGCATTTCGCAGCGAGAACTGCGGACCGGACGCCTTCTCGCGCGGCAAATAGCGGCCGGGAACCAACAGCCGCGGCACGTGGCGGCAATAGTCTGCGTATGCCTTGCCGAATAGCCGCAACAACGTCGCTTCTTCGTCGCGAATTGTGCGTCCGTAAATCCAAAACCAAGCAGCGAGAAATGCCGCGGCCACCCACGGGTTGCCGATGATGACGAGCAATCCGCCTTCGAAGATCAAGTTCGCCAGGTAGAATGGATTTCGCGTGAAGCGATACGGCCCCGACACCGTGAGTTGGCGGTCCTGGCGCAGATAGCATTTCGACACGAAGTGCAGGGCCGTTCCCAGCACGACGCACAAGACCCCGATGGCAAACCTGGCAGCGTCAAGTTGAATCGTCAGCAGCCCGATGAGTACCAGCCAACCGCGAAGCGGCCCGCGCACAAAGCGGAGTTTTCGCCGCAGGGGAGTGCCTAACCAGCGGGCGACGAGCTGCGTGATTGTCGGTTGCTGGGAACCGCCTGCGATGTCGCCAGCGGAAAGCGAAGGGCTTGTCGTCATGCGTTAAACTACCCGCGGCGAATAGCCATCTGTACACTTAAACTTTCGTCGCACACTCGCGATCTACTAAAGTTATCGAAGTATTTGCCCTAAAAATCCAAATAATTGTCACAATTGGTGAGTTCATCGGGCACGCCGCGGGGCGATCGCGTGACTTTTGAATCGTCGAAAAGGAGTTTTGGCATGATCTACGAGACGTTGATCGACGAATACCTGGCGGGAGCGGAGCTGTTGCGGCAGTCGGTTGCGGGCATGACGCCTGAGCAGCTCGATGCGCGGCCTGTGCCTGGCAAATGGTCGACGCGGCAGGTTGTTTGTCACATTGCCGACTTCGAGCCGATTTACGCCGATCGCATGAAGCGCGTGATTGCCGAGCAGCATCCGACGTTCTTTGGCGGCGATCCGGACACGTTCGCGGCGGCTTTGGCTTACGACAAACGGTCTGTGCAGGACGACTTGGAACTGGTGGCGGCGGTGCGGCGACACGTGGCCACCATTCTGCGCACACTCAGCGAGGCCGACTTTCAGCGGACCGGCAATCATTCGCAGGACGGTTCTGTCACGCTGGAGACCCTGCTAAAACGCATCACCGAGCATGTGCCGCACCACGTGCGCTTTATCGAAGAGAAGCGCCGCGCGCTCGGCCTCTGAGGCAATCGTAACTCCCCTCCCTTCCAGGGAGGGGTTGGGGGAGGGTCGAGTAGCTTGTAGTTTTCACCGTTCTCCCGACCTCAACCCTCTGGGGCAGGGAGGTTTGTGCGACACGCGCCTTCCTTGATCTGCTGAACCGTGTTTCTGGCAAGCTGCAATGAAAATGGACGACGTCATGCCTCGACAAGTTCGATTTCGATTCCGGCTCGACAATGGCCTTGTGGTTTTGGCGGTAGCCTTCGCGCTAATGTCGGGCCATGGTCAATTGCTGGCCGAGAGCCCACCGAAAATCAGCGGGCTGACGCTTCATCCGCGAGCCGAAGTGCTGCCGTCCAACGCGCTGGGGCCATTCGTGCGATTGAAGGACCGCCGGATCTTGACGGTCGACGTCGATGCCGCCCTCGTGAGCTCCGACGAGGGCAAGACGTGGGGCGAGCGGCGACCGATCGGTCAGCCGCAGGACGCGTATGAAAAGAACATGAAGATCAGCCCGGAGCGGGCACTGTGTCGATTGCGCGACGGCACGATCGTGCTGGCCTTCATGAACATCAACGAGCAGGTGTTCGAATGGAATAAAAGCAAATTCGACACCGAGCCGGGAGCGCGGCTGCCGACTTACGTCGTTCGCAGCCTGGACGAGGGGCAAACCTGGCAAGACCTGCGGATGCTCCATGAGGACTACACCGGTGCAATCCGTGACATGATCCAAACCAAAAGCGGCGCGGTCGTTTTCACGTCGATGCAGTTGAAGCACGACCCGGGGCGGCACACCGTCGTGACGTACACGTCGAAAGATTCCGGCAAGACGTGGTCGCGCAGCAACATCATCGACCTGGGGGGCGTCGGACATCACGGCGGCGCGACCGAGGGCACGCTCGAACAACTGCGAGACGGGCGGCTGCGAATGCTCATCCGCACCAACTGGGGACGCTTCTGGGACGCGTTCTCCGACGACGACGGGCTGTCGTGGCGCGCGTACCAGCCTTCGAAAATCGAGGCCAGCTCGGCACCCGGGCTGATCAAGCGTCTGGCCAGCGGCCGGTTGGTCTTGTTCTGGAACCGTCCGTTTCCCGAGGGAGCGACGAGCTATTCGCTCATCGGCGGCGACAATCAATGGTCCGAGGTCCCCGTCAGCAATCATCGGGGCGAGTTGTCGATGGCGCTGTCGAACGACGACGGCAACACATGGTCGAAGCCCACGGTGATCGCCCGCAAGCCGGGCGCATCGCTTGCGTACCCGTATTTATTCGAGGCGGAGCCCGGCGTCCTCTGGGTCACGACGATGCAAGGCGACGTGCGGGTGCGCTTGCGCGAAACCGATTTTCTGAAATAAGCCGAGGGACGACGCGCACCAAGATGGTGAAAGCACTGCTGAGCCGAAGCATCTCAATAGTGTGCGCGGCACCGGCAAAGAAGTGAACCACGGATTTCTCGGATGCCACTGATGCAGAGCGCTTGATCGTGCTCGGCGTTTTGCCGCGATTCTTTTTATCAGTGATAATCCGAAACATCCGTGGTTTCAACGCATTTCAGCAGATGGCGTCAGCATCCCGGCGTGATGTCGATCGCATCTTTGGATATTCTACGCCGTAGACTTCTTTCATTTGCGAGGCACTATGCGGTTGATTGCGGCGATTTTCGGCATCGCGAACATTTCGCTTGTTCTCGTCGACGCTTTCGAAGCGATGGTGCTTCCACGCCGTGCGACCCGGAGATACCGGCCGGCTCGATTGTTCTACCGCTCGCTTTGGATTTTCTGGCGAATCGCTGCCCGCTGGTTTCGACCCGGAGCACAGAGGCAGCACTTTCTCAGCGTTTTCGGACCGCTCTCGCTGCTCGCTCTGTTCGCCTGTTGGGTCGCGGGGCTTGTCTTCTCGTTCGCGCTGTTTCACTGGTCGCTCGCTGTTCCGCTGGGCGACGAGTCGTCGCGGCCGAGTCTGGCCGAGTGCCTTTACCTCAGCGGGGAGACGTTTTTCACCCTGGGTTATGGCGACCTGGCGCCGACCGCTTGGGTCGGACGCTTCTTGAGCGTACTGGAATCTGGGATGGGCTTCGGCTTTATGGCCGTGGTGATCGGCTACTTGCCGGTGCTGTACCAGGCATTCTCCCGGCGGGAGCTCGTCATCAGCCTGCTGGATGCCCGTGCGGGTTCGCCTCCAACGGCCGGAGAGCTGCTGAGGCGCCTGGCACGGACGAGCGACGTTTCGAAAATCGACAAGCTGCTGTGGGAATGGGAAACCTGGTCGGCTGACCTGCTGGAGAGCCAACTCTCGTTTCCAGTCCTGGCCTACTATCGCTCGCAACACGACAACCAGTCTTGGCTGGCGGGGCTGGCTGCAATTCTCGACACGTGCTCGGTGTTGTTGGCAAACGTTCCCGGCATCGATCGCCATCAAGTTCAGATTACTTTCGCCATGGCGAGACATGCGGCGGTCGATCTGGCGCTCATTTTCAGAACGCCGCCTTGCGAATCGGCGAACGAACGGCTTCCAGCCGCTCGCTTTCAACAATTCCTGGAAGATTTGAACACCTTCGGATTGAAGGTCGACAGTTCGGGTTCGCCGAGCGAGAGCCTCAACGAGCTCCGCAGGATGTACGAGCCGTTTCTGGAAGGCCTCGCGGCCTATTTTCTGTTCGAGCTGCCGCCGATCATTGCAGACGAAGTCCCCGCCGATAACTGGCAAAGAAGCGCGTGGCTGGAACGAGCCCCGGGAATTGGGTATTTGCCGTCCATCCGAACGGGTGATCACTTCTCGTAGCCAGGTCAGGCGGAAACGCCTGATGATCCTATTCTTTCGAAGTCCGGAAAGTTCAATGTTCGGTGCTTCTTACAGCGCGCGGCACTGCTGAGACGAAGCGTCTCAGCAGTGGGACCCGGCGGTGATACGTTGAGTGCGCGTCATTCCCCAAGCTGTTGGCGCTCAAATTGCGCACCAACAGGCCAAGTGGACGTGAAACCTCGCTCGATGCGTTGCGCGCACTGTCGCATCTCCCCAATTCTTCGTTGCGTCGGAAATAATTCGCTACGCGCGTCTTTCACGTTTGCCATGTGTGGTGCGTCAATGAAATTGTCATGCTTCGTTGACCGGGAGCAGGGAACGGAATAGGGTGTAGTTGCGTTTTGCCACAATTCCAGCCGGCGGGTCTTGGGCGTGATATTGTTGAACCCATCGAGGGACGACGTGGCATGCACGGTGATAGGTGGATTCGGCTGCAACGTGGGATCGAATAGATTCTTTGTGAAGGAGGTTTGCGATGGCAGGTCAAATGGTTGCCGAGGTGACTGGACGCAAGGTCAATTCCGACGAGGTGATCTCTCGACTGAAGCTCGGCGGCGAATGGCAAGGAGCATCCGACGAGTTATCGGACGAAGCTCTCTTGACTCAGGCCGCAAAGCAGCAAGGCATCTCCGTCTCCGACGCGGAGCTGCAAAAGGAGTTTGATGCTTATCGAATTGCCCGCGGACTGGATAAAGCCACAGATACCAACACCTGGCTCAAATCCTCAGGATTGTCGGTGGAGCACGTCGAAGCGTTTCTCGAAGCGGGCATCTTGAGCCGCAAGCTGGCCGCCAAGGTGATCAGCGACAAGGAAATCGACGGCTATTACAAGCAGAATCCCAGTGAGTTCGAATTTGCCCAGGTGAGCCATCTCATCACCGATGATGAAGGGGCTGCTGAAGAACTTGCCCTGAGTGCTCGCGAAGAAGGCGAAGAGTTTGCCGACTTGGCGCGCAAGCATTCGATCGACTCAGCCACGCGCTGCGGTGGGGGATTCGTCGGTCTGCTTACGCGATGGGAAACTGAAGGGATTCCGGAAGATGCGGCCGATCGAATCTTCGCCGCGAAGGTGGGCGACGTGATCGGTCCGTTTCCGTTCCGGTCCGGCTATTGCATCGTAAGTGTCTTGGAGGTAGGTCGTCGTCCCCTCGACGATAATCTGCGGGCAACGTTGCGCACGAAACTTTTTGGTTCGTGGCTGGCGAAACGTGCCGGTGGGTGATTACGGCCGCAGCTCGCCTCAACGTCGCGGTGCGTTCATCGGCTGATGACTGTTACATATTTGACACAGGCTGTTGTCGATTCGAGTACAAATCTCGCATGAGCATCGCGACTGCCCCGAGCTCTTTACGCTCGCTGAAGCATCGAAATCTTTCAACTAGATTTCGTCGCAAACTGCTGAGAGTGTGGTATTTGAGGCGATTTGATGGTGACCGACAGGTTCAAATGTTTCGCATCGCATGATGGACGGCACGCACAATGCCACTTAATGCGCAAAGTACGAGCCTGAACGCGGGCTCAATGTGGAAACCGCAGTTTTCTAAACAAGGAGAAGTGAGATGGCGCGCGTGAAGATCGAAGATTTGAATGTCGAGCGAACTCTAGAAGGCGAAGAGGCTGCGGGTGTGACCGCGGGCGGGCATCATGATCACGGCCACCATGACCATCATGACCATCATGACCTACACTTCGGCCACGTGGATTACGACTGGTACTATCCGTCGTACCCATTTTACTGGCAGTTCGGACACGACCATCATCATGGGCACCACGACCATGGTCATCACGGCCATCATGGCGGTCATCACGGTGGCCATCACGGCGGGCATCACGGCGGACACCACTAAGCTGAAAACGTGGTTTGCTCCTTTGAATTCGGCAGTTCGGCCGTTCTTCCCCGGTCGGACTGCCGTTTTGTTTCTTTCGGACGCCGCCACGCGCCACTGCTGAGCCGAAGCGGCTCAGCAGCGGCACTCCGGCGTCACTCGTTTCGTGCTTTACTCCGGCAGCGGTTGGCCGCGGGTTTCGGGGGCGAGCCAGATGATCACAAGTCCCACCAAATAGACGACGCTCATCAGCGAACAGGCGCGCGCGTAATCGCCGTCGAACACCTGGTTCATCAGGTAGCCGGTTTGCAGTGCCCCCACCGCCGCCAGAATGCGGCCGAAATTGAAGGCGAATCCTTGTCCGGTCGCGCGCACGGCCGTGGGAAATAACTCGGGAAGGTACAGCGGCAGCCAACCGTAAAACGAGGCGGTGAAACAACCCGCCAGAAACATTGTCCCGAGAAGAAAGGCGCCGAATTGGGGAGGCCGATCGAAGAACCAGGTGTTCCCCTGGTACAGCAGCAGCGTGGAACACAGCGCCGTCAGACACAGTATGCAGTACATTGTGCGGCGTCGCATTTTTAAGCCGATCGTCGCCGCGAGAATCGTTCCGAGGATTGCACCCAGCCCGGAGGCAATCTGCGTGTAGGCGGCGGCATTGGTAACCATGCTCTTTTCTCGCTCGTCACTGCGCTGCTCCCTTTTCGCTTGCGCTTCGGCGACCGTCTTGGCCCAACTGGGTGCCGACTGGATCGAGGCCCATGTTCCGAGCAATGCGGTGCCGCTGAGGGCCGCCCCGATGAGCATCCGCCCGATCACGGAGCCGCGACTCCAGGAGAGAGCCTCGCGCCCGCTTAATGCGCGCCCCAAGTATCGCCACACGGGGTAAAGGTACCCCAGCAACGCCACCACCAATCCGACGGCCGAGCCGACAAGCCGCACGGTCATCGAGTAGTCGTTCGCCCACAGGTAAATCATGGCGAGCGGTCCGCACGTTCCCGCCAGCACGCCGATGAGGTCGCGCGTGGCCCAGTGCGAGGTTGTGCCGGTCCCGCGCTCATGCAACCACCGCTGCGATTCGGGGACGAACAGGCGGATGAAGAACGTCAGCAACGCGGGCACGGCTCCGAACAGCATGAGTATCCGCCAGCCGGAGTACGAGACCAGCCGCGTCACCGTTTCATCGGGCAGGCCAATGCTCTGCAATCCCGACTCGAACGAGCTGATCACCTGAGTGAGTCCAAGTCCGATGACGGCGATGGCGAGGAAGCCGACGTTCGAGGCGGCTCCTATTAACCCGGCCAGCCAACCGCGCGACTTGTTGGGCCAGATTTCCATCACCAGCGAAACACCCAGCGACCATTCGCCACCCATGCCGAGCGAGGCAATGAAGCGAAACAAAAATATCTGTTCGGCGGAAGCCGCCACTCCGCAAAGGCCGGTGAAGATTGCGTACGTCAGCACGCTGAACGTCATGGCTCGCACGCGTCCGACACGGTCGCCGAGCCAACCGAACAGCACGCCGCCGGCAGCCGCACCGACGAGAAAGCCTGCGATCATCACGCCGAACCACTTTCCGACGAGTCCCTCATCGGCCGTCTGCAGGAGATCCCGCAGCGCATCGCGGCCCACCAGCGGAAACAAGCCCATCTCGAGCCCGTCGAAAAGCCATCCCAGAATGGCGGCCGCCAAAGCCATCCATTGGCCTCGGGTGATTGCCGGACCCGGCCCGGAAAGAGTGTTGGCAGCGTCCGAACGGTGAGACGAATCGTGCATCAGAGCGGCTCCGGTCAACGGCAGCATCTCGAAGCGTCGACGCGGCTTCGTAATGGGATGGGCCATTAAGAACGGCGACGAGAATCATAAACAGAAACGTTGAGTTATACCCCGCCGTTTCGGGCAGTGCCACGGTGTGCTGATTGTCGCGCGAAACTGCCTGACGGAACTGGTAAGATCAACGAAAGGATCGATGCAGAATTCATTACGCATTCATATCGAGCCGTGGGGTTTAACCCCACGGTCTTGGGG
>JBBDVZ010000292.1:13074-21734 GCA_040903115.1 Planctomycetaceae bacterium
CCCAAGACCGGCGGGATGAACCCGCCGGTTCGTGTCCCACCAATTGCGGGCTGTCTTCCATGAAAATCATTCGCTTCGAAACGTTTCTCGCGAACGCCGGGCTGAGGAACTATTTGTTCTTTCGTCTGCACACCGACACCGGTCTTTCGGGAATTGGCGAAGCGACGCTCGAGTGGCAGGAGAAGACCGTTGAGACACTCGCGCACGAATGGGTCGAGAAGCGCGTCCTCGGCCGCGACCCGTTCGACGTCGAAGCGGTCGGCGGCGGCATGATCCGCGATCAGTACCAGGGAGGCGCGACGATCATGACGGCCATCAGCGGGGTCGAGATCGCGCTGTGGGACATCATCGGCAAGGCCTGTGGGCAGCCCGTGTATCGCCTGTTGGGAGGCCGCTTGCGCGAAACGTTGTCCGCCTACGCCAACGGCTGGTACGGCGGCGCCAAAACGCCTGCCGACTACGCGGAGCGGGCGCGCGACGTCGTTGCGCGCGGCTACTCGGCGATGAAATTCGATCCGTTCGGCACAGCGTGGAAAGAGTTGTCGGCCGACGAAAGCGATGCGGCCGTCGAAATCGTCGCCAAAGTGCGCGAAGCGGTCGGGCCGCGCGTCGATCTCATGGTTGAATTTCACGGCAGACTCTCGGCGGGCTGCGCGGTGAGTACGATCCGCCGGTTGGAGAAATACGCACCCGCATGGTGCGAAGAACCGGTCGCGCCCGAACAGATCGATCTACTCGCCGACGTCAAACGGCAGGTTTCGGTTCCGATCGCGGCGGGCGAGAGGTTGTACACACTGGCCGACTTCGACCGGCTGACGTCGACGCGCGCCGCGGACGTCGTGCAGATGGACATCGCACACTGCGGCGGCATCTCGGCGGCCAAGAAGATCGCCGCCATGGCCGAAGTCCGCGACATTCGCGTCGCGCCTCACTGTTCGATTGGTCCCGTCGCGCTGGCCGCCGCACTGCACTTCGACATGAGCACGCCGAATTTCATGATTCAAGAGGCCTTCGGCGAGTTCGACGTGCCCTGGCGCAATCCGCTTGTTCGTGGCTGGAACCCATTGGCCGGCGGCCGATTTCGAATCTCCGATGCGCCCGGGCTGGGCTTGGAACTGGACGAACAAGTCATCGCCGAACATCCGTATCTGCCGAACGCCTTCCCCAGCCTGTGGGACACCGGCTGGCTCGACGACTTCACACGATCGCGAACGTGATGGCAAAAGCCCACGGACGGCCGTCCGTGGGCTTGTTAATGTTATGCGACGAGGAGCAACGCTTGCCGGTTTTTCGAATTGCTTTCACCGGCGACTTCTTGAACGCCGCGGGTCAATGCGCTTACACCACCGAGGGTCTCGACCGGCTCGATCGTGCGGCACACGTGCAATATCACTACATCGAAAATCAGCGGCCTCGCGATGACCCCGACTATTGGCGACGGTTTTACTCGCTGGAAGTGTCGGCGGACGACATTGCCGACGTCGATGGCCTGGTCGTGCTGCGTCCGTGGGTGAAAGCCGACACGTTCGCACGGGGTGCGGACACGCTGCTCGTCATCGGCCGTTCGGGCGCGGGTTACGATAAGATCGATCTCAACTCTTGCACCCGACACGGGGTCGCTGTCTTCAACGTGCCGAAGGCACTCGATCATTCAACCGCGTCGACGGCTTTGATGTTCATGCTGGCCCTTGCCAAGCGACTGCCCGACCAGGAGCGTGTCGCCCGAACAGGCCGGTGGAATCGCCAAGCGGAAGTTCTGGGAAGCGAGATCGAGCGACGAACGCTGGGCATTGTCGGGCTGGGTCGCAGCGGTCGCGAGCTGGTGCGGCTGGCCGCGCCTTTCGCGATGAACTTCCTTGCCTACTCGCCGCATGCCGATCGGCAGGAAGCCCGGGCCATCGGCGTCGAGCTGACGTCGCTTGAAGATCTGATGCGTCGCGCCGATTTCATCAGCGTGCACGCGCGGCTGACGGCGTCGAATCACCGCCTCATCGGCCGCGACCAGTTCGCGTTGATGAAACGGACGGCTTACCTGGTGAACGTGGCCCGCGGCGAGCTGATCGATCAGGCGGCTCTCGTTAAAGCGCTTCAAGAAAGGCGCATTGCCGGAGCAGCTCTCGACGTCTACGAAGTCGAACCGCCGCCGCTCGACGATCCGCTCTTGACGCTCGACAACGTCATTCTGACGCCCCATTGGTCGTGCTCGACGATCGACGTCTGGCAGGCAACGGGGCGCGCCATTGCCGACGGAATGCTGCGGGCCGCCCAGGGCGAAGTGCCGGCGAACGTTGTGAATCCCGAGGTGCTGGAACGCCGGTCGTTCCGCGACAAGCTGGCTCGCTTTGAGGAGAACCGATCAGCATGCCAATGACGTTCTCGAGCCGCGGGGTTTATCCCCGCGGTCCTCGGCCGCGCGGAACCCGTTCGCCATTTGTAGATTTCAGTCTCTCGGTCGGGAGATGGAGAATAACGGCGGGCGTGACGAGGATTGCCGAAGACCAGCGGGATCAACCCGCCGGCTCGATTATCTCGCCAACTAGCGAAGCTGAGCACCAGCGACCGCGTGGATGGGCACGGGCACGGGCTGCGGAGTCTCAGCGACCGCCGGACTCATCGCGGACTCGCGAAGCCTTCGGCGATCGACCTTGCCGAGAAAGTTGCACGGGAGATCGCCGTCGATGACTTCGACGACCAACGGAACCTTGTGCTTCGAGAGATGCTGCCGGGCAAAGGCGTCGAAGGCCTTGCGGTCGAACCGCTGGCCAGCTTCGGGGACGACGAAGGCTTTCACCAGTTCGCCACGCTGCGCGTCGGCAATTCCGACAATCGCAACGTCCTGCACGCCCGCGCAGCCCCGCAATACCACTTCGACGTCGGTCGGGTAGACGTTGAATCCCGAAGTGATGATCAGATCCTTCTTCCGATCGACGATGCGGAAGAACCCGTCCTCGTCGCAGGTGGCCAGGTCGCCGGTGTAGAGCCAACCGTTGCGAATCGTCTGAGACGTCGCTTCGGGATTGTTCCAATACCCCAGCATGACCTGCGGGCCTTTGACGACCAACTCGCCCACTTCTCCCGGTGGAAGCGTTAACAGGCCGGTGTCGGCATCGACAATCTTGGCTTGGGTATCGGGCATCGGCAGCCCGATAGTGTGGGCGCGGGCCGTGCCGTCCAGCGGCCCCGCATGCGTGACCGGGCTGGCTTCCGACAACCCGAAGCCTTCGACGACCATGGCCCCCGTAAGCGACCCGAATTCGGCGCCAACGACCGGATCGAGCGGAGCGCCGCCCGAGATGCAGTATTGCAAGGCACGGTATCGAATGGGCTTTGACCTGAGAATCGAATTCAGGGCCACCAGCATCGTGGGCACCGCCGGGAAGACGGTCGGCTCGTGTTTCTCGATGAGACCAATCACGGTTTTCGGCACGAACCGGTGGTGCATGATGAGCGTGGCGGCCATGGCCATCCCGTTCATGGCGCACGTCGTCAGCCCGTAACAGTGGAAGAACGGGACAACGGCGAGAATCGAGTCCCGCGCCATCGCGGCGCCCGCCCAGTGGTGAAGTTGGTGGGCGTTGGCCACCAGGTTGCGGTGGCTCAGCACAACGGCTTTCGGGCGTCCGGTCGTTCCACCGGTACCCAGGATGAATGCCGGCCGGTCGAGCGAATCGGGAAGCAGCGGCGTGAAATTCGAATCGCCTTGCGCCAGCTCCTCGGTATAGGAGTGGCGCACGGGGCCTTGGTTCGGTTGACTCCATCCCACCTTCTTCAACAGCGCCAATGAATACAGCATCCGCTTCCAGCGCGGGATCCGATCGCGAATCGTCGTCAGCACGATGTGCTCGGGCTGGTGAGGTCCTCCCGTCACGAGGGGCAACAGCATGTCGAGGCTGATCACGACGCGGCAACCAGTGGCAGCCAAGAGAGCCGAGGCTTCCTCGGCAACCATCAGCGGGCTGAGCGCGACGGCGACGGCCCCGGCCATCCAGGTCCCGTTGAGGGCGACCAGGAACTCGGGAACGTTTGGCAAAAGAATGCCCACCTTGTCATCCGGCCGCACACCCAGGCGCACAAGCATGTCGGCAAACCGCCGGGCCGATTCCGCCAACTGACAATAATTCAATTGTTGTTTGTAGTAGATACACGCGGTGCGTTGCGGATGGTCCTTCGCGGCACGCTCCAGAAATCCCCAGGCGGGAATCTCGGGATACTCGAGCTGTGCCGGCACGCACGCGGGGTAATGGCTTAGCCACGGAGAATGACACTCGCCGACTGCGCTCTGCGATCGAGCGGTCCCTGATTGAAGCTCAGGCCGAATCGGCAACGGTGTCGCCATGCCAGTCTGCCAATCTCTGGTGCGAATCAATAGGCTGACGGGTAGTTCCGTAAATCCTGCATCAGCACGTCTTGTGCCGAGAAATCAACGGTCGATTTTGATATGAGCCATCGAAATGTGATGTCGTGCACGGAGATATGTGAAGGCCATCAGACTCGCGGAGGCCGTTGTGCACGTACCTTCAATCTTACGTCAACTGCGAGACGTTGGTAGAGGAATTGTTGTCCGAAACCGCTGAAATAACAGCGTGGACGGGCGATCCCAAACGGTATTAAGGAGTAGGGCGGGCAGGGAGAATAATCGGGAAGAGTCGGGGAAAAACGTTGGCTTGCGGCCATGGTCCGACAAAGTCGCCTGCGTTTCTCCAAACTCTCTCCCGAACTGGCCATCGGGCGAGTAAATCGGGCGATTTGGCGTGTGGCTGCCGGGAGCCTCGCCCCCCAGACTGCTGAAATCCGCAGGCGACTTTTCGGGGCCTGCCAAGGCAATTTCATCGTGGTCGTTGCGGGGGTTGGCGTGTAGCATTCAGAAATATTGGTCGAAAGGCCTACGCGTCAGGCGAACCGGGCCTCGGGGGGCGCTGTCTGTTCGGCACGGTGCCGCGGAACTCGAGTCGCGGCATCAGCTGCCAAACCGCCCGAACGCCTGCCGACGCTAACGAAATTGTCCCCGGCGACACGTGGAAACGGTGTCGCGAGACAGCGCGGAACTCCGGATTGTGAAAGCAGACGCAAGACGCACGCTCTGGGCCGTCACAGCGGGATATCGCGCGCGGTATACCGCTGCGATCGTGGCGATGGCGGTCGGAACCGTGTTTCTGCTGCTGGTTCCTTACATCATGCAGCGTGCGCTCGATGCGGTCGCCGGTGGCGAGGCCAGCGCCCTCACGACGCTGATTCGCGCGGCCGTTGGTATTGTCGCCTTCCACGCCGTCCACGGGTTTTTTACCTATCTGCGCGGTCGCTGGGCCGCCGAGGCCAGCGAGGGCATTGTGCGCCGCCTGAGACACCGGCTCTACGCACATCTCGAAAGTCTCCCCTCTTCCTACTTCGACCGAGCCGACACCGGCGACCTCGTCCAGCGCTGTTCGTCCGACGTGGAGACCGTGCGGGTCTTCATGGCCGTTCAGATTGTCGAAATCGCCCGAGTTTGTTTGATGGTTCTCGTCGCCATTCCGCTCATGTTGTCGCACAACGTGTGGATGACGTTTTTGTCCCTGGTATTGGTTCCCTTTCTGGCCCTGTTCGCAGTCATCTTCTTTCGAAAGGTGCGCGGCCTCTTCGAGCAGGTCGACGAAGCGGAAGGCCGGCTGACGACCGTGCTGCAGGAAAACCTCACCGGAATTCGGGTCGTGCGCGCCTTCGCGCGGCAAAATTATGAGATCGGCAAGTTCCTGGTGAGAAACGGGGAGTTTCGGGATTTGGAGTACCGGCTCGTCTTCTTACTCTGTAATTACTGGACGCTTTCCGAAGTGCTGGTCTTCACGCAGTTGGGCATTGCGCTCATCGGCGGCGGTTACTTCGCCTTGTCGGGCTATTTTTCGCTGGGAACCTGGATTTTTTTCTGGTGGATGTTGCGGACCATTATCTGGCCGGTGCGCCAAATCGGCCGCGTGATTGCCGACGCCGGAAAAGCCACGGTCGCGGTTGGACGTATCGTCGAGATATTGCGCGAGGAGCCCGAAAGCGAGGAGACCACGCCGGCCGAGCCTGTCCGCGGCGACATCGAGGTGCGCGATCTCACGTTCGCCTACCACGACGGACGGCCTGTGCTCGATGATCTCTCGCTCACCATCAAACGCGGCGAGACGGTGGCGCTGTTGGGCCGTCCCGGCGCCGGAAAATCGACGTTGGTCAACCTGCTCGTGCGGCTTTACGACTACGAACATGGCTCGATCCGCATCGGGGGCCAAGAGCTGAACACGTTGAATCGCGATGCCGTGCGAAACGCGTTCGGAATGGTGCTGCAGGACCCGTTTTTGTATTCGAAGACGGTCCGCGAGAACGTGATCGTGGGCCGCAGCTCGGCGGCAGACCACGAGGTGGTCGAATCGGCGCGGGCGGCCGACATCCATTCCAACGTCATCGATTTCGAGCAGGGTTACTCGACGATGGTGGGAGAACGCGGCGTCACGCTTTCCGGCGGGCAGCGGCAGCGCCTCGCCATCGCGCGGGCCCTGCTCAAGAATCCCGAGTTTCTCGTGCTCGACGACAGCCTGAGCGCCGTCGATACCAAAACCGAGGCCCACATCCTGCAAGCGTTGGCGTCGCGACGCGGTCGGCAGACCACGATTCTCATCGCACACCGGCTCTCTTCCACGCGGCTTGCCGATCGCATCTTCGTGCTCGACCAGGGACGCCTCGTGCAAGAGGGAACGCATGAGGAACTCTTGGCGACGAGCGGTCCCTACCGCCGACTTTGGAAGATCCAAGGAATGCTCGAGGACGAAATGGAACGCGATTTGTCGGGAGCCTTGCCATGAGCGCAACCGACTGGTTCGAAGACGATCACGAGATGAAAGTCGATCTGCGGCTTTGGAGCAAGCTGCTGAAGTACACGTTGCGCTACCGCCTCACGGCGATCATGTTCACATTCATCGCTTTGGAATTGGCGCTCAGCGACCTCGGGCTTCCGCTGCTGACCGGCAAGCTCATCGCGGATGTCGAAGCAAATGGTACAGACGTCGATTTGACGTTCTATGCCTTGGCGTATGCCGGTTTGACGATCGCGCTGTGCGCGGGAATCTACGGCTTCATCGCCTGTGCCGGGAAAATCCGCACGCATGTCAGCCACGATATTCGCAGCGACGCCTTCCGAAAGCTTCAACAGCTCAGCTTCAGCTTCTACGACACCAAGCCCGTGGGTTGGCTGATGGCCCGTCTTACTTCCGACTGTCAGCGCCTCTCGAACATACTCGCCTGGGGCGTCATGGACCTGATCTGGGGTGCGACGCTCATGTGCGGAATCAGCATCACGATGCTGGTCTACAACTGGAAACTCGGTCTCGCGGTGCTCTCAGTCGTGCCGTTTCTGCTTGCCGTCAGTGTCTTTTTTCGAAAACGAATTCTGCGCACCGCGCGCCTCGTGCGGAAGACGAATTCGAGAATCACCGCGGCATACAACGAAGCCATTATGGGTATCAAGACTTCGAAGGTGTTCGTGCGCCAGGATGAGAACCTGCGCGACTTCGATCGGCTCGCCGACGAAATGCGCGAGTACTCCGTGCGCAACGCCGTCCTTTCGGCGGTTTATCTTCCGCTGGTTCTGACGCTGGGAAGCGTCGCAATCGCCTTGGCGCTTGCCATCGGCGGCCGCCAGGCGCTGCTGGGAACATTGGCCATCGGCGAGGTCGTGATGTTCATGTACTTCGCACAGCTTTTTTTCGCGCCCGTCCAGGACATCTCCGCCTGGTTCGCCGAGCTGCAAATGGCGCAGGCATCGGCCGAGCGCGTGCTGGGACTGGTGGAGGCGGTGCCGGACGTTCGTGACAGCGATGAAATCGTGCAGCGACTAGAGGAAACTGGATACGACGATCACCGCGTGAAAATCGGCCGCATCGCTTTCGAGAACGTGGGGTTCCGATATCGCAATGGCCCGCAGGTCATCGACGGGTTTTCGCTGACGGTCGAGCCGGGGCAGACAGTTGCCTTGGTCGGCGCGACCGGCGGCGGGAAATCGACCCTCGTCAACCTGTTGTGCCGCTTCTATGAGCCGACGGAAGGGCGCATCCTCATCGACGGTGTCGATTACCGAAAGCGCGGCCTGCACTGGCTGCAGTCGAACCTGGGCATCGTTTTGCAGCAGCCTCACCTCTTTAGCGGCACCATTCGCGAGAACATTCGCTACGGCCGTTTAGATGCGACGCAGGAACAAATCGAAGAGGCGGCGCGAGTCGCGGGCGCCCATGAGTTCATCATCATGCTCGACGAGGGGTACGACACGCAGGTCGGCGAGAGCGGCAATCGGCTCAGCCTCGGGCAGAAGCAGCTTGTATCGTTCGCGCGAGTGGTGCTGAAAAGGCCGCAGCTTCTGGTGATGGACGAGGCGACGTCGTCGATCGACACGGAGACCGAGCGGCAGATTCAAAAGGGGCTCGTGCGCGTGCTCGCGGGACGAACCAGCTTCGTGATCGCGCACCGGCTGTCGACCATTCGCTCCGCCCACGTCATTCTCGTCATCGACAAAGGCAAGATTGTCGAGCAGGGCACCCACAGCGAGCTGCTTGGCCGCCGCGGACATTACCACAGTCTGTACACGGAACAATCGATGCGCGACATCGTGCGGATCGATAACGTGATGGAGCCGATCACTGAGGGCGCCGACT
>JBBDVZ010000293.1:0-5372 GCA_040903115.1 Planctomycetaceae bacterium
GCCGGCGGATTGGCCACGGCCGGCGACGGGACGGCATTGTCGGTCATTTTTGCGGCGACAGCGGCAGGAAAAACGCTGCATGTTTACGCCGACGAGACACGTCCGTTGCTTCAAGGCGCGCGGCTCACCACGTGGGAACTGATGCAGCGGGGCATCGACGTCACGCTCATCTGTGATTCGACCGCGGGCTGGTTAATGAAGCAGGGCCGCGTGCAAGCGGTCGTCACCGGGGCCGATCGGGTCGCCGCCAATGGCGACGTGGCCAACAAGATTGGCACGTATTCTGTGGCGCTCTTGGCGCGAGTGCATGGCATTCCGTTCTATGTGGCGGCCCCGTCCAGCACGTTCGACCTTTCGTTGCCCGACGGCGGGGCAATCCCCATCGAAGAGCGCGCCGCCGAAGAAATTACGCATGGATTTGGAAAACCGACCGCGCCCGCGGGTGTCGAGGCATATAATCCGGCCTTCGACGTGACGCCCGCCGAGTATGTCGCGGCCATCGTCACGGAGCGGGGACTGATCCAACCCGTCTGTACCGACCAGATCCGCAAGGTTGTGGCTGATGAACTTCGCACTGCTCGGTGACGACGCAGCGGTCTCGCCGTTGATTGCTGCCATTGCCGCGAATCCCGAGCATCGTCTTTCGCACGCGGCGCTAACCGGTGCGATGACGCCCGAATGGCTCACAGTTTCGCCGTCGACGACAGTGGCCGCCGATTGGGACGAACTCATCGGAGCCCGCGAAGTGGACGCGGTCATTGTGGCGGGCGCCGATCCGGAAATTCTCGAGGCTGTTCGTCAAATCGCGAGCGCGGGCAAGCCGCTGGTGGTCTTTCCTCGCGCCGGGCAGGGAACCACGTGGGTTTACGAGCTGAGTCTGATTCGAGACGACAACGGCGTGGCTTTGGTGCCCGTGTTCGTCGCGCGGTTCGATCGAAAGCTGGATCGACTTCGCCGCTTGATCGACGACGGGACCATCGGCAAGGTCCTGCAATTTCACATCGAACGGGAACTGCGAGTAACCAGCGCGACGGCCGGCACACCCTTGCTGCCGGTTGCAGAGGTTGAAGACGCCTTTCTTCCCGACGTGGATGTGCTGAGATTTCTAGGAGGGAACTACAGCCGCGTGACGTCGTTTTTTTCGGGAACCGTGAATAGCCACGTATCGCAGGCGACAAATACGCTGTCGGGCGACGGTTTGCCCGAGGCCCTCTGGTCGCTGAAGGGAACAGCCGGCAATTCGCGCTGGCAGTTGTCGGTCGTCGGGGATGCAGGCAAGCTCATCCTCAGCGGCGAGTCGGACTCGCCGGACTGGCGCTTATCGATAGACGGCGTCGAGGAACCGGATGACGCGGCTCGTGAATACCGGGACACAGGCGAGGCGATCCTCGTTCACGTGGAACGAGCGCTGGCCGGCGAGCCGATTCGCCCCGACTGGACCGACTTGACGCGCGCCCTTGAGATCTGCGACGGCGCACGGCGTTCGCTGCGCCGGCGCAGGACCATCGACCTGCATTTCGAATCGACGTCGGAACGCAGCCAATTCAAGACGCAGATGACGGCCATCGGTTGCAGTTTGCTGTTTCTCACGTTGTTCGGCGTGGTGTTCGTGCTGATCGGCGGGACGGTTTTCGATCCGCGCGAAACGGCCGAGATCAAAGCCGAGCACGCTGGCGCAATTCTGTACGACGACGACTTTGTCCCCGGCTCGGCCGAGCTAATTGAAACGGCCCAGAACCGCCTGAACGAAATCGCCAGGCGCATGCCCGGATCGACGTTTCCGGTCATCGTTGAACAGTCGGCCGACGAACGTGGGGCGGCACTGGACGAAGCCCGCAGGCTTGCGGTAGTCGGTCAGCTAAAAGCGGCCGGAGCACCCGACGCCGAGCAACGGACGATCGTGGCCAGGCTCAGGGGCAGGGGATTTCAGGCCTGCATGCAAGTTGCCCGCTTGGCGGTGTTTGTACCCCTCGGACTGTTTTTGCTGCTGCAGCTATTGTTGTTCATTACCCGTGCGCCGGCTGAAGCGGGACAGCCAACGTCAACGTTAGATGGATGAAAAACGCACGCTTGGGTGCCATCTGCTGAGGCGCTTCGCCTCAGCAGTGTTCTTCGGGGTGATCATTCGCCGCGTGCCACAGATGGGCCGCATTGTGATGTCATCTGGGATTCGGGCTGCTCAGAATCATCCGAGAATCATCCGACTGAGATGGGCGCCACGGTTTCGCCCAGGGCAAGCGCGCCGCGCGACGAACTGAACCCAGGGCGTTGCCCTTGTTGTTATACACATCTCGGCATTGACAGATTGCGGGCAAGTGACAGGTGTTGTTCCGTGTGTAAACCTGGGAAATTCGAGCGAACTGCATACGACGCACATGCGATTTTTGGGATTCCCGAAGCATAGTTCTGCTGATGGACTTATGACTTGTGTAGAAGAACGAGGGCAACGCCCTCGTGGGCACGCCGACCCCGGCGAAGGCTGGGCTTCCGGAAATTGACGCGGGACGCTAGAACTCCGCTCCAGTGTTGAGGTTGGCGTCGATTTGGTGCCCCCGCATCCCAATAGCCAATTTCCGCGATCTGCAATGAATGCCCTGAACACGTTCCTTCAGTCGCCGCTCCCACGATTTGCCGACTCGCTGGCCGCTTGCCAACCGAAACCGCTCGAGCGATCGCGTTCTCGGTCGGTGATCGCGGCACTTGTTTTTTTGTGCCTTGTGCCACGTGCCGTGTTGGCATGGATGCTCGAGGTGGTATGCAGCGATGGATATTACTACATCGCCGTCGCCGATGCCCTGGATCGCGGCGATCTGCCGGCCGCCTTCTCGTATTTGAATCTCAACGTCTATCCGGCCGTGCTCTTATTGTTGCACCGCGCCGGCTTGGAATGGGTGTTCGCGGCCAAGTTGTGGGGCGTTTTGATTGGCAGCTTGACCGTGCTGCCGCTTTTTGGCTGGGTTCGCCGCATGTTTGACGACCGCATCGCGGTCATCGCCTGCCTGCTCTATGCCGTCCACCCGGAAGTGATTGAACTCAGTCCCGAACCGATTCGCGAAACGACGTTTTGGTTCTTGGCGACGCTCTTTCTGTATGCGGCAATTCGGGCCGTTGCCGAAAACAAGCTTTGGCTGTTTGCATTGGCCGGCGTGACATTGACCCTCGCGGTGCACACGCGCAGCGAAGGTTGGCTGCTGGTGTTACCGGTGGTGGCTTGGAGCGCGTTTCGTTTTCGACGGCAAACGCGCGCACGGTTGAAACTGATCGGAGGAATCGCCGTTTGCCTCGCCGTTCTTCCCGGACTGTTGTTCATGACCAACGTCACGCTGCTGCGACATCACCCGCAATGGGAGTGGGGACGACTGGAATTCTTCAGGACCGCTTACTACTGGGCCGTGCCAGTCTCCGAATCGCCGCAACCACCGGCCGTTGCGGAGCCTGAGGTCGCTTTGGAGCAATCGCCCGCAGCAGCGGTCGCCTCGCCGAATGTTCAAAGCGTCCGTAACCACTCCGTCGGCGCGGCGCTGCCGACCTATCTCGACGCCTTCATTTCGTCGTTTGAGCCCTTGGCGGTTTTTCTCACGCTTGTCGGATTGGTCGTCGCGCGAGGGGCTTTGCTGCAGCGCGACAAACTGCTGCTGTGGATATTGGCCCCGGGCATTCTGGCGGCTGTCTGGATTCGACTGCTCGTGATCGGAAATCTCAACGGACGATACTTTCTCACGCTATTTTTCCTGCTCGCACCCTTCACGGCGATCGGCCAGTTGATGTTGCTGCGCTGGCTCAACGCAGTCGCGTCGCGACTCGGCGGCGTGGCTGCCGCCAAACGGCTCTCGCCAGCGGTGATTCTGTTTTTAATCGTGTGCGGCTGCTGGGTCGACGCGCTGACTTTCGACCACGCGCACCGCGCCAACGAGGCGGCCTTGGGCCGCTGGCTGCGAAGTCAGATTGGCCCCGTCCATTTGGCGGTTGTCGACAAGGAGTCAGCAACGGTCGGTTATTTCGCCCAAGCCGGTTTTCCCCGCATGCTGCTCGCGCGCGAGGGTGCCGAAGACGTGCTGCCAACATCGAAGCCCGACCTTCTCATCATCGAAGCAGGCGATTTCACAAGCTGGTCGTCGGAGTACCGTGAAGTCGTCGCGACATCGTGCGCGTCACAGGGGCTCGAGCGAATGACAATCGACGAGTCACTTCGCGCTGGCGACCACTATGTGGTCTTCGGCACCCCAATGAGGCAATCACATGACGTGATGGAAGGTTCTCCGACGCCGCCCATACCGTCGCGTATGCGATCAGCGGCCCGTGAATGAGTGGCAGCGCGTCATCGCGACTGCCGTGCTCGAAAGCCAGACTGCATAAGCCCCATACGGCGCGTAAGGAATTTCCACCGGATGTTGCCATTTGGGAAGAGGCAATGAGGCAAAATGATGATTTGCAAAATCATTTTGCCCTTCATGATTTTGCCCTTTTCATTTTCTCCGTCTCTCGCCTGTTCCGCACTTCGCGCTTCCTCACAACCACAAATGCACGCGGTCCTTTAATTGCGGCGGCAATTTGTCCTCTATCGCCTTGCGGATTTGGCGCTCGTGGTAGCGCGTGCTGAAGTGGGCGGCGATGATCAGCTCGTTCTTGAAGCGGTCGGCGCGTTCGATGATGTCATCGAGATGCGTGTGGCCGAACTTGTGGATCTTCTCCTTGCGGTGCTCCGGGCGAAAAAACGTCAGCTCGGTGATCAAAATCTGCGCCTCCATCACCGGCGGATACTCGTCGAGTCCCGCGGGAGCCGTGTCGCCGACGTAGCAGACGAGCGGGAAACGCACCTCGTGGCTCACCTCGGTGCCGGACAGCCGCAGATCGCGGATCTGATCGCCCGTGAGGTCGTGGAACTCGGGCTTGAGCTTCTTGCGACGGTCCCACACCACGTAACCGACCGAGGGAACCGTGTGCCGCGTGGCGAACACGGTGACGACATGTTCACGCGAGAGCTCGATCTCGTCGCCCGGTTTGACGCCGACGAGGTTGCAGACCATGCGGCCGCGGTCGAGGCGCTGCCAGATCTGCAGCGCGCGGTGAACGTTTTCGACGATCTCGGCGGGAAGATAAATCGTCGGGGGTTCCATCTTCATCATGCGGCGGCGGGCGACATAGACGGGCAGGGCGGCGAGATGGTCGAGATGCCCGTGCGAGACAAAGATCGTCTGCGTCCCCATAAACGACCACGGGCTGCCCCCGAGCTCAAAGCCGATCTTCAACTCCGGAATGCGCCAATAACTCTGGACCGCCGCCCGCGAGTACCCCTCAATGGTGAGTCCCTTGAATTGCAGGGTACTGACGGGAAGATTTTCGATCATCGGCGGATTCAGTCGTTGACGCGG
>JBBDVZ010000293.1:5472-18353 GCA_040903115.1 Planctomycetaceae bacterium
CTTGCGACTGGCGATGCTGCGGGCTTCAGCATAACACAGTTGCAGCGCATCGCGGGCCAACTCGCCTGAAAGCATGGGAGGCTCGCGGCCGGTTCTGACGGCGTCGACGGCGTCTTGCAGCTCGGCGGTGAATGCGGCGCACCATTCGGTTCCACCCTTCAAGCTGGGAGTCGTCGGCTTGCCGCGGCTTGTAACAAGCGTCAGCGGCCGATCGACGACCCACCCGCCTCCCAACGTGCCGGCGTTGTAAAGGATGGTCGCCCGCTCGAGATAGATCTCGAAGCCATGCGCGAATTGAAGTTGCTCGGCGGCAATTCCGCCGCTCACGCAACTGACGGCCAGACCCGGATCGTCGTACACGTATTGCGTGTGGACATGGTTGACGAGCCCGTCTTGCACGATGCCCTGCGAAAAAACCTGTTTCGGAATTCCACAGACCAGACTGATAAAGTGGTTGTCGTGAATGTGCAGATCGATCCCCCATCCGCCCAACCGGCGATAGTCGGTCATCTCCTTCGACCACTTGGGAGGCGAAATGACGCGGCGAAAGTGAGCCGCCAGCAGCTTGCCGTATTTGCCGCTCACAATGCATTGATGGACAAAGCGAAACTCTGGGAAGTACGGCAAGACCTGCCCGACCATCAGCAGCGTGCCGGCTTTTTTGGCCGCCGACACAATGCGGTTAGCCGCTTTGAGATCGATGGCGATTGGTTTTTCCACGAGGGTCGCTTTGCCGGCTCTGATGGCCGCCAGCGCGACTTTTTCGTGCATGTCGGTCGGGAGGCAGATATCGACGAGGTCAATGTCGGGATCGGCCAGCAGTTCGCGGTAATCGCGGTAGGTCTTGAGTTTCCTGGTGTCGACGTGTCCGCCGCGCGGCCCAAAGTTCCCTTGAATGCCGGTCCAATCGCCGCTCAGCTTCTTTTCGTCGCGCGTGGCGATGGCGGTGACCCGCGCGCCCTTGAGTTTCTTTGCGGCCTCGAAATGGGTGAACCCCATGAAACCGATGCCGACAATTCCGATGCGAATCATCGTTGCTTCTCTTGTATGTCGTGATGTGGCCGCGTGAGAGTTGGCATGCCGCGAAGCCTGCCCAACAACGCTTTCCGGGAGCCTCGATCCACCGCGGGTGCCATTTGCAGAAGATTTCAGGCACCTAGCATTGTGCTGTTGCGGTCGGGAGTCAAGCCGCTGCGAGGCGATGAATGGGGCCCGATTCTGGTAAGACGGGTAAACCACGGGGTTCGTCGGTAGCGCCGCGCTATGTGGTTGCACGCTTTTTAGGCAACGGCGAGGGTGCGCGATTGTTAGGCAATGCGTGGCACGCGGGCTTTTGCGAGTTCCAGTTATCAGCCGCTTAGCGTCGACGTGGGGGTTTTGGCGCCTGCTCAAAACGGCAAACAACTTCCGTTTTTCAGCGGTTTTTAACAATCCCCCACTGGATTTTTTGCTTGACCGCTTGTTATCTTTATGACAACGTACTCGAATTGATGACAGCCGAACGGGTTCTTCCACACCCGTTCTACTAATAGAAGCAGATGACTTGGAGAGCAGCCGCGCTGGCATTGCATCGCCCTCTTGGCGGCGCTGTCGGTGGAGTGGGTATGGGCCGCTTTCTGAATTGGGTGCAACAAGGATGTTGCGAAGAAACCGAATCGAGGAGCGAATTCCATGCTTGTGCTGTCGAGAAAGCCGGGGGAGAGAATCCTCATTGGCGACGACGTGACGGTGACGATCGTCCGCATTGGGCCGAACAACGTTCGACTGGGAATCGAGGCCCCGCGCCAGTTGAATATCGTGCGCGAGGAACTGTGCACCGGGATTCATGGGTCGGCCGCAAAAGCCGCGGCTGTCGATAACGCGGCCACTCCCACCTTGCCGTCTTAGGCCTTCGGTCTCCCTAGAGTGCGTGGTGCCGCTACTATGGTCATTCGCGCGGGAGTCATCGAGTAGCCGGCCCTTTTCACATAGTCCGGCTGTCCTCGCCCACCAGCATTGCACATTGCCTTGGGACCTATGCACTCGCGTGCCGGGGCGCTCGAAATTGTTGTTCCCGCCCTTGCTTGCGGCTACAATCATGGCAGGGGGCGGTCCGCGCGTTTTTCGGTCTCTTACCGAGGAGAAAGTGAGCGATGTTGCAGCTAACCGGGCAGGGAACGGCGCACACCTGTGACGGCGTGACGCGACGAGATTTTCTCCAGGCGGGAACCTTGGGGGCGGTTGGGTTCTCGCTGGCCGAATGGACGGCGCTCAAGGCTCAGGGGGCGGTGAAGAAGGATCACGACGATCGCTCGGTCATCATGATCTTCAATCTCGGCGCGCCCAGCCAGCAGGATTGCTTCGACCTGAAGCCCGAGGCTGCCGCCGAAATCCGCGGTCCGTTCAAACCGATCGCGACGACGGCGCCCGGTTTGGAACTCAGCGAAATCTTTCCGCAGCACGCCAAGCACGGCGACAAGTTCTCGTTCGTCCGCAGTTGCTATCACACCGCGGCGGCCGTGCACGATACCGGTCATCAGATGATGCAGACCGGCCGCATCTTTTCGGGCGGCATCAATACACCCCACGCCGGTTGCGTGTTGAGTTACCTGCGCGGCCGGAAGACCGATCTCCCCGCCAGCGTCATCCTTCCCGAGCCGATGGGAAATACGGGAGGCAATCTTCCGCACGGGCAGGACGCCGGGTTTTTGGGGAAGGCGTACGATCCGTTTCTGTTAATGGCCGACCCGTCGAAGCCGGATTTCAAGGTGCCCGACCTGCTGCCTCCTCAGCAAATCGGCGAAGCGCGGTTGGATCGCCGCAAGCGGCTGCGAGATATCGTCGATGGGACCATCGAGAGTTTCGAAAAGAGCGAGAACGCGCGGCTGCTCGACAGCAACTTCGAGGCGGCCTTCCGGATTATCTCCAGCACGCAGGCGCGCGAGGCATTCGACATCTCCAAGGAACCGCAAGCCGTCCGCGAGCGCTACGGCATGAATCGCTTCGGACAATGCTGCCTGATGGCGCGCCGGTTGATCGAAGCGGGCGTGCGGTTCGTGACCGTCAACACGTTTCTGACGGTCTTCGATGAAATCACGTGGGACATTCACGGCACGAAACCATTTACGTCGATCGAGGGCATGCGCGACATCGTGGCGCCCATGTACGACCAGGCATACAGCGCGCTATTGGAAGATTTGGCCCAACGCGGCATGCTCGAGAGCACGCTGGTTTGCAATCTCGCGGAGTTCGGGCGCACGCCGCGCGTTAACCCGGCTGGTGGACGCGATCACTGGCCGCAATGCTGGACGATGTATTTCGCCGGCGGCGGAGTGAAAGGCGGACGCGTGGTCGGCCGCAGCGATGCCATCGGCGGCTATCCGGCCGAACGGCCGGTCGCACCCAACGAAGTAGTCGCCACTATCTTCCACAGCTTGGGTCTGGAGTTGGAATCGGTATTGCCCGGTCCGGCGGGGCGACCGTTTCCGCTGGTCGACTCCGGGACGCGAGCCATCGAAGAATTGTTCTGATGATATTGTTCTCGAGCCGCGGGGTTTATCCCCGCGGTCTTCGGCCGCGTCTGTGCAGCACCGCCGAAGACCGACGGGGTGAACCCGACGGCTCAAATTTGGTTTTCGTGACTTGAACTAGCAGCATCGTATCCCGCCTTCAACAACACCTGCCTACCTCCTCTTGGCAAGTGCCGACGAAACAGGAAACAAGCCTCATGCCGGCGCATGCGAAGTCGAAACCGTTGAACCGATATCGCGCGGTTGGCTATTGTGCGGCCATCCTGCTCGCCCTGTGCTCCGGGCACGTAGCCAGCGCTGGCGATTCGCTCGTGATCTTTCCTTCATCGATTGTGCTCGACGGTCCGAAATCACAGCAAACGCTGCTGGTGCAGGAGATGCGCGGCGAGCAAGTCGGGGCGCAAGTCCGAGACGGGATCGCTTTCCAGAGCAGCGACGAAAAGGTCGTCCGCGTCGAGAACGGCAGCGCGATTCCGGTCGGCAACGGGCAAGCCACCATCACCGCGAAAGTCGGCAATCGAACTGCCACGGTTGAAGTCACGGTGGCCCGGCAGGAGGCAAAGGCCGACTGGACGTTTCGAAACCACGTGCAGTCGGTGCTCTCAAAAGCCGGTTGCAACTCGGGCGCCTGTCATGGCGCCGCAGCCGGCAAGAACGGCTTCAAACTGTCGTTGCGGGGTTACGATGCGAAATACGATTATTTTGCCATCACGCGACAGTCGGGCGGGCGGCGAATCGTTCCCAGCGATCCGGGTCGCAGCTTGTTTCTGACGAAGCCCACGGGCGCGATTCCTCACAAGGGCGGGATTCGGTTCGACGTCGATTCGAAAGAGTACCGCGTGTTGGCCGAATGGCTGGCGGCGGGACATCCGGGACCGTCGGATGCCGACCCGCGGCTCGAGCGCCTGGAGATGCTGCCTTCGGATGTCATGCTCGCGCCGAAAGCGACGCAGCAGTTTGTCGTTCTGGCGCATTTTTCCGACGGCCGCGTTGAAGACGTCACGCGCTGGGCGAAATTTACCTCGACGAACCTTACCGTGGCCAAGGTCGACGACTTTGGCAAAATCGACGTGTTGGGCAATGGCGTCGGCGCGGTGGGGGCCTGGTACCTGGCTCACAACGTCGTCGGAACGGTGACCGTGCCCTACGACGTTCCGCCTGCCGCCGATGTTTACACGAAGGCGGAGCGGAATAACGTTATCGACGACCTGGTTCTCGACAAGTTGCAGCGGCTCAACATTCGGCCTTCAGAGCCCGCCGGCGATTCGGAATTCCTCAGGCGGGCGTATCTGGACACGATCGGCGTGTTGCCGACGATCGACGAGGCGCGCGCGTTTTTGAGCGATCCAACACCGGACAAGCGAGCACGGCTGGTCGATCAGCTTCTCGCTCGTCCCGAGTTCGTCGATTACTGGACCTACAAATGGTCCGACCTGCTGCTGATCAACAGCGAGCGACTTCGACCGAAGGCAGTCGAGACGTACTACGGCTGGGTTCGCAAGCACGTCGAAGACAATACGGCGTGGGACGCGTTCGTGCGCGAGCTTGTGACGGCCAAGGGCAGCACGCTGGAAAACGGCGCCGCGAACTTTTACTCGCTGCACGAAGACCCGCCCGAGATGGCCGAGACGGTTTCGATGGCGTTCCTGGGCATGTCGATCAACTGCGCCCGCTGCCACGATCACCCGCTCGAAAAATGGACCAACGATGACTACTACGCAATGGCGGGGATGTTCGCGCGCGTTCGCGGCAAAGGCTGGGGCGGCGACCGGGGCAGCGGCGAAGGAGACCGGCTGATCTTCGCGAATACCGAGGGTGAGCTCATCCAACCACGCACCGGACGCGCGCAGCAGCCGCGCCCGTTGGATGGCGTGCCCGTTTCGTTCGATTCAACCGCCGATCGCCGCATTGCTCTTGCCGAGTGGCTGACCGCGCCACAAAACCCCTACTTCACCCGTGCGATTACGAACCGCGTGTGGGCGAACTTCTTTGGCGTGGGCATCGTCGAAAAAGTCGACGACCTGCGGCTCACGAATCCCGCGAGCAACGAGAAACTGTTGGCGGCGCTGTCGGACTATCTGGTTGCCAGCCGGTACGATCTCAAAGCGCTCATGCGCACGATCTTAACCTCGGGCACTTATCAACGGTCCAGCCGCGTGCAGCCGGGGAATGAGGCCGACGAACGCCTGTACTCGCGATATTATCCGAAGCGGCTGAAGGCCGAGGCGCTGTTGGATGCTCTGTCTCAGGTGACTGGCACGCCGACGACGTTCGCGGGATATCCCGCAGGAACGCGGGCGTTGCAGCTACGCGATTCGAAAGTCGCCTCGTACTTTCTGAACACGTTCGGCCGACCCGAACGCACATTGACGTGCGAGTGCGAACGTTCCAACGAGCCGAGCATGGTGCAGGTCCTGCACATCATGAACGGCGACACCATCAACGCGAAACTCGAGCACGAAAAGAGCCGCGTCAGCCAGTTCGTGTCGGCAGGCGCCGCTCCGGAACAAATCGTCGATGACCTTTACATGTCGGCGTTGGCGAGGACTCCCAGGAGCGACGAGAAAGCGAAAATCCTGCAAGTCCTTGCCGAGGCAGCAGCCGACGAGAAGCAACGGCGACTGGTGATCGAGGATCTCTATTGGAGCGTGTTGAGCAGCAAGGAGTTCCTGTTCAACCATTGATGCAATCGGGCGAATCTGCGCGGGCATCGATCATATGCACCGTTTCCTGGCCGGTCACTCGGAAGAGGATGATGACTAAAAGAATCTCAGCGTGTGTCCTAACGCTAGCGGTTATTTCGGTCGGCGTTGTCGCGGCGGAACAACCCAATCCGCCCGATTTCGGCAAACAGGTTGCGCCGCTGCTGAAGAAGTACTGCGTCGGCTGCCATAACGCCGCTGAATCGAACGGCAAGTTGATGCTGCAAAGTTTCACCGGTCTGCAGAAGGGGGGCGAGCACGGCGCCGTGATCGTTCCCGGCGAAGCCGATAAAAGTCGGATGATTCTGGCACTGGAGAAAAAGGCCGAACCGTTCATGCCCCCGGAGGGCGAGAAAGCTCCGACGGCGGATGAAATTGCCCTGCTCAAGGCATGGATCAACGCGGGCGCGAAGGGGCCGCTCAACGATCTGCCGGACCCGGCATCGATCGTCACGCCCAAAATCGCGCCTACCGGCGACTTGCGAAAACCCATTAGTGCGGTCGCCGTTTCGCCCGACGGACAGTGGATCGCCGTGGCGCGGTACGGTGTCGTCGAAATCCTTGCGGCCGGCGACCGTAAGCCGGTGGCCGCCTTGACCGGGCACACGGGCCAGGCGAACGACGTCGTTTTCTCGTCCGACGGTTCCGTGCTGGTTGTGGCCTCAGGTGAAGCGGGTTTGGTCGGCGAGGCGACGATTTGGAACACGTCGGACTGGTCGAAGAAGCTCGTCGTTCAGGGGCACGCCGACACGCTGTATGCCGCCGATTTGAGTCCGGACGGCACGCTGCTGGCCACCGGCAGTTACGACCGCAAGATCAAGCTGTGGTCGACGGCGACCGGTGATGAAGTCGGCGAGTTGGCCGGGCACAACGATGCGGTCTTCGATCTGGCCTTTCGCAACGACGGCAAGCTGCTCGCCAGTGCCAGTGGCGACAAGACCGTCAAGCTGTGGGACGTGGCGAAACGAGAACGCCTCGACACGTTCATCGAGCCCACGGAAGCTCAGTATGCCGTCGCTTTCAGTCCAGACGGGCGCTACGTGGTGGCCGGCGGGGTCGACAACCGCATTCGAGTCTGGGAGGTCCTGGAAGGCGGGCGCGAAGGAACCAATCCCATCCGCTACGCGCGCTTTGCGCACGAGGCGCCGGTTCTCGAGCTGCGATTCTCGCCGAACGGCAAGGTGCTTTTGTCGAGCTCGCAAGATCACACGATCAAGATCTGGGAGACCGACGAGTTCACGCAGCTCGATGCCATCAAAGGGCAGCCCGATTGGGTCTCGTCGTTGGCGGTGACGCCTGACGCCTCGAAGTTTCTCGCCGGGCGACTCGACGGGACGCTCACCTCGTACCCCGTCAACACGTCGGGGGTGCACGCTGCCCGTCCCGAGCCGATCCTGAATGTCCCGGTGGTGGGCTTGCCGGCCGACGGCAATGAAGCCGCCGCTCGGCCTGAGCTCGCCGAAGTCGAGCCCAACGACGGTCCCGAGCAGGCGACGTCTGTTGCGATTCCCGCCACCGTCCGCGGGGTATTGCGACCTGAGTCAGCCGGCACGGAGGATGCCGATATCTACCGCTTTGAGGCGCGGGCCGGCCAAACGTGGATATTGGAAACCGCCGCCGCGCGCGATAAATCGCCGGCCGACACAAAGATCGAGGTCCTGCACGCCGACGGGCGCCCCGTTCAGCGTCTGCTGCTGCGTGCGGTCCGCGATTCGTACATCACGTTTCGTCCCATCAACTCCACGCAAGGCCAGGTGCGCGTGCAGAACTGGGAAGAAATGAAGCTCAAGCAGTACATGTACCTGGGTGGCGAAGTCTGCAAGCTATTTCAGGCGCCCCGCGGACCCGACTCCGGGTGGGATTTCTTTACGAGCCGCGGCATGCGGCGCTGTTATTTCGATACCAGCGGCACGATCCACGCGAACGGCGAGCCGGTTTACATCGTCGAGCCGTATCTTCCGGGCACACAGCTTGTTGACAACGGTTTACCCGTCTTCGTGCTGAATTACGTCAACGATGACGACGGCCAGCGCGAGCTGGGCAGCGACTCGAGACTGACCTTCACCGCGCCGGCCGACGGGGCCTATCTGGTTCGAGTTCGGGACGTCCGCGGGTTCGGCGGAGACGATTACAAGTACGCCTTGACCATCCGCGAGCCTCGACCCGACTTCCGGCCGTCGCTTGGCGGCAGGAACCCGACGATCGGGGCCGGCAGCGCGCGGGAGTTTTCGGTTCACGTCGACCGCATCGACAACTTCGACGGCGACGTGCGGTTCAACATCAGCGGCTTGCCGCCGGGATTCCAGGTTTCATCGCCGATTGTCGTTGAGGCCGGTCATGCGGAGGCGCAGGGAGTTGTGAGCGTCGCTGCCGACGTGGAACCGACAAAGACGGCCGACGATCCGGTGACGGCTCTCAAGCCGGGCCAGCCCAACCCCGAACTGCAATCGAAAATCGATTTCTCGACCGTAAAGCTCACGGCCGTCGCCACGGTCTTGGGCCAGCGAATCGAAAAGCCGGTCGAAAACCTGGGCGAGTTGAAAGTTGCTCGCCGCCCGGGATATGTCGTGCGGTTGCTGCCCGACACGGCGCAGTCGACCGCGGCGAATGAGATTGTCATGTCGCCCGGGACAACCACCACCGCCATGCTGCGTCTTGAGCGAAACGGCTATCAGGGCGAGATGCGCTTCGACGTCAACAACTTGCCTCACGGTGTCATCGTCGACAACATCGGGCTGAGCGGGGTGTTGATACGCCAGGGCGAATCGGAGCGCCGCATCTTTCTCACGGCGGCCGACTGGGTGGGAGAGACGACCCGGCTGATTCACGCCATTGCGCGGGCGGAGGGAAACGAGGTCTCGCTCCCCGTGCAGTTTCGCATCGGTGCGTCCGGCCAGGTCGCGAAGGCAGCCGCTGCGCCGGCGGCCAACCGCTCGCAATGACGGAAGATCGTTCGTGGGGGCGGGAGGGATAGCTGATGTCCGCGCCTGAGCACGGGGATCCCCACGTTCATCGCCGCGTGCTCTACGAGGGTCGTGTGCAGGGCGTGGGGTTTCGGTACACCTGCGCTAAAATTGCAAAACGATACCGGGTTGACGGTTACGTCAAAAACCTGGCAAATGGACAGGTCGAATTGGCGGTGTCGGGTCCAGCGGCGGTCGTCGAGCAGTTTCTCGCCGACGTCGCCGCCGCCTTCTCTGGGTATATCGAGCGATCTTCGTCCAGCGAGTTCGAGCCGGCCGAGTTGCCCGCCGACTTTCACATACGTTATTAGGGATTCGGTCGGTTGTAATGGAAGCCGGCAGAGGGTCCTGTGGTTCCATCCGCTAAATTCCGGGGGCCACTTTTTTTCGCTTGCCGCAGTCGCTACAGTGAATTGACGGGGGCCGACCGAGGCAAAGCCGGGCCCGAACCGCTTTTGCCGCATTCGAATCCAACACGTCATTGCCGTTATTCGTACCCAAATGAGTTCCAAATTCTTATGCGCGGGCGCCAGGCCGCTCGCCCTTCGGGTTCCGTCGCTTTGCAAATATCGGCTGGGGATTGATGACAGATGTCGCACGGCTTAACGATCTTCTTGCTCGCACAAACAACCACGGCTGACCTTCTCACGCCCGGCCGAGATTGGGCGATTGCGATTGGCGTTGGCGTGGCGCTGGTTGCCGCGCTCCTGGGATTTACCTATTTCACGCGCGCGGGCATCATTGCCCGGGCGACGACCAAGGAAGCCATTCGCCAACCCGTCTTTTTGCTGGCGCTGGCCATCGCGCTGATCACGCTGGTCGTGCTGACGTACTTGCCATTCTTCTCGTTGGGCGAGGACGTCAAGATGCTCAAAGACTGCGGGCTGGCGACTTTGCTCTCCTGGTCGATTCTGCTGGCCGTTTGGACTTCGAGCACCAGCATTGCCGACGAGATCGAAGGCAAGACGGCCATGACGCTGCTTTCCAAGCCGATCACCCGCCGGCAGTTTGTCGTCGGCAAGTTCGTGGGCATCCTGCAGGCCACATTGTTGCTGATGATTCCGTTGTCGATCGCGTTTCTCGGGTTGATTTACTACAAGGTCGGCTACGACGCGCGCGAGGCAGCCAAGGGGGCGGTGGACCACCTCGATCGACTCGTGGTGATGCGACAGATTTTGCCCGGCCTGCCGCTGATCTTCCTGGAAACGATGGTGATGACGGCCATCAGCGTCGCGATTTCGACTCGCCTGCCCATGGTGGTGAACATGGTGACCTGCCTGGCCATCTTCGTCATCGGCCACCTTACGCCGGTGATGGTGAAGCACACCGAAGGGAACCAGGCACTCGAACCCGTGCAGGCGGTGGCGCGGCTCATTGCCACGATTCTGCCTTCGCTGGAGATTTTCGACATGCAGGCAGCGGTGGCCAGGGAGATCCTTGTTCCTCCGCAATATCTGGGTTACACCACCATGTATTCGGTGTTGTATTCCGCGGCGCTCATTCTGCTGGCCTTTATTCTGTTCGAAGACCGCGACCTCGCTTGATGTGGTATCGGTCAGTCGATGCTGTGCGGTTTAGGAGTGCCGGCCGTTGAAGAAGGCCGGACTTGTTCGAAGGAGCTGCTGAATTTTGTAAGGCGCGCAAAAACAGGGCTTGGCGGTCGCATGCTTGCGGTCGCCCTGCAATCGCCGGAGTGCCCGCCGTTTCGTGCCGGTCTCGAAAAAGGACAGTTCTACCCTGACAGCGGTGGATTTCGTGTCCAAGCAGCAATTCAAGTCGTTCGAGCGAGTATTCCCCAATCGAGAGCTTTTCCGTGGCAAAGCTCTCCGCGCCGTCATTTGGTCGGCGCTTGGCGCGCTGGCGCTGTGCCTGTTGTTATTCGACCTGTTTCTCATTGGCGGGCTGTTGGAAACCCGCGGCCGGCTCGATCTGCCCGGCAGTGCGATTGGGGACGTCCAGTCCCTCGAGACGGGCGCGGTCGATGCCTCCGCCGACGTGCGCATCCCCGAGCGGGTGTCCCGGGAAGACTCCGGCGTCTTGCCGCTGGTATGGTGGTTCCGCGGGAAGTTCTGGGGACCGATGCTCGCGGTCCTCTACCGCGAAGTGCCGGCGCTGCAGTCCAACAGCAACGGCTTGATTCTGCTTGTGCTTGCGGCGGTACTGATCGGATTCTTGCGGGGCCTGATGAATTGGCGCGCACGCCGCCTGAGCGCCGCCGCGGCCCTCGGCGCCGGGACCCGCCTCCGCGGCACGTTGCACCGGCAATCGTTGAGGCTGGGGCCGGGCGATCTTGAAGACAAAGAAACTGCCAACGTTCTCACGTTGTTCACCGATGAGATCGACCGCCTCCGGGAGGGCATCGCCCTTTGGATCGAGCGACTGGGCCGCTACCCGCTTGAAGCGATGCTGCTGCTTGCCTTCGCCTTGGCGCTCGACTGGCTTACGGCACTGCAGTGTCTGATCCCGCTAGGCTTTTGCTGGTATTTGCTTCACAGCGAAAGAAGACACAACCAGTGGGCGCAACAACGGGCCGAGGCGCGCACCGAAGCCGAGTTGCGGCTGCTGGCCGAAGGGTTTCGCAAGACGCGCCTGGTGCGGGGCTTTGGAATGGAGAAGTTCGAGCACGAGCAGTTCCAAAAACACCTCGGCCGCTTTCACGACAAGCTGGTTTCGGCCGGCCAAGGCGGGCTGTGGACGTACTGGGCCTGCCGCGTGTTTGTCACCGGCTGTGTGGCTTTCGTTTTGTACCTGGTGGGCACCAAGGTGCTGCGATCGCCGGACGAATTTCTGCTGGCAATGGGGCTGACTTTGCTCGCGACAATCGCTTGCATGTATCGGCCGCTGGAGGCGTTGGCCCAGCTCAAATCCGATCGCGAGAACGCGTCGCTGGCCGCCGACCGCGTCTTTCGTTATCTCAACCGCATTCCCGACGTGTCGCAGGCTGTCGGCGCCAAGTTCCTGCAGCCACTTTCGAAAGCCATCCAATTCGACTCGGTGACCTACCAATTGCCGAGCAAGGAAACATTGCTCGATCGGCTCGATTTGAAAATCACCGCCGGTTCGGTGGTGGCCGTGGTGGCCATCAATCCGCTCGAGGCCCGGTGCCTCGCGTATCTGCTGCCGCGGTTCATCGAACCGAACTCAGGACGTATTCTCATCGACGGCGAAGACATTGCCTGGGTCACGTTGGAATCGCTGCGAGCCGAAACCGTCTACGTCGGAGGGACCGACCCCTTCTTCACCGGCACGGTGCTGGAGAACATTAGCTGCGGCAACGCGCAATACTCGCTGCAGCAGGTCACCGAGGCCGCAAAGGCCGCGCATGCGCACGGCTTTATCCTCAAGCTGCCGCAGGGATACGAGACTGTGCTCGGCGAGCACGGCGAACAGCTCGATGCCGGCCAGGCTTTCCGTTTGAGCCTCGCGCGTGCGGTATTGCGAAATCCCGCGCTGATGATCATCGAAGAGCCGAAGGCCGCGCTGGATGAGGACACCAAGAACCTGCTTGACGACTGTTATAGCCGCATTGCCGTCGAGCGGACGGTCATCTTTCTGCCCTCGCGACTCTCGACTTTGCGACGGGCCGATCAAATCATCCTGCTGCACAACGGCCGTGCCGAGGCGACGGGCAAATACGCCGACCTCGTCAAGAAGTCGCAGCTCTACCGGCACTGGGAGTACATCTCGTTCAACGAGTTCCGGCACGC
>JBBDVZ010000293.1:18453-21328 GCA_040903115.1 Planctomycetaceae bacterium
AGTCGCAGCTCTACCGGCACTGGGAGTACATCTCGTTCAACGAGTTCCGGCACGCGGCAGCGGTGACGGCGTAACCGGGCGTCAATCGGTTGCGTCTATTAGAGCAAACGGTGCTGCAAATGGCCGATCAACTTCGCCTTCAGTTGGTCGCAGAATTCTTGCGCGGACGAGCCTTGGAAGTTCGTCAGTAAGTCGTTGAGCAATTCAAATAACGCGCAGGAGGAAATCTCGCGAATCCTATTCTCATCTACTTCCGGGTGTTCAGCCCCCCATTGCGTTGTCACCTCAGCTAACAAAGTAATACAGGCCGACAAGATTGAACGGCGGACATCCTTGTCGCCCGACCGCCATTCACGGATCCGTTCCGCAAGCCAGGAATCACCGAGTCCCAATAGACCCAGTCGCACATAGTCCATCCGCGTGGACAATTCGACGTGGTTTGCACGCTCTCCATAAACAAACCCGTGGCCGCACCAGGGACATATTTCGCTAATCAGCGTTTTGTGCGTCCTTTCGCAGATCGCTTCAAATATTGCAACCATGGCGTTTGGCTGACGATTCTGGAAGATGCGATGCTTGCGAGCCTAGCCGTCGATATCAACTCGTCGGGTTCGGCCGTTGTGCCATCCACCATACTGCGCACGCGGTAAATGCCGCCAGTCCAACCCAGCGGATCGGTCCTTCGCCGAAAACGACGGTCGCGTTGAAGACGATGAACGCGAAAAACGCGTGCAAGCTGTAGCTGTTCCAACGCGGGCGGTTGCGATACCCGGCAGCGTCTCTCCACCACCAGGCGACGTCGAGCAGCCACACGAGCGTAAAGGCGTAGTTGACGTAAAGCCCCCCGCCAAAGTCGAGGCCGACAACGTCAGCAGTCCGCCGAGCCGTGTGCTCATACGCCGCTGCATGGCTCCAGCCGTGCGAGAAATGAAACGCGCTGGCAACGTGCATCACATAGAACACAAGGCCCATCGTCCAAGCGGCGCGCGCCAACTGGTTGACTCGCGTCGAAGGCCCGCCAGGAATCAAAGCAGCGACTGAAATAAAGTAAAAGGCCAGCGCAACACGGATCGTCCAGAGGATGATGATCACACGCGGTCAGTCTTTCTTCGCCTCGGTCGATCAATTCTTTGCCTCATCTCTCTTCGCCCCCAGTTCAATCACAATCGTTCGCGAGTTGTTGTCGAGTTTGATGACGCGGGCGAAATCAATGCGCTTTGCGTAGGCGGCGACGTCGGCGACCGGCCAGACACGAATGGTCGTCCGGCCCCGCGCAAACATCGGTGTCTCCGTCACGGCCACGTCGGGGTGATCGGCAATCGCGTTCAATTGATTGCAAAGCGTGTCTTCGGCTTGCTCGTCGAGCGGCGCATCGATTGCAATCGTGACGCCCGCGTCGCGCGAAGCGGGCTCCGTTGCGGCAGCCGGGGTTGCGCCGCTGCTCTTTGAGATGCTTGATGCGGGCCGGTCGAACAGCGTCGCCAGCTTGGGCAGTTCGTCGTCGAGTCGCTGGTGGAACTCGTCGGCCGTCTCAATCACCTGCAATTCGGCGATGGCGGCCGCAAGCTGGCTGAGGATGAGATCGGCCGACTGGTCCTGATTCACCGGTTTCCCGCGACCCAGCATGGAAATCGTTTGTTTGAGCTGTTCGATTGCCGGCTTCCAACCCTCGGCCAACGAGCGAGGAACCCACTTTCCCTCGACCTGCACAAACGGGACATCGGTAGCTGGCACTTTCGGATCCGCCGGAGTCAGCCTGACGACGGCTGTGTCGCCTTTGCTTTCGATCAACGCGACCTTCGTCTCTTTGAGCTGCCGGCCAAACTGGCGGCTGAGCGGATCGTCGGGCAGCGAATTCGATAGCGCGGCAAGTTGCGTCATCAACTGCCGCCCGGTCGTTTCGAGAAAAGCGCCAACGTCAATCGACTGCAGCTTGCCCAAGTCGGACAACTCGCTTTCGCTCAACGTTGCGAAAATGGCCACGCTCGAGTCCCAGTTCTTTTCCAATTCCGCCAGGTCGACTCGCGGGTTTTCTTTGAGTGCCGGGTAACTCAAGAGGAACGCCTTCTTGGTGCGCAGAAGATGAACCGCGTCGTCTGCCACCTGGAACAACAACTCCCACAAATTCGCATCCACGTTTTTGGCAAACAGATGCACCAGGTCGTTGATGTCTTGGTGATAGCTGGCTGGCAGGAAATCCCACACGGCCTTGGGGTTGTGGTCGTTAAGCCCGTCCAGCACGGCGCGAACAGCGGCATCGGGCGTTTGAACGTTAGCCGCGGCGATCGGCGGTCCGCTTGCTGTGCTCTTCAGCCTGGCCGATTCCTCAGTCGCAGTCGAATTTGTTTGCTCGGCGCTGCTGGGCTCGACCGTTCTCTCCACCGCCCCCCCGTCGCACCCGGCGGCGACCAGCACCGACAAGGCGGCAATCAGACTGAGATTCCGTACGAGCCTGGGCATAACTTCCTCGCACTTCAGACGGAAGGCTCCGTTCGCGGCCGGATTGAACCTCGCGCAGCCGCCCGGCCGTGCCATCGTGCCACCGCGCTCCCGGCCGACAATCGACCGCCGACGGCAATCTTCTCCGCCGTGACGCCAAACGTCCAGCCTGGGGTAGCCGCCGCTGTAATTGCCGAGGGCGCAAGAAGTTGGCAGATGCTGCTTGACGGGAAACCGCCCCCGTGCGTAGACTGTGTATTCGCATTCGCGATAATTACCATATCCTGACATTCACCCAGCTAATAGTGCAGGCGCCATGCACCTTCGAAACGTAGAGATTTTTTGCGACGTGGTGGGGCTGCGCAGCTTTTCCCGCGCTGCCGCCGCGCACGACGTTTCTCAGTCGTCGGCCAGCCAGGCCGTGCTGATGCTCGAA
>JBBDVZ010000294.1:0-21311 GCA_040903115.1 Planctomycetaceae bacterium
TATTGGTTCGCTTGCCGGTATTCACTCTATCGGTTGTCGTCGCAGCCGTGGCGGGAATCTCAGGATTCGCCGACGAGCCGAAGCCAGACGCAGCGATCGACGAGGCTCCTGCAACTGACGCGTTCTTCACTCGACGCGTCCTCCCGATCCTCAAAGAGCGCTGCTACAAGTGCCACAGTCACAGCGCGAATACGACCAAGGGCGGGCTCGTCCTCGATTCTCGCACCGGCTGGATAACTGGCGGCGACTCGGGACCGGCGATCGTACCCGGCAAGGCCGATGAGAGTGTCCTCATTCAGGCGGTCCGCTATTCCGATTTGAAAATGCCTCCAACCGGCAAGCTCGCCTCATCCGAGATCGCCATTCTGGAACGCTGGGTCGCCGCCGGCGCCGTCGACCCGCGACAGGATGACGCGGTCAACTCCGGTTCGCCCGCCGATCTGGAAACTCGCGCGCGGCATTGGGCGTTTCAGCCCGTACATCCGATGAACCCACCCAGAACTCACGACGAATCGTGGCCGCTCACCGGCGTCGACCGCTTCCTGCTGGCTGCACTCGAAGAGCACTCGCTGCGGCCAGTACCGGAAGCAGATCGCTACACCTGGTTGCGGCGCGTCAGTTTCGATTTGACCGGTCTCCCTCCAACGCCCTCCGAAATGGCGGATTTCGTCGGCGACCCATCGGCGCTTGCCTGGGAGCGCGTTGTCGATCGATTGCTCGCCTCCCCGGCGTTCGGCCAGCGCTGGGCCCGGCACTGGCTCGATCTGGTGGGTTATGCCGACCAGATCGGCACATCGAACAATGTGTTCGCCGAACATGCCTGGCGTTACCGCGACTATACAATCGAATCGTTCAATGCCGATAAGCCGTATGATCGCTTCCTGCGCGAGCAAATCGCAGGCGACGTGCTGCCGCATCACTCGATCGACGAACGCACGGCCAACCTCGCTGCAACCGGATTTCTACTGCTGGGCGACCTCAGCATCGTCGAGGCCGACAAGGCCAAACTCCGCGTCGATACCGTCGACCAGCAGGTCGACAAGATCGGCCGCGCCATGCTCGGAATGACGCTTGGGTGCGCGCGTTGCCACGACCATAAATTCGACCCGATCTCGCAGCGCGATTACTACGCGGTTGCGGGAATTTTGAATGGAACCGATTCCGTCGGACGCGCCCCGTGGGGTGTCTGGAGTTTCCCGACCACGATCGAATTGCCCGAGACGGCGGCCGGACGTACCCAGCGCGAGGAAAAATCAAAGCAACACCAAGAGCGAATCGACGCGTTGCGGACCGAACAGCAGCGTGCCCAGAATCGAAACGCCGAAATCGAAGCCATGCTGAAGAAGAACGATGCGCCCGCGGCCGGCAGCCCGGCCCGCGTCGCGCTGGAACACGAACAAAAGGATCTCAACGGTCGGCTGCCCCGGCTCGATGCGGAAATCATCCATGCCGAATTCTTTACGCCGGCAATTCCCCTCGTGTTCGCCGTGCGCGATCTTCCCGATGCCCAGGATATGCACGTGACGATCCGCGGCAATCCGCACGCTCTCGGCGATTCGGTGCCTCGAGGCTTTCCCGCATTCATCTTGCCAAAGCGCACGGAACCCATTCCGACCAATCAGAGCGGCCGGCTGCAACTGGCCGACTGGATCACGAGTCCCGAAAACCCGCTCACCCCCCGCGTCGCCGTCAACCGGATCTGGCAGAAGTTGTTCGGCGAGGGAATTGTCCGCTCGGTTGACTATTTCGGACTGCGCGGCGAAGTTCCATCACATCCCGAACTGCTCGATTATCTTGCCACGAAGTTCATGGCAGAGGGCTGGTCGCAGAAACGGCTCATCCGCGAACTGGTCTTGAGCCGCGCTTACCGCATGAGCAGCCACCACAATCCGGCCGCCTACGCAGCCGACGGCGGCAATCGCTGGCTGTGGCACATGCAGCGCCGTCGACTCGATGCCGAAGCGCTGCGCGATGCGATGCTTGCTGTTTCGGGTCGGCTCGTTTCCAGTTCCGGAGGTTCGGCGCTGCCGCTGGAATTTGTCGAAAACACCGGCGGATTGAAAAAGGGAGAAGTCAATCCTCCCAGCTTCAATCTCGGTCGTTTCCGCCCGGAACAGGAGTTCCAGCGCACGGTGTATCTGCCGATCATCCGTTCGGCGCCGCAGGCTGGTCCGGCGGAAGTGCGCAACGTGTTCGATTTCACGCAGCCGGCCGAAATTTCCGGGCGTCGCGCGACAACCACCGTTCCGACTCAAGCCCTCTTTCTCATGAACAGCCGCATGTTGAAGTCCCGCGCACGCGATCTCGCGGAGCGCACGCTTGCCGGTTCGCAGGCGGAGTCCGACCAGCTTGCCACTTTGTGGCTCGCTGCGATCAATCGCCCGATCACCGCCGACGAGCAGGCCGAGAGTTCGACGTTTCTCGCCGCGCTCCGACAACAGCTATCGCACGAAAGCCAAGAGCCGCCCGACGAACTGGAACGTCGCGCCTGGTCGGAATTGTGTCACGCGCTTTTGGCCTCGAACGAGTTTTTGATCCTGCAATGATTTCGGAGTGCCGCGATGGACACGCCATTTTCGTGCGTCTGCCACAATACATCGGAACTGGGCACGAGGATTCCGCGTCGATTGTGGCTGCAATCCGCCGCATGCGGATTCGGCGGCGTCGCGCTCGCACACTTGCTGTCGACGACGGCCCGGGGCGCGCAGAGCTCGCTGCAGGCCGCTCCGCCGCAACACGCTCCGCGCGCCCGTCGCGTGATCTTCCTGTTCATGGCCGGCGGCCCGTCGCAGCTCGATCTGTTCGATCCCAAGCCTTTCATTGCCGCCAAACACGGGCAGCGAATCAGCCCCCCCATTGACGGCCGGAAGGTGGCTGTCGGCATCGACAAGTACCTCGCGCTGGCCCCCGATCATCCGGCCCGCCCGCGCGGCGAATCGGGACTGATGATCTCGGACCTCATGCCTCACCTGGCGGGCGTCGCCGATGACTTGTGCCTGCTGCGCGCAATGCACACCGACAGCGAGGCTCATGCGCCGGCGACGCTGCAATTGCACACGGGTGTCACGCTCGATGTACGCCCCTCGATGGGTTCGTGGTTCAGTTACGGACTCGGGACCGAGAACCAGGACCTTCCCAGCTTCATCACCATCCATCCCGACAGCGACGTGCGCACATACGGGTCGGCATTCCTGCCGGCGATTCATCAGGGAACGCCCCTTACGGTCCCGGCAAGTCCCAACGACTCGCCGATCCGCAATCTCCGCGACCTTGAGGGAAGCCCTGCCGTGCAGGAGCGCCGGCTCCAGTTCATGCAGTCGCTCAATCGGCGGCTGCTCGCGCAAGCCGGGTCCGATCCCCAGATGGAAGGAATGATCGAGTCGTTCGAACTGGCGTTCCGCATGCAAACCGAAACGCCGCGACTGGTCGATCTGTCGAGCGAATCAGCAGCGACGCAATCTCTCTACGGAATTGGGGACAATCCCACCGACCGCAATGGCCGCGCTTGCTTGCTGGCCCGCCGATTGAGCGAGGCGGGCGTGCAATTCGTGCAGGTGACGATGGGAGGCTGGGACCATCACGCGAACATCCGCGGCACTCTCCCCGGCACGGCCGCAGCGGCCGACAAGCCGGTGGCCGGGCTCGTTCAGGATCTCAAATTGCGGGGGTTGCTCGACGAGACGCTCGTCGTCTGGTCGGGAGAATTCGGCCGTACGCCGTGGAGCCAGGACCTGTCGGGCACCTCACCGGTCGAGCAACACGGTCGCGAACATCAACCCGAGAGCTACTGTGCGTGGCTCGCCGGCGGCGGCGTAAGGGCCGGTTTCACCTATGGCGAAACCGACGAGTTCGGCTTCCAGCCGGTGGCCGGCCAAGTCCACCTGCACGACCTGCATGCGACAATACTGCACCTGCTCGGAATCGACCACAAGCGCCTCACGTACCGGCACGCCGGCCGCGATTTTCGTCTCACCGACGTCTATGGCCGCGTGGTGGATGAGATTCTGGCATAACTGCCGTCAAAAGGCGCGCCGCGACAGCCGCGATGACTATGGACTGTTCGTGCCCAAACCGAGTCTCTCCTAGAACGTCTTGAGTTCTCTCCTCTAGTCGTCGGTAAATCGCGTGTCCGCTCCCCGAAAGGGACCATCTTCGATCGCCCAGGGCGAGCACACCGTATTGAGAAACGGGTGAGCGGAGTGTCCGTCGCGCGATAGGCGCGGCCTTTCGACGGAAAGAGGATGGCCGAGAAGGGGCTGGACCTGCAAAAAGGCGCGACGACGTCCGACTTCCATCCGCTGATCACCTTACCCAGCGGGGTCGAGTTGAGCAGTCTGCATAACTGCGTCGGTCCGAGTTTGCGCGGGTCAATCGACACGCGAGGTTTCCTTTACGAGCCAAGCGGCGTAGTGCACCAGGTTGAGCGTTCCATCGGCATTCGACGGCGCTCCGACGTCGATGTTGGCCTGCAGAATCTGTTCGGTGATCGGTTCGACGGAAAGCCGCGACATCAACCGAGCCGCGTCGCGCACGGGCATCGCGGTGGGGCTTAATTGCGGTCGGAACTCGTGCGATCGCGCCTTGCTGTTAACCTGCCGCCTCGAAAGTTCGAAACGAGTTGGTTCCCTCACGACCACCGTGTGAGACGCGAACGTTCGCAACTCTCTTTATCTACTTGACTTCAGGAAACAGGTCGCGCGCGAGTCGTTACGAAAAGGGTTGTGTACGGGGAGGACTGGTTGCCAAACGAAGCAAAGACTTGGCACTGCGGGAACGCCGCATTTGCGTCCTTCCCGTGACAACTCGATGGTCTTTCTTTGCGTCATGCGATTTCGACGGGATCGTAGAACCGGGACGCTTTGTGCGATTGCCGGGACTCACGAATTTCGAGCGAACAAATCCTTTATTCAATCAGGCGCGGCGGCAGCACGACGAAATTTTGCACTTCGCCGCTGGGGTCGATGATCGCCGACCCGTCGAGGCAGAACGACGGCTGGACGGTGATATATTTCGGGTTACCGGTTAGTTGGACTTTCATGATCTTGATGCTCACGTACCGAACGATGGTAAACATTGCGTTGTTGCCGGGACCTTCGACTTCGGTGAAGAGCATCACCGTGCGACATTCGCCTACAATCGATTCCAGGGCGCTCTTAATGCCGGCGCTCAGACCGGTTTCGCCGTTCAAATCGAACGACGAACCTTCGTCATACAGCACGAGATCTTCGCCGCCGTTGTGGTAGGCGAGGTCCTCAGCGGAAACGCCGTCCAAGATTTGTCGAATGATATCCGGGGTGGCGTTGTTCGTATTTCCGATGTCGACCGTGCCGAAGTTGCCCGGCGTAATCCCTCCGCTGCTTTCGCCGCCGGCTGGAAAACTCTGCGGATACATGGTGATTTCGAAGATCCCGTCGGGACCCGCGGTAACGCCGCTTTCCGCGCTATAGGCCCAATTGTCATCTTGGCTGCCTCCATTATCGATCAGGTTGATCCAGTCCTCGGCCCGGATGGCGAAGGGCATCAGGCTGGTGTTGCCGTCGCCTCCGCCGGGGTTGAAGCCGATCGCGCCGCGTTGAACGATTGCGGTTGCCACGCTCTCGACGGGCGAAGACTGGATGCCGAAGATGTTTGCGAAGAACAGGGCGACTGGACCGTTGCGATCTGCGGTCCGTTTCACATGCACTCGAACGCTGTTGTACTTCAGCGGGTCGTCAAATTCCCAGGGATAGTTCTGATAGCTCCAGCTCGGCAGGCGACCGACGACAATGTCCCCGTCGAAAGCGTTGCCTTCGTTCCGATCGACAAGCGGCGAGGAGTTGACGACCAGGTTTTTGCCGGCATAGAGCACGGCCTGCGACCTGGCATCGCTAATCGCGTTCGTCGCGTCGGGATTTGGTTTGAGCATATCGGGATGCAACAACCCGAGGGTACCGGCCAGGGCCGCGGATTCGGCGGAAATCTGTGTTTCCTTTTTGACCTCCATGAGATACGTCGCGTCAACAGCCAACGCGGTAAAACCGAACAGCGCGGTCAGCATGAGAGCCGTCACCACCAAGACCTTACCGGACCGTTGTTTGGCCGTGGCTCGATGGGCAGCATCACTTTCGGTTCCAGTTGGAACGGATCGTTCTGTATCCGCTCGATGGGTGGCGGCGGAAGGATGGACAAATAACATTGAAGACTCTCCTCGGCAAATCAAACCGGATGCAGCGTTCGGCTGCGCACTTCAAAAGGGATAAATGGTGGGACTCGGCCTCGTACCGACGGTTACAACGAATCTTCTGTCCGCATTGTGGCGACGGCGGTCAACGTGCCGCTGCCAACTAAATTGAATGGATCGACGATGGCGACTTGCGGCGATGACATGGGAATGGAGATGGTCACGGAAACGTCGTTTCCAGCCAGGTTTGAGCTAACGGTGAATTCGCTGACCGTGTATCCGAACGTCTGCAATACATTTTGGGCGCGTTGCATGGCCTGCGCCGCCGTGGCATCCTGCACCGAGTAGGCGCGCGTGGCTTCGCGGGCCGCGTGCAGCATCGAGTGTCGGACCAAAAAAATCCACGCGAATTGCATGAACCCCGTCAGCAACAGCATGAAGAACGGCAAAACAATGGCCATTTCGACGGCAGCCACGCCGCGACGCTTTCTTGACCATCGGCTCTGTGCGGTGATTGTTTGTCGGGTGCCCATGGGGCGCTCCTCCACGCTTAGAAAACTGGAATGGCTTAGCAGTGTGACAGAACGGCACCAGAAGCGCTGCTTTTCGGAAAAAGCCGCGCTTCTCGCACATAACGCGGAGCTTCGCGCATATACGAACCAGGTTTTTCGCAAGTTCTGTTCGACCCCCTTTTTTTGCTGAAGCGCGATTACCTCAACGTGCCCGGGGATGCTGCCTTGTCAACTGCTGCCGAGTCCCGAAGTAAGCATCATTATTTGTAAATACGCGGCGACCGAAAAAAACACGCCCACGGCGACGCAGGCCATTCCAAACAATTTGGCGCTGCGAGGCGAAAGGAGTCCCACGACGGGACCTGCAATCTGCTCGCGGGAAAACGCTCTGGCTCCGATCCATAGCAAGGGCACAGCAAAAATCACCTGAAACAACATATCGAATCTCCCAAGTGACACGTCGATTGTTAAGTGCGGTAAGTTGTCTGTACTTCTCGTATCGTTACGCGGGCTACCAGACGAGTCGTGCGACGCCTTCGCCGTTTGGTTCATCGTCCCACGGTTCGACCTGGTCGATGTCAATGGTGGCCGGATCGACAATCTGAATTATGAGATTTGGCAGAACACTTCCTCCGGGTCCGTCGGGATCAGCCCCGACACCGATGATCTTGAATGCGACGAGGCCTCGTCGCCAGCCGAGCGCGTTGACGGAGTCGACGGGACCGCCGAACTCGACGGCCGGAGCTCCGTCAACCGGGTTCAACTGGCTGATATCGCTCTTAAACACTGGGCTCACGTGCACGAAGTCCGGGTCAACATACGTTTCGTAGAGGCTGGGATCATTCACCGCACTGACGCCCAATAGCGGATCGAGCATTTCCTTGGGAACCAAGTCGTATCGCCAGGAGGAACTATCCTCGTTGTAATTCAGAAAGTCGGCATGCGACGGATCGGTATCCGGATGGAACGGGTAGGCGGGATGACCGATGTCGAATAAGGCCTCGTCACCAACCTGTCCGGTCGGCAGTTCGAGAATGCCGGGCGGCAAGTCGATAAACCAATCGCCGTCGTTATCGGTCAGCAGTTGTTCCGGAGTCATATTGAGGCTCTCGGCCAGGTCTTCGATCACCGGAATGTCCGTGTCGAACATCTCGGAGTCGATCAGAAAGCGTGTCTTGACCGTCGCAGAAGCCGGACCGATGGTGGCGATGGCTTCGGTGACGATGTCCTGGCTTTGGTTCCCGAAAATCCTGGCGAAAAATAGGCCCGCCGGATTGTTGTTGGACTCGGCGCGTCGCGTGATTGCCTTGAGCGCATTGAGGGGTGCTCCTCCCGCCGTAAAAGTCTTATCGGTAAAATCCCAATGTCCGGGAATGACATCGTTTGTCACCAACACCGTGCCGTGTAATGCGGTCGGCATGTTCAACTGGGCGAATTCGATGGCGGTCGTGCGGGCCAGGTCCGTATCTGGGAGATCTCTGACGCCTGCAGTTGCGGCAGCCGTGGCCGTCAATTGGAGCTGCGTTCTAACCAGCATCAAATAGCAGGCATCCACGGCCAGCGCGGTAACTCCCATCAGTGCGACAAGGCATATGGCAAACAGCGGGACCACAGCCCCGCGCCGCTTGTGTTCAGTTTGGTTGGTCATGGGCTCTCGCAGTGTCTTGGCAGACGTATCAATAATTTGCTGCACAGTCGTGCTTCACTACAGATATCTGGTGAATGCTTCTCAGAATTCCTTGCGCATGCTGACTCGGGTCGTCAGCATGCCGTCGCCGAACAGGTTGAGCGGATCTCCGACGGAGACTGCGGAATAGGGTGCGGAGATCTCAACCCAATGCTCGCGGCCGGTGGTGTTCTCCGGCGACGTCGTGATGGTGTATTCGATGCTCGTGACCGGCAAATTGTTTTGTGCAAGTTGGATGGCCCCCGCGGACCCGACTTCCCGGACGGCATAGGCTCGCGCCGCTTCGCGAGCGGCGTGCCACATGTTGTTCGCGATGAACGACGTCAAGCCGATCTCTATGATTCCCAGGAGCAGGGCAATTAAGACGGGCGCGACAATGGCCATCTCGACGGCCGCGGCCCCGCTTCGCGTAGCAGGTCCGGGGCGACGTCGGCCGATGCCGCAAGCCTTCGATCGTATGCTGAGTGATTGCATGTTTGGTCCTTTTTTTCGCACTCGAGGCGCATCAGAGGTTGCCGAAATATCCTGTCCAAGCGAGGTCCATAATTTCGCGGTTTAACGTAAACGGTGTATTGCGCAAGCGACAGATGTCGCGGGCGCGTTCGATCAGGTCGCGTGGCTCACAACAGCGTAAGTCGCGGTTTTCGGCTTGGTATCGGTCCAGCAAATACGAGATCAGTTCCGCGGGAGCGGGAAAGTCAAAGTTTGCGGCATAGCGCTGGAAAATCCGTGCGTAGCCTTGCGGCGTCGGCTTGTCGAGGTGCACACGATACCCCATCCGCCGCAGGAACGCGGGATCTGCCACTGCGGAAACCTGCAGGTTGGTGGCGACGACGAGCATCAGCTTGAACGGGACCTCGACCTTTTGGCCGGTTTGCAGTGTCAGATGGTCGATTTGATGTTCGAGGGGAATGATCCAGCGGTTGAGCAACTCGCTCGGATCGACGCGCTGCCGACCGAAGTCGTCGATGACGAAGGTCCCGCCGTTCGCCTTGACGTGCAACGGTGCCTCATAGAACCGCAACGAAGGGCTGTAGGAAAGGTCCAGGGAGTCAATCGTCATTTCGCCGCCGGCGACGATCAGAGGGCGGCGGATTTTGACCCAGCGCCCGTCAACCTTCCCGGATCCTTCGCCGTTGTTGCCGACGCGTTGATGGCACTGCGGGTCGAAGATGCGGACGGCATGGCCGTCGAGATTGAGGCAGTAAGGTATCCACAGGTCGCCCCCAATGGCATTGTGCAGCATGCGGGCGACACTGGTCTTGCCGTTGCCCGGCGGGCCGAACAAGAACAGGCTGCGGCCCGACGAGACGGCCAGTTCGGTCACCTGCAGGGCCTCGTTCGGAAGCACCAAGGCCTCCAGGGCCGCGCGGATGTCCTCGGCCTTCGGCATCGACCGTTCCGCGATCTGCCATTGCAACATGGCGGCATAGGATTGCAGCGAAACCGGAGCCGGGCCGACGTATCCGGAGATCTCCAGCAACCGCCGGGCTTGCTCGCGTCCGCGGTCGGTCACTGTATAGCGATAGCTGAAGGGACCATTCTCTCCGAGGATTTCGACGAACTTGTCGTCCTTGAGGCGCCAACAGATCTCGTCCACCATTTGCATCGGCAGGCAGAGTTGATTGGACGACCACTCGGTGGTGAAATTCGGGACACTGGCCGCGAGTTTCAGCGTCAGACCGATCAGTAGTGCGGCGTCGACATCCGTTTCGTCGAAGGTTTCGGCGACGCGGGGCGCCGGCGCACCGTCGCACTCGACGAAGTCCGGCAAAAACCGGTCTATCCGCGTTTCGCTGTAGGAATCGAATCCGTCGATTGAAGGCTCGAGGGCAGCGCTCACGCAATGAATCTCCGCATCAGGTTGGCACACGTCGGTGCGGGTCTCTTGACCCGCTGACTTCGTGATTGAAAAACGATAACGTCCCGAACCGCCGCCGGGGTTACGACCACCGTTTCACGGTTTGAGTTCCCAGTATGATGGCGACAACGACGACGATAATCGTGACGAACGAAAACCTTTCGAGAAAGCTGGAAAAACGAATGGCGTATACGAGTTGCGTCCAGAGGCTATGAAGCTCGCCGCCGACCGAACCAAGCTTCGAACCGTCGATTTGCGTACCGTTGATATGCACGATCGCGATAATCACCGCGGCCAACAACAGGCACACGCTGATCAGCTTTTGCAGATTGACCAGACGCCTGGATCGACCGAGGAGGTTGCGTTCGGCATCGAGGCAACGGTCCAGCAACGACTTCAATATTTGTTGATTCGAATCCTTCAGAGATTCCAAGGTCACCCAGGGTTGAGCAATTTCGCCCAGCCGTTTCGGCACGTCGGCCGACATGGCGTCGCTTGCCGCCATGGGCGCATCGCACGCCTCGAGCAACGTCGCATGCAGCGCACGGTACCCGCCGCGAGAGATTCGCGCGCCGCCTCGGCGGCGGTGGGCGAGGCGATCGACAATCGCCGTCCACTGTCGCCAAAGTTCCTTCAAGTCCGCCAATTGGGTTGGTCGTACGGAATGGCTCATGAATTCGTCTCTGATGACGTGAACGCGACCCCGGCCTCACGTCCGTTGCTGCATTTGTCGAAACATTTCGATGATGTCGAAGACGGCGGGCCCCATAATCACCACGAACAAGGCCGGGAAGATGAAGAAAATCGTTGGAAACACCAACTTGACGGAGGCCTTTTGAGCCATTTCTTCGGCCCGTTGTCTCCGTTTCATCCGCAACGAATCGGCGTGCACCCGCAGCGCATTGACGATGCTGGCCCCGAACCGCTCCGCCTGCAAAATCACCGAGGACAGGCTGCGCAATTCCTCGACGTCGAAGCGGTTCGCGAATCCTCGGAGTGCCTCGCCCGTCGACTTGCCGAGTTGAATCTCGCGCTGCACAATTCCCATTTCGGCAGCCAGCGTTCGATGCGCAGTTTTTAATTCGGTCGAGACGCGCGCGATCGCACCGGCGAGACTGAGCCCCCCTTCGACGCAGACGACGATGACGTCGAGCGCGTCGGGCAATGCGCGCATGATTTCGGTCTGTCGCCTGCGTTTTTTGTAGTCCAGCCACAGACCCGGAATAATCGTACCGAAGCCGCCCGCGAGCACGCCGAAGAACAGGGCCTGTCGGACGGTGACGAGACCCGAGCTGCTTGCCCCCAATCCCAGCAGGACTGGGAAACCGACCAAGATGAGCTTGAGCGTCATGAACACCGCCGTCGAGTTCCGTTTGTACAAGCCCGCGTGAATCAGGCGGTCCCGCAGGCGGCGCTGCCGCTGTTCGTCCTTAGGCATTAAGAGTGCGGCCGGGCTGCCGGACGGCAGATCGCGGGTCGTTGCAAACCGCGGCGAATCGGGGCTGTTTTGGTAGCCCTCGCCGGCTTCCTGCAATCGTGATTCCAGCGAGCGTCGGCCCCGCGAACGGAACATCGACATTAGCAGCACCAGGCTGCTGGCTACGGCAAATGCGGCAATCGTAAGCGTTCCGCTGTCACTCATTGGGTCCTCTCTTCATCTCAAAAGTCAAAGTTGACGATTTTGCGAATGCAAAGCGCTCCAATAGCCATCAGGCTCAACGCAATCACGGGCAGAATCGGATGTTCGAACAACCGGACTGCGTAGCCGCGGTTGATGATCATCAGGACGGAGAACATGACCAGCGGCAGCGCCAACAATATCGCGGCCTGAACCCGTCCTTCGGCGGTCAAACTTGCAATCACTCCCCGAATGCGAAACCGGTCGCGAACGATGGTCGACAGCTTGTCGAGGATCTCGGTCAGGTTCCCGCCCGTCTGGCGATGTACCAGCATTGCCAGCACAAAGATCTTGACTTCCAGCAGTCCGGTGCGGCGCGCCAAATCGCGCAGCGCGAATTCCGGCGCGAGTCCCAGGTTTTGTTGTTCATAGCAGTACGCGAACTCCAGCGCAACGGGCGCTTTGAACTCCTGAGCCACCGCTTGCATGGCTTGCGGCATCGATTGTCCCGCACGGAGAATCCGCGACATCAACTCGAACGCATCGGGCAATTGAGAACGAAGCGTCTCGATGCGGCGATATCGCTTAAATTGCACGACCAACAAAGGAATGGTCCCGCCGACGACGGCCAGGCCGCAACTGATCAGCAGGTTCCCGAGCAGAACCAGGCCCACTGCGCCCGGCACCGCGGCGGATACGGCCACAAAGGTCATCAACTGCGTGGGAGTCTGCTTGATGCCGGCCTGCTCGACCAGCGATTTGAATCGGTCTGCCAGGCTCCGCGACCCGGTCGCGGCTTCGTCGAGGGCCTCGGCGGCCAAATCGCCCAGGTCCTTGAACTGGTCATGCGATTCGCGCGCGCGCTCGCGTTGGCGCTCCATTTGTTCTTCGCTGATTCGCGCGCCCATCCGCTCTTGCAGCCGCTTCTGGTCGCTTTGCATGAGATCCAACAGCATCAGGTTCGCGGCAAAGACGGCCAGAAACCCGGCGACGAACGTCAGCGTGATAATGATGATTTCAGTCACGATTGGTTCCTTCAGCTCGCTTAAGCATTGAGAATTCGCTGCTCGAATAATTCCACAGGCACAAATTCTCCCGATGCCTGCAGCCGCTCCATACACTGCGGCCGGATGCCGGTGGCCGAGAAAAATCCCTGAGCCCTTCGGTCTTCATCGAGACCGGTTTGCTTGTAGACGAACAAGTCGTGCATGGTGAGGACGTCCCCCTCCATGCCGGTGATTTCGGAAACGCGCACGATTTTGCGGCTGCCGCCCGTGAGGCGAGCCGCCTGAACGACGATTTGAATTGCCGAGGCGACTTGCCGCCGAATCGTCCAGACCGGCAGGTCGAAGCCGGTCATCCCGACCATCATTTCCAATCGGCTGATGGCGTCTCGGGTACTGTTGGCGTGAATGGTCGTCAGGCTTCCGTCGTGGCCGGTATTCATCGCTTGCAGCATGTCCAGCGCCTCGGGCCCGCGGCACTCGCCGACGACGATGCGGTCCGGCCGCATTCGCAGCGCGTTGCGCACGAGGTCTCGGGTCGTCACCTCACCGGAACCCTCGATGTTGCTGGGTCGGGTTTCCATGCGCACCACATGCGGTTGCTGAAGCTGCAATTCCGCGGAGTCTTCGATGGTGGCGACGCGCTCATTCGCGGGGATAAAGCCGGACAAGACGTTCAAGAGCGTCGTCTTGCCGCTGCCGGTGCCGCCCGAAATCAACACGTTGATGCGCGCTCGGACGCAGGCCGAAAGGAATTCGAGAATCTCCGGCGTAATCGAGTGGTTCACCAGCAGGTCGTCGGCTTGCAACGGCTCGCTGCCGAAACGCCGGATGGACACGAGCGGACCGTCGACCGACAAGGGGGGAATGATCGCGTTGACACGGCTGCCGTCGGGAAGACGGGCGTCAACCATTGGGCTCGACTCGTCGATGCGCCGGCCGACGGCGCTAACGATTCTCTGGATGATCTGAACGAGATGCTTGTCGTTGGCAAACGACACCTTGGATAGCTCAAGCCGCCCGTTACGCTCGATGTAGACGGTCTCCGCCCCGTTGATCAGGATGTCGGTGATGGACGTGTCCTTGAACAACGGTTCCAGGGGTCCCAAGCCGAACGTTTCGTCGATGACTTCTTCAACCAGCCGTTCTTGCTCGCTCTGATTCAGCAGATCGCGGCGCCCCCGCAGCAGATCATTGACCGCGCGGCGCACCTCCAAACGGAGCTCTGCCTCACCCATCATGCCGATTGTCGAGAGATCCATCCGCGTGATGGCCTCTCGATGCAGCTCGCTCTTGATGCGCCGAAACCGTTTTTCCCGCTCGGCGTCGTCGTCCGAAACTTTGACGGGTTCGTCGACCGCCTCAATGGTCGCAGTTTGTGATTGCGCGGGCTCCTGGGGTGTATGGGGGCTGCGCTCACCGTTTTGGTGCTTCTTCCCCGAAGTGTTCGTCCAGGAATTCCAGATCATGTCATCATCCCCCGAGTCAAACAGGTACAGATTGGTCGATCGGTCAAAAGTGTGGTTAAAAAACTCCAGGCAGCAAGCGGTATCTCACGATGCTTGCGTACTGCAGGTAAGACGCATCGCGGCTGAGCAGGCGTTCCTCGGCCAGAAGTCGCGGAATCTGCAGGCTGTAACACGCGATGTAGACGACGAGATTCCAAAGGCTCGGACTAAGCGCCAGAAACGCCAGATGCGTCAACAGGTAGCCGGCATACATGGGGTGGCGAACCACTCGATACGGCCCCGACGTTTTAAGCCCGCGATGCGCCGGCACGAGACCGAAGCTTCGCCCCAACACAATCTTCGCGTGCAATTGCACCAGCATGCCCACCAGCCAGACGGCGGACGCAAGCAACGGAAATGTCACTGACTGGACGACGGCCGGAATTACCAGCAGCGGCGCACAGGTGGAGGCCAAAGCCAGGGTCCACTCTCCGGGCCGCTTGGATATCCGACTCGTCGGTCGCCGCGCCAATACAAACGCGACGACGAGCCCCTCAGATAACAAGGGTAGCGCGTTGGTCAGTCCGATCCCCGCGCCGGAATCGACGAATACTCGGACCGCGAGCCAGCCGTACAGAACCGTCACCGTCAACCGCTCGAGCGCATCGAGACGCAGATCGCTGGTCTGCGCCGAGACGTCGGCACTTGAGGCTGAATGGCAAAGGCTTTGATCCACCGTCGGTTCCCCGCTGTTAGTTCACCGTGCCGACTTGCCCGTTGACGCTCATGGCGACGTTGATCAGACTCCTTGACACTTTGGCCAGCGGCCGCGCCCGCACGACCGGCATTCCCTTGAGATTGGCGCGCCTGAGACTTTTCGGATCGTCTGGAATTGTTTGCAGGACTTTGATGCCTAAAGTCTTCTGCACCTGCGACACGCGCAGTTCGTTCTGCCATCCGCAACGATTCGCGATCAGGCGCACCCGATCTTCGGCGATGCCCAGGTGATTCATGTAATCCAGCGTTCGCTGCGCTTGCCGAAGCGAGGCGAGCTCCAACCGGACCACGATCACGATCACATCCGCCTGGTACATCGCCTGGGCGTGCACCTGGCGGTACGAGTGATCGAGATCGATGACCACGTACGAGTAGCGACGGCGCGCCATCCCCAGCGCCTTGCGGACTCCTTGCGCGGTCACGCGTGCGGCGTCGGCATACATGTGGGGCGCCGCCATCAAATGCACGCCGGTTGCATGCCGCACGAAGCACTGCCCGAACATGTTGTCGTCCATACGCGCCAGGTTGTCGCAGAATTCGGCAATCGTGTGATCGGGCTTCAGGTCGAGCAGCGTCGCCAAATCGCCGTTTTCGAGCTTCAGATCGAACAGCGCGCATTCGGCGTGATGTTGCGCCAGGACCGTGGCAACGTTGACCGCGACCGTGCTGGAACCACTTCCGCCGCTGGGACCGAGCACGGCGATGATTTTTCCGGGTTCGGCGGGACCGTTGTCATTTGTCGCCAGGCGGTTGATCGCGGCCGTCAACTCGCCGTCGATCACGGTCTCATCCAGATACTGATAGGCCCCCTTGCGCATCGATTCCAAAATCAACTTGGCATCGGAGGCAGGGCCGACCCCCAGCACTCGTGCCCGTGTCGTCTCGCGCAACTCTCCGAGAGTCTCGAGGGCCGCGACGGGGTCCGGCGAAAGCGTGACAATGATGGCGTCCGGCCGGATCTGGGCCGCGTAGTTCACCGCATCTTCAAGGCGCACGACGTGCGCACCGGTACAGACGTGCCCTTGCTTGAGCAAGACGTGCTGGATGCTTGCCGCGGTCGAAGGATTGTTGCTGGCGACCAGGATCTGCATGAGTGCGACCTTCCCTGTTACCGGGGACGCGATGATGGATTTCAGTCGGCACTCACTGTGATCGGTTGTAGAAAAACTTCCCCGCTGTCCCGGCCGCGCAACGTGCGGACGCGCAGGGGCTTCGCCGGGGTTTGCATCTTGACGACAGGCGCGATCTCTTTCGGCACTTCAGCCTTGACGGGCACCACAGGCGTCTCCTGCTGAAATCGCAGGTCCCTCAAGGATACGGGCTGAGTGTTCGCCGCGAGTTCGTCCTCATCGTTTCTCAGCGCCAAATTCAGCGTGCCCTTGCTTTGCGCGAGGCTGAGTTTATTGGCCTGGTCCGGGGTCACCAGCAATGTCACCGACCGCATGGCCTTCGCATCATCCTTTTGTTCGTTGTGCACGTCGAGTTTCTGATCGACGGCGAGAATCTCCACGTTTTGCAGCAGCGTCGTTGCGCTGCCGCCGCCGGTGATATCGCCGAGGCTGCGCTCGGTAACGGATAACACAACGTCGACCTTGTTACCGGGCATGATGAACCCCGCGACACTGGAAGCCACCGTTGGTGTCAGGATGGTGTAGGCACGCATTCCATTGGAAACGAGCGCCGCCATGCCGCGTCCCGCGTCTTTCGTTGCAATCTTCGCATCTCTCAGCAGGTCGTCCTTGAGCAGAGGAATGAGAACCGCCCGCTCGACGGCGTCTTCGATGTTCAAGATGGCCCCCGCGGGAACGTCCTTTTCCGGGAGTTCGACGGTTTTCAGCAGATCTTTCGACACCATGACCCCGCGCGGGATGTCGACTGCCGCGGCAACAACGGTTTTCATGCCCGCTTTCGGCGCGTCGGGCGACTGGCTGCGGAGCTGGTTGACTCCCACCGCGGCCGACACTCCACAAATCAATGCCAACCCGACGACGACTATTGTTCGGGGACTCATGGCTCTATTACCTCCACAATCGGAACGGATTTTGGTGTTACGAAACGACGCTTAATGGTGCCACAGCAGATACGTCAGCACGCCAACAGACATCATGGCCGATATCGGTACCAGACGGCCGCGGCGATCCGGTTGCCCGACTAACTCCTGCACGCTGCTTTGGCCGTCGCCTGCGACGACGTACTGTCCCACCGCGCGAAGGCGGTGCCATATGATCTGCAGATTGATCCAGGTTTCGCGAACGCGGCGGTAATAAACGATGACGGCCAGCGTGTAGAGCCCCGTCGCGAGGCAGCCAACCAATGTGACGTGCACCATGGCCGTGGGTCCCAACCAGGCTCCGACGGCAGTCATGTATTTCACATCGCCGGCGCCGATCGCTCCAAAACCGTATGGGAGAATGAAAATCGTAAGGGCCAACGCAAAACCGACAAAGCTACCCAGCAGGCCTTCCCAACCGCTGCCGATCCCATGAAACAGAAAAGCACCGGCCAACAACGGAACTGTGAGGAGGTTATAAACCTTGAATTTCCAAACATCCGTAATGCCGGCGACAATCGATGCCACGACGATGACGACGCCGGGAAATGCGACAAGATCGTTCATTGTCCGTGTGATCCTTGTGATTCGAAACGCGGCATTTCACCACTGAAATTTGCCGATCGGCGTTCAGCCGCCGCCAAGCCCCTGTAGAGCGTTTTGAAGCAGCGCATTGGCGTTGATTCCCAGCACCGCTGCGGCCCCGACGACAACGGCGCCAATGAGCGCCGCCATGATTGCATACTCGATCGACGTTGGAGCTGTCTGATCCCGTGCGAACTCGGCAATGGCCAAGAGAATGCGTGCCATGGTGGACAACTCCCAGTTTCTTGCCGTTGCTGCTGCAGGACGGGCGCACCTACCACCGGCAGAAAATGGCTGGTACGTCGCTTTACGCCGAGTCTTGCAGGCCGGGCGACATTTACCGCAGACAATAAAGAAAGGTTCCCTTCCCAGTCCCACGACCGCGACCGGGAAGGGAACACAAGCCGTGACGACAAGTGAAACGATTAAACGCCGCCGATTGTGGTCGCGACGCTTTGAAAAACTGCTTCCGTGTTCACACCCAGAACGGTCGCGCCACCGATCACAACAGCCGCAATCAGCGCCACCATGACGCCGTATTCGACGGCGGTCGGTGCATCTTCTTCCCGCAGGAAACTCTTCACGATGGCAAACAACTTCGACATTCTCACGTCTCCCTTAGCTTCGCATTAAGAAACAAGACGACGATTCGACGCCAACGCGACGTCCGATGCCGAACGCACGCAACGGTTCGTCGCACGCGCAGCATTTCGTCTCGAGCCCGCTGGGGCAACTCGTGTTCCCGGTCATTGGCAAGCGAAGTGCCGAACGCGAGAAATCGATTGCATGACGCGTGGAATGAAGCGGGCGCGGCTTTCACCGAATCAAAAACAGTCGCGGCATCATCGGGTTACGGCGACGAAAAAATTTCGGCGATCGTCGCGCGTTCGTACATCCGCACTCGCGCTCTCCATGCTTCGCCGTCGAACTGTAAACGTCCGGTTAACGGCTGAGTGTAACCCCTTCTGCGAAGCGCGCAAGCGCTTGGTTTACACCCAAACGATTCGCGGTACCTCGATTCTCGCGGAGACGTGAGAGTCACGTTGGAGATCGTGACCAAAGAGCGTCTTCTGACGTCGAACAATCGACGCCGCCGCACGAGCGGCATACGCAAGCGGCGATCGCTCCGGCAAGCGCAGAGCGAATTCGACAATTCACGTCATCCGCTGCCGGCGGCGGCGTTTCTGTTTGCGGCATGAACCGGGGGGCGACCTTCATGTCGGCCAGTGGCGAGACCACCCTGCGTTGCGATGCGGAAGTTTCAACGTTTCCGCGCGAAACCGCACTTGCAACCCATCAGAACCGCATGGCGATGCACCACTACGACTCCATCAGTCCAAACCTGTGGAGTTTCTTGTAGAGTGCGACGCGACTGATGCCAAGCTCGTCGGCTGTGCGAGACCGGTTTTGGCCGTTTTTCTCCAACGCCTCGACGATGCGCTTTATTTCCGCCTGAATCCGCACTTTGGCGAGCACAGACAGCCTTTGGCTGGAGACCACCGGTGAATCGACCGGTGACGCCTCTTCACGGTCGTTGCGATTCTTGCCGTCACCAGTGACGCTCGAAGGGCGTTGCAAGGCAGCCCCTTGAACGCCGTCGGGCAGGTCGCATAAGCGAATTTCATGAGCCGTCGTCAAGACGACGCTCCGTTCCACGACGTTGCGCAATTCGCGGATATTGCCGGACCATGGGTAGGATTCGAGTGCGTCGATGACCTCCGGGTTAAGTCGTGGGGCGGCCCGGCCGGTGCGTGCGGCCGTCTGTAGCACGAAGTGCTCGGCGAGTGTGCGGATTTCGCTGACGCGTTCTCGCAGCGGCGGCAATCGAATCTCGATCACGTTCAGCCGATAGTACAGGTCGCGACGAAATCGGCCGGCCGCCACTTCGTCCTCGAGTATCCGATTGGTGGCGGCGATGAGTCGCGCCTGCATTTCTTGCGAGCGATTCGAGCCAACCGGTTCGAACACGCGTTCATCGACAACTCTCAGAAGCTTGGCCTGCGCCTCCAACGAGAGTGTGTCAACGTCGTCCAGGAGTAACGTTCCATCCTTGACATCGGCAAATTTGCCTGCACGGTCCTGGTCGGCGCCCGTGAAGGCTCCCTTGCAGTGGCCGAACAGTTCGCTTTCGGTCAGGCTGGGCGAAAGCGTGGCGCAATTCACGATAAGAAACGGCTTGTCGGCACGGCGAGACGCATCGTGAATGAAGCGGGCTAGACGTGTCTTGCCGGTCCCCGTTTCGCCTCTCAAAAGGACGTGCGTGTCCTGCGAGGCGATGAGGCGCACGCGCTCCATGAGTTCGGTCATGAATGCGGCGGCGAATACGAGCCCCGCTCTTTGTGCGTCTTCGACGGGTGTGGGCGCGGGCTTTTGCCACGACGCCCCCTGAATGCGCACCCGCATCGTCAGCAAATCGATCAGGAACTTCAGCCGTCCCATGTCGCGTTGCGCACAGAGATAGTCGGCCGCTCCCAGTCGCATCGTTTCCAGCGCACGATCGGGCAAATAGTCATCGCTGACGACGACTGTCGCCACATGACTGCGCGTGGCCGCTGCTTCTCGAAGCAGGACAGCGACACAATCGCCGTCGTCCGAACTGGTCAAATGAACGATCACCAGTGCGACACGACTGTCTATCAGGCGGGGGACTGCATCTTCGAAGCGCGTAAAGACTTCCAGATTGCAGTCGCCCACTGAAGCGACGATGTCACCGATCCGCTCCCGAAAACTCGGCTCCTGGCTGATCAACAAGGTCGATGCCGTGTAGTGTACCAAGCCAAGTGAGACAGTCGGCAAGTTAGCAACGCTCTCCTCTGAACCTGTAGAATCCTGGAGAAGCCAGGAGGGAAGGAGGAGCGATGAGCGAGAGGAAGAAGCGGCGGGCTTGGACGTCGAGCGAGAAGTTGCGGATCGTGCTGCTGGGGCTGGACGGCTCGGTTGAGATCAGCGAGCTGTGCCGCCGGGAAGGGATCAACCCGACGCAGTACTACGGCTGGAAGAAGCTGCTGCTGGGGTCGGCGGCGAAGGTGTTTGCCGACGGCCGGAAGTCGAAGCCGTCGGTCCGAGAGCAGCGACTGGATTCGGACTTGCGTCGTGCGAAGGACGTCATCGCGGAGATCACGGCGGAGAACCTGGACCTAAAAAAGGGGCTCTCGGATTAGAGGATCACGGTCAGTTGCCGGCAGAGTTGCAACGCGAGGTGCATGCCGTGGTTCAGGAGGCAAGGCGTCGCAGCGGCTGGCCGGTGCGACGGACATTGAAGCAACTGGGTGTGTCGCCGGCGAGCTACTACCGGTGGCGAAAGGAGTCACGTCAGGCGAAGTCGCTTCCAGTGGACCCGACGCGGCCGATCCAGGCCTATGAGGCGACCGACGAAGAGAAGCGCGTGGTGCGGGCCTATGCCTTGAAGCATGCGGGGATTCGCCACAGAGAGTTGGCGTGGCGGATGGTGGACGAGGATGTGGCGTGTTTGAGTCCGTCGACGGTGTATCGGATTCTGAAGGGTGAGAACCTGGTTTGTCCTTGGAGAAGACGGAAGAAGCGGACCCGGGACGAGGAGGAGCAGGCGACGCGTCCCGACGAGCTGTGGGCGACCGATCTGATGTACGT
>JBBDVZ010000295.1:0-20845 GCA_040903115.1 Planctomycetaceae bacterium
CGTTCAGCCCCGACGGGAAACGGATCCTCAGCGGAAGCGACGATAGGACGATTAAGCTGTGGGACGCGGCCGGCGGCCAGGAGACGCTCACGCTCCAGGGGCACACCAGTCTGGTAGATAGCGTGGCGTTCAGCCCCGACGGCAAACGGATCGCCAGCGGAAGTGCGGATAGCACCGTTAAGGTGTGGGACGCGGCCAGCGGCCAGGAAACGCTCACGCTGACAGGGCACACGGGTGAAGTCGGGAGCGTGGCGTTCAGCCCCGACGGGAAACGGATCGTCAGCGGAAGCGGCGACAATACGATCAAGCTGTGGGACGCGGCCAGCGGCCAGGAGACGCTCACGCTCCAGGGGCACACGCAGTCCGTCAATAGCGTGGCGTTCAGCCCCGACGGGAAACGGATCGCCAGCGGAGGCCAGGACTGCACGTTCACGGTCTGGGACGCGGCGACCGGCCAGGAAACGCTGACGCTCAAGGGACACGCCGCTAGGGTAACGAGCGTCGCGTTCAGCCCCGACGGGACGCGGATCGCCGTCAGCGCAAGCGGCGACGGCACAGTCAAGCTGTGGGACGCGGCCAGCGGCCGGGAAACGCTCACGCTCAAAGGGAACACCGTCTACGTATCGAGCGTAGCATTCAGCCCCGACGGGACGCGGATCGTCAGCGGAAGCGTTGACAACACGCTCAAGGTGTGGGACGCGGCCAGCGGCCGGGAAACGCTCACGCTCAAGGGACACACCGACGGGGTCTTGAGCGTGGCGTTCAGCCCCGACGGGACGCGCATCGTCAGCGGAAGCGGCGATAAAACGCTCAAGGTGTGGGACGCGGCGACCGGCCAGGAAACGCTCACGCTCCGGGGACACAGCGACAGGGCAACGAGCGTCGCATTCAGTCCAGACGGGACGCGGATCGTCAGCGGAAGCCAGGACGGCACGATCAAGATCTGGGACGCCAGTCGAGCGGATCGCGAATGAATCCTTCCGGGTGATTAGCGGAATCACTGAGCGAAATTATGACCCGTCGAAAGATCGCCCCCCCCACCCTAACCCTCCCCCGCGAGGGGGGAGGGGATGAAAGACCCGCTCCGCGCACGTAAATCACAGCGCGCGCTTTGTGCGCCGGCCGCCGACGAAGCTTTCGATCACCATGCTGCCCAGGTCGTCGGAATTGCAGAAGGCGGCGATGCCGCCGGAGACTTGCGCCATCTGTTCGACGAAGTTCACCAGCCCCAGGTAAAAATAGTCCTCGATCAGCGCGAAGCTTGAGAGGTGCAAGCCCTCGTTCGCGCACCGCTTCACCTCGGCCAGCGTGGCGCGGGCCGTTTGCTCGGCGGGGGGATAAATGAGCACGATGTCGCGGCCTTCGACGTGGGCCGTCGGCTCGCCGTCGGTGATCGTGATGATCTGCTTGTTCTGCGCCGGCTGCCGCTTGAGCAATCGGCGGGCGAACTGCAGGCCGGCGTGAATGTTCGTGAAGTGCTCGGGCACAAACCCCGGCGGCTGGTCGAGGTTGACCCGTAGCCGCACGCGCGAATCGTACAGGCTGACCGGCTTGGGCGCGGAATACAGCAACTCCTTTTCCGAGAGCAGGCTGGCGTACGTGTAGAAGCCGACGACCTGCAGGTAATCGCCCTGGTACTTGCCCCGCACGAGGGCCTGCAGGGCCATGGCCACTTTTTTCGCCTGGCCGAATTTGCCGTAGCGGCCCATGCTGCCCGACATGTCGACAAGCACCACCGTAGCGCACGACGTCTGGTATTCGGTGTCGTAAACGACCAGGTCGTCCTCATCGATTCGAATGGGCGCGCCGCCTCCCTGCCGATAGAGCGCATTCTTCAGCGTCTCGTGCATGTTGAGGTTCGAGACGGGATCGCCGTATTCGTAGGGCTTCGACTCCTCGTGCACGGTTTGACCCGGCCCGCGGAAGTCGGTGTCGTGGCGGCCGAATTGGTCCTTGCGCGTAATCTCGAACAGCTCTTCCAGGGCCTTGTTCTCGACGCGGCGAATTCCGCGCGGCGAGACGCGGTACTTGCCTTCCTGGTCTTTCTCGATGTAGCCCTGCTTGACCAGCATGTCGAGCACGTCGGGGTTCTCGTCTTCCCACCGGTCGAGGTAATCCATCATCTGCTCGCCGTAGTCGAGCAGGTACTTGCTGAACTCGTCGAAGATCTTATCGGCCGACTGCGGCGCGAACTGCTGCGAGCCGTCGTACTTCGAGTATTCGAATGTGGCCATGGTTGCATTCTAAGCCCACGGATAGCTATCCGTGGGCTTGTATTTCGGCGATCGCCTCAAGTTCCTTGAAAATGCGGGAAATCAGCTCGGGCAGGCCGCGGCCGGTAACGGCTGAGATGGGCAACACCGGCTGCTGGATTTTTTCCTGCAGCAACTCGGCGACTGTCTCCGCATCAGTCAGCTCGCACTTGGTGACGACGACAATCTCGGGACGCTCGGCCAGCGACGCATCGTAGAGCTGCAGCTCGTCGCGGATTTTGAAGTAGTTGTCGATCGGGTCGGACTGGTCCATGGGTTCCGGTTCGACCATGTGGACCAGCACTTTTGTCCGCTCGACGTGCTTGAGAAACTCGTGCCCCAAACCAACGCCCGCGTGTGCCCCTTCGATCAAGCCGGGAATATCGGCCATCACGAATTGCTTATCGTATCCGACGTGCACCAGCCCCAAGTTGGGATACTTGGTGGTGAACGGGTAGTCGGCAATTTCGGGCTGGGCACGCGACAGGCGGCTCAGCAGCGTCGACTTGCCGGCGTTCGGCATGCCGATCAAGCCGACGTCGGCTATCAGCTTCAACTCCAACGTCACGTTGCGATGTTCGCCCGGCTCGCCCGGCTCGAACTCGCGCGGGGCGCGGTTGGTGGCGGTGGCGAAGTGCTTGTTCCCGCGGCCGCCTCGTCCGCCGCGCGCGACAATCACCGAGTCTCCCTCGTGGGCGAGATCTTTGAGAAGATGCCCGCGGTCGGCGTCGAGCACGAGCGTTCCCGGCGGCACGAGGATGACGGCGTCTTCGCCGCTTTTACCCGTCCGGAGACTCCCCTCTCCGTGGCCGCCGCGATCGGCGTTCCAATGCTTGTGGCCGACGATGTTGGCCAGGCTGCCGAGGTTGCGATCGGCCTTGATGACCACGCTGCCGCCGTGGCCGCCATCGCCGCCGTCGGGGCCGCCGCGCGGAACGTGCGCTTCGCGGCGGAAACTCCCGCTGCCGGAACCGCCATCGCCCGCCTGGCAGGAGACTGTCACTCGATCGACAAACATAATTCTATGACGTTGCGAGTTTGCAAACTCCCCTCCCTTCCAGGGAGGGGTCGGGGGAGGGTTGCACGAATCGAACGCTTCACGACGCGAACCTTCACCCCTCTCCCAACCTCTCCCCTGAGGGGAGAGGGGTCAACCGCATCCCTAAACCGCGACGCTCCTTCCGGTGGCTGCCGATTCGTAACCGGCCATAATGATCTCGACGACGTGCGCGCCGACCGAGGCGGGCACGTCGCTTTGCCGACCGGCGTCGATGCAGTCGAGAAAATACGAAGCGTCGCTCTCGATTTCGCCGGCGACCGGCCACCAATCGGACTTTTCTTTCAGCCCCGATTCGCGTTGCGTGCTCGACCAGAAACCCATTGGGTCTTCAGGATGCGCCGGCGCGGGAGCAGTCCAAGCAGGCTCGTCGGAATAGATTTCGAGCCTCGGCTGATATGCGTCAACCGTTGCAGCGCCGTCAGTACCGATCAGGTGAACCTGGTGGATGCCGTGACTGGGATGGCTCGACCAGCCGGTGCGTCCCACCATGACGGATGCATCGATGCCGCCCGACATCCGCATCAGCAGGCACGCAAAGTCCTCGACGTCGTTGCGCTGGTGCTCGGCGAAAAAATAGTTGCTGGTTGTGCCGTAGACGTCTTCCATCCGCCCGCCCGTCAGCCATTGAAACAGCACCAGGGGATACAGTCCCACGCAAAACAGTTCCCGCTTCGAATCGATGAACGTGAATCGCCTGGCGGGGAAATGCTCGCGGCGAGGCTTCGCCAAATCGGCGGCGCCCGCCGGCCCTTTGGCGAAGAACAATTCACAATGCAGCCCGACGAGCTTGCCCAATCGTCCCGATTCGAGGATTTTTCGCGCACGAGCCGCCACGGGCGTGCGCACTATGCTAAACATCTGGCTCAGCACGCCCTGCTCTGCGACGGCTGCGACAAGATCGCGCGCGGTCGCCGCGTCGCAAGCCGGCGGCTTATCGAGATAGATGTGCTTGCCGGCCCGCGCGCAGCGTGCTCCGATTCGTCCGCGACGTTCGGGCTCGGCACATACGCACACAACATGCACGTCGTCGCGGCGCAGGGCTTCGTCGAGGCTGTCGAGGTGCGGAGCTCCCAACTCGGCAGCGAGACGCCGGTTCAGCTCGCGTCTGCGCGGCGGCACGTCGGCCTCATCGGTCAACCCCACGAGCCTCACGCGCCCGTCGGCCATGAAGGCGCGCGCGTAATTCTCCTGATGCGTTTGCGCGCCGCCCACTAGCAACAGACCGTAGCGTTCTAAAGTGTTCATACGTCATTGCGCATTTCGACGCGAATCAACACAGTTTCAACACGCGTTGGGCATTTCGTTTGAAGATCTTGGTCTGAACGTCGGCCGGCAAATCGAGACTTTCGAACAGCTCAAACTGCGGCACATCCTGACCGGGCTGCAGATAATCGGTGCCGAACATCAGGCGGTCTTGCCTGCGAATCAGAAAATCGCGCCCGAACTTTTTGTCGCGCGCGATGGCGTTGGCCCCCGAGCCGGCCGATAGATCGCCGTAGATGCTGGGATACGCGTCAAACAGTCGATCGATGGCGCCGCCCGGCTCGACGGGCCCCGTGGGGTATCCGTCGGCTTCCTTGACCTTTCCCGAAATCGAAGCCCACCACCCGGGTCCATGCCCGATGAAAGTCAGACCGGGAAATGTGCTGACGGCATGTTCGAGCCGCGGAAGCCCCGGCTGATCTTTACCGCGAACACCGTCGATGTGAAACAGCAACGGAATGCCGACGTTCTGGCAGGCCTCGTATACGTGCATCATCAGCGGATCGTCGAAATCGAGGCCGACTTTGTGCTCGCCGAATCCTTTGGCGCCGCGGTCGACGTACTTTTTGATGATCGTCGTTAGGCCTTTTACGCCGCCGCTGATGATGGCTCGCGGATCGATCGCGCAGAAGGCAATCAACCGGTCGGGGTGATCCTTGGCCGCCTGCAGGGCAACGTCGGGCAATTGCAGGTAGGTGGTCGATTCAGGTGACACGAGCGGCAAGACGACCGACCTTTCGACGTCGTGCTCGTCCATCCAATCGAGCAGCCCCTTGACGGTCAGCTCCTTGTTGCCCTCGACGTACGTGCCGACGTGCGTGTGCACGTCGATGTATTTCGATGCCCGCTTCGGCTTCGGCTCTGCGGCGTAGAGGCCGGGCAGCACAAGCCGCGGTATGACGCCGGCCAGTGCGCCTGCGGCGACGGCGGTAAAATCGCGGCGGTTTAGCATGTGTTGGGACCTTGTTGCAGACATGTCAGCACGGGGCGGCAGCCCCCCCACCCCGGCCCTCCCCCGCAAGGGGGGAGGGGGAAAGACGCGTGCTGCCATCGTTTTCGGGTAGGACTCGCGCCGGCTGCGCTGCCGTCTCGAGTAATGATTCGCGGCGCGCGCTCGCGGGGGGATCGCCCAGGTTGCGCACGGCGATCAATTCGGCGACGATGCTGATCGCGATTTCCGGCACGGTTTGTGACCCGATGTCGAGACCGAGCGGGGCGTGGACGCGGGCGAGCGCTTCGCGTGAAATGCCCGCGCGCAACAAGTCCTCGAAGATCATCTTGATCTTACGCTTGCTGCCGATCAGCCCGACGAAGCGTGCCGGCGTTTCAGCCAGGAGGTACAACGCCTCTTCGTCGTGATTGTGGCCGCGTGTCACGATGATGCAAAAAGTATCGGCGTCGATCTCCAGGCCGCCGAGCGTCGCATCGATGTCGCCCACGATCAACCGCTTGGCACGCGGAAAACGATCGAGGTTGCAGTATTGTTCGCGGTCGTCGACGACCCAAATGTCGAAGTCGGCGTCCGCCGCCAATTCGGCGACCTTCTGACCCACGTGTCCTCCGCCGACAATCAGCAAGCGGCATCGCGGCAGGTGTGTCAAATAGGCGATGCCCTCGACAACATACGATGACGGCCGCAGGGAGAGAGGACGCAGGTTGCGAACCAGTGCGGGCGGAACATCTCCGCTGCCGCGCATTGCAAGGATTCTCGCATCGGCGTCGAGCAAGAAGCGATCGGCAGCGCAGCCTCCGCCCGCTTTATCGGCATCGATGACGACGGCCTCGGTCACGCCTTTGCCCGCCGCCGCAAGATCGCTGAGCGTCTGGTAATACGAGACATCCTGGCCCGGGCGAATCGGGTCGACGAGCATCCGCATCCGCCCGCCGCAGATCAGTCCGTCATCCCAGCCGTAATCGCTGTCGAGCTGGAAGGTCAGGACGCCGGCCTCCCCGGCGTCCAGCAGCCGCAGTGCCTGACGTTTGACGTCCGCTTCGACACAGCCGCCGCCCAGTGTGCCCGATTGCGATCCATCGGGGAAGACGAGCATCGTCGCTCCGGGCTTTTGGGGAGTGGAGCCTCTGGTTTCGACCAGCGCGGTGTAAGCCACGGGCGTCCCGTCGCGCAGAACTTGGGCGAGATCGCTGAGTGTCGTTTTCATCTCAGGTTCATCGTAACGGGATCATGGAAGGGAGCCAACCGTTGCAGGTGAAGCACTAAGCACGAATGTCGAAAGAAGGCCCAAAGCACGAAGCACTAATATTTTCGTGCTTTGGACATTCGTGCTTCTTTCGACATTAGTGCTTCGTGCTTTTCACCGCGATCTCGGCAAGCAGCGCCCGTGTTGCAAGCAGCTCCCGAGTCAATCCGTCGACCAGCGGCGTCTTGTTGCCGTCGGGGAGCACTTCCCACGTGTACGTCTCGACTTCCAAATGGGGGGCGTAGGTCAAATTGGCGACGGCGCGCAGAGCGCGGCGAAGGTCGGGTCGCGTTGTCGATAACGGGCCAAGCTGCTCGGCGTCGACGGGCACGTGGAAATGCACCCGCCACGAGTCGGCTTGCAAAAATTCGGGCGGCGGCTCGAGCGCCAACCGCTCGCTCAGGTCAACCTCGCGCAGCACGCTGTCATCGGCAGTGCGCGCGAATGTCTGATGCAGATAGCGCGGCTCGACGTATCGTGCCAGCGCCTTTCGACCCGGTTCGTTGCCGGCAGGATTCGTCAGCTCGACGGCGCAGGTGATGTGAACCTTGTTGATGCGAATGCCGGCAGCGTCGATCGCGGCAATCGAAGCGGTGACGTCTTCGAACTCGACCGATTGATGGCAGACGTCGTAACACAGTCCCAGAGATTGCCGCACCCGCTCGAGCGCATCAGCGTCGGCAGCCCGCTCGTACAGCCGCTTGAAAAACGCGATGGCCTCGTCGGTCGTTTCCAGGATGCAGAATGGTTCGGGTTCGATGGCCAGCCGAACGACCTTTCCTGTTTCGTCGTGCAGTTCATCCAGCCGGCGCGCCAGCTCGATCAATTGCGCCATCGCCCGGTCGAAAAAGTCCGGCGGGTAATCGAACGGCTTGAAGCCCAGCGGCAACGTCGAGATGCTGCCTTCGCAGCCGACGGGCATCAATCGCGCAAGCACCTGCGCGCAGCGGCTGGTGTAGTCGAGGCGGCTTGGGTCGGCCCAATCGGGAATGTAGACGTTTTGCTTCACACGCGCGCTGTGAAAGTCGCCGTAAGGAAACGCGTTGAGCGTGAAGCATCCCAGGTTTCGACCGACAAGTCCGGCGACAAATCGCTCGATTGCATCAGGCGTCGCCAATAGTTCTTCGATAACCGGGTGTGCCAACCACAACCCGGCGGCAAGCGGCTCGCCAAGGTTTTCTCGCACGGGCACGGTATAGTCATCAAGGCCCGATACGACCTCAGCCAGCGATCGACCGGGGTGCACGTTGGTGCAATAACTCAGTGGCAGCGTGCTGATCGACATTGGCTTTTCATGCTATCCCGCCGGCTGCGCGATTACTATGATCGATGTATGTGCTGCGCCTGATGAATTGGTCGCAGCAGCCCGTTTCGAGAAGCCCGGCTTTTTGAAAAAGCCGGGCTTCTTCGAGGCTGCTGTTTTTCAGAAACCTTCCGCCGCCCGCGGGGTTTAGTGTTTCAGTACCCGTGATCGGGCCGGACCTCGAGCGTTACGTGGCCGCCAGCGATACCAGCCGAATTCCGTACCTGCGCGATCCCGACGTACAACTGATGTTGCGCGCCCAGCAGGGGGACGAGGCGGCGTTCGCCGAGCTGGTGCAGACGTACCAGGATCGGCTCATCGGCATTTTCCGCCACTTGCTGAGCGATCAGGACGCGGCGGAGGATTTGGCCCAGGAAGTTTTTTTGCGAATCTATCGCGCCCGCGACCGTTACCAGCCCACCGCCCGGTTCTCGACGTGGTTGTTTCGCATCGCCAATAATCTGGCCAGCAACAAGCGAAGGAGCAAGGGACGCCGCCGAGAGGTGGCCTTGAATATTCACGATTCCGGACCGATTGGAATCCAGCCCCAGGAAAAACTCATCGCCGACAAGTCGGCCTTCATGCCGACGCGGCAGGCGGCAAAGAGCGAAATGCGGGAAGTCGTTCGCGGTGCACTCGAAAGTCTTAACGAGCGGCAGAAGATGGCGCTCTTGCTGCACAAATTCGAAGGAATGAGTTACAGCGACATCGGCGTGTCGATGGACATGAGCGCTGCCGCCGTCAAATCGCTGTTGTCGCGAGCCAGAGACAGCCTCAGAGAAAAACTGGCACGATACGTGAACGGTGTGTGAATTCGTCATGGAACCCCAATCTTCATTGAGTCCCGAGCAAAGAGCCGACCTGGTCGCCTATCTCGATGGCGAGCTCGATCACGAGTCGGCCGTCGCGATCGAACGTTTGCTGGCGGCCAGTCCCGAGGTCCGCCGGGAAGCGGAGTTGTTGTCGCGCACCTTCGAACTGCTCGAAGAGCTGCCACACGTTGCGACCTCCAAGGAATTCACCGCACGCACTCTGTCGGCTATTAAGGTCAACCGTATCGAAAAAAGCGGCAGCGGAGCGGTTCGACTTTGGTCGCAACCGATGCGACGCGCCGTTGTGGCAGCCGGTTCGGTTTGCGCGCTTGTGGCGGCCGCATTGGTCGGCTACTTGAGCACCAACCGGTGGATTCCCGACCGGTCGGAGGCCCTAATCCGCGACTTGCCCGTCATTGAGAACGTCGACAAGTACGCCGAAGTGGAAGACATTGCCTTTTTGCGCGCGTTGGAAAGAAGCGAGATGTTCAATGACAGCGATCGGCTGCCGGAATTCTAAGAAGACATTGCTGCGTCTGGCGGGCGCTCTGGCGATCGTCGTGGCGGCCTGCCCAGTGATTGCGGCGGACGCCGGCGCCGACGAGCTTGCCGCGCGCCGCCAGAAAATCGCCAACAAGTCGGAGGTCGAGCGCGATTTGCTTAACCAGCAGCACGCGAAGTTTCTGGCAATGTCACCCAGCCAGCAGGACGCCATTCGCCGGCTGCACGAGGAACTGGAAGCCGACGCCCGGGTCGACGGGTCGCTGCGCGCGGTCTTACGCAACTACCAGGCCTGGCTGAAGGTTCTTTCACCCTGGGAACGGGCCGAAATCCGCGCCGAGACCGATCCCGAGAAGCGCATCAGCCTCATCCGACGCATCAAGGAGCAAGAAGAGACCGAACTTGAACAGCCTGTGCCGGCACGAGACCCTCCCCTCAAATCGCCTGACGGCAGCGATCCGCGGCGGCGTCGAGGCGGAACTCGCCTCGCCGACGCTGACTTTCAACGCATCGTCGAAATCATCGCCAAAAGCCTTGAGCTTCCCCAAGACGAGCAGAACGTGTTGGCGGCGCTTCCGCCCGCACACCGCCACATCAGGATCCTGATGAAAGCACTGGAGCGGCAGAAGCCGGGGGAAGGACAGCCGCCTCGCGAAAGGTGGCCGTCCGACGACTTGGTGAATCGGATGATCGAGGCGATTTCTGACCCGCGAACGCGCGAACGATTGGAAGATCCCGAGCGCTCGCCCGATCAACGTCGTTGGTTTCTGCGATCGATGCTGTTCTACGCATCATTTCACGAGGCGGGCGATGAATGGAAGAAGCGCCGTCCCACCGACGAGCAAATGCTCAACTATTTCCGCGACCTCGACCCACAAGAACGCGACAAGCTGATGAGGCAGCGGAGCGACGGCCATCGACAACGGCTGGTGTGGCAATATCTCGGAGAGAAAGGCGATTCGTTCACGCGGGACCTGGTGCAGTTGCAGAAATCGTTGAGTCCACGGTTCGGTCGAAACGATGGCCGTCCGCCTGGGGCCGAACGAGCCCGCCGCGGCGGACCGGACGGAGACGACCGCGATAGGAAACGGCGCCAACCGCCGCCGGAACGTGACGTTCCTCCGCCGCCAAAGCCAAACCGCGACGCACCACCCGCCAAGTAGACTGACTAGCATCAAACGGTGGGTGCCATGCCCACCGCTCTGGGTGGGCATGTCTTTGAAAGCATGGCCACGCAAAGCCGTGGCCATGGCACCCGGCGCCTGCCAAATGAGTCGCCCCGGCCCCGCAGGTCTGGGGCTTCTGGGAAAAACTGGCGTCTCAGGGAGACTGGCTGATAACGGCTTGGGCACGCTTCAAAAATGCCCATTCACGGCCGAAGTATCGCGTCAAGGCGGAAGGGAGTTGCCGGCCTTGCGGCGACTTGGGCTTTTCGGTAATGTCCCCGCCTTCACCGGGACTTTTCATATCAGAATGGCGTGATCGCGCCCCCCGTTGATCCCCCTCGCCCACTTTCTGCAACATCACGGAATCGTTCGCCATAAGGAAACGATCATGGAACGATGCTCCGTCGTTCGCTGGTCGATTTTGATTCTCATTTGCCTGGCGGGAGGTTGCACGGCCCCGCGCGCACTCAGCCCGCTGACATGGTTCGGCGGCCGTCCTGAGAAATCAAAGTCGACGGCAGCCGCCGAAAAGCCCAAAGCCGCCAAGCCTTCCAAGGCGGATGAGGCGAGCAAGGCCAAGGGGGACAAACCCGCCAAGGCGGAAACGACCGTCGCCTCAGCCGCCGAGGCCAAAGACGCGGGAGCTGACAAGAGCGCAAAACCGGCTTCGACCGAAAACACCAAAACGGTCGCGCACGATGCCGCCACTCTCGCGCTGATCGAAAAAGAGCTGAAGGATCTTCCCCCCGCCGAGCGGGCTCAACTCGAACAAGATCTGAAAGGCCAAGACCCTTCGCTGGTGCGGCTGATCCTCAACAACCTGCGGCTGACGCGGCAGATGGGCCAATACGCGCCCAGCAACGGTGTGATGCAGGCGTCGGCGGAGGTTGTGTCGAACCCGGTGCCAACGGCGGCGGCCAACAGCCCCGCGGGAAATCAGAATGGGGCCGGTCAATCGGGTCTCGACCGCACTCACGCCGCGGCAGGCTTGGGAACCGTTCAGCCTTGGAACAATCAATCCGCCGCTGCCGTCGCGCCGGCGGGACAGCAGGGCTACAATCAGCCGGTCGATGCCTTCGGCACTCCCGTCGGATTGAACAACCCCTACGCAGCTCAAGCGGGAAACACTTTACCGACCATCCAACCTGCCGCTCAGCTCGATCACCAGTCCTATAGCCCCAATACCGCGGCCGGCGCAGGTGGCGCGGTTGGGCAATACGCCGCAGCCGTTCCCAGCGGGGGCGGGCTGAATCAAGTCCAGCCTCAGAGCTTCATGCCACAGCCCGGCACATTCGCTGCAGAAGGACTGCCATCTGTTCAGCAGCCGGGCGCCCTAGCCGTGGCTCAAGGCGCGCGTGCAAACCAGGTTCCGGGCGGACCTATATCACCTGCTCCGGCGGTGGCGGCCGGTGCTCCGGTTCCCAACGCTCAGTTCACCGGCGTTTTTCCGAATTCAGCGAGCCCCGGCGGAATCTCGCCGCAGCCAATGAATCCCCAGTTTAGCCTCACGCCCGGTCAGTCCAATCCCGTCTCTGCGAAGTGGAAAGAGGATCTCGACCGGTTGATTGCAACGACTGAAGCCGCCATGTCGCAAATGCCGCCCGGTCCCGGAGCGGCCGAAAAACAGGCTTACATTCAGAGACAGGTGTATCTGCGCATGCTGTACCTGATGGCGGGCCAACAGCAGCGCGCCCTCGAAGCCATCCGCGACATCGACAGTGCCGATCAGGAGTTTTGGCAGCAGGTGTTTTGGGCGATGTCGAACTACTTCGATGCCGAGGTCATGCCCGACCCCAGCGATCGAGCGGCTCAAACCGTCACGCAATTGCGCTCGGCAGTGCAGCGACTGCAGGAGAAGGCCCGTCTTGAACTGCGAAACGTGAACTTCTGCCACAAGATTTCGAGTTTCGGCAACTACGAGCGCTTCGGACGGGATGAGTTCAGCCCCAATCAGGACGTGCTCGTTTACGCCGAAGTCAACAACTTCAAAAGCGAACCGACGGCCGAAGGCCAATACCGCACGCTCTTGCGTTCGACCATCGAAATCTACAAGGCGAGCCCCAACGGCGAACTGGTTGCGAGCATGCCGTTCGAGCCGACGCCCGATCTCTGCTCGAACCACCGGCGCGACTACTTCCACAGCTACGTTGTGACAATACCCCCCAACATTGCCTTGGGACCGTACCTGCTCAAACTTCGCGTAGCGGACGAACTCAGCGGGAAGACGGCCGAATACACGCTGAAGTTCGCTGTGAAATAGCGTCCGACAAGGCACGCCACGGCAGATGCCGGCGGCAGGGCGTGGCGCGGTGGCTTGTTCAACGATCGCTCGAGCGCACGCGCGATGCGCGCCCGGTCGACGCACTTCGTCGCTGGTACGGATAGAACCACACGCCGTAGGGCAGAAACCGCACGGTCAGCGGCTCTGAAAAACGGCGAGGGTTTCCCAGCTTCCAGCCGATTTGGCCCTCGACATGCGATTTGGGCAAGCAGGCTGCGACCGCATCGTCGGCCGTGCACGCACAAGAATCGACGAGGTCGACTGTGCCGACGATGACTCCCAGCGGCAGTGAATCGAGGTCGACGCCGTGCTTTCGAGCGGCCTCGTGAGCGGCCGGATGCTCTGAAAGTTTTTTCGACGCGTAGATGTAAATCGTGCCTCGCTGCCGCGTGTTGAACGAGCGGACTTCGATCGTCTTGCGTCCGCTCAAAATGAGTTCGGCCCAGGGTTGCCGAATGCCCAACGCGATGACGTGCTTGTCAGGATGCGGTGCCATTCATGAGTTCCGTTGCCTGAATGACGACGCGAAAAAAGCGAAAGTGAGCCGGCGAGTTTATCGCGCCCGAAGAGGACCGCGGGGATGAACCCCGCGGCTCGAGATCACGTTCGCTTAAGAGGCTGCTACGGAGTTTCGACGCCGCCACCCGGGGGGGTCGTAGAACCGGCTTCGCTGCCATTGGCGTTTTCTTCGTTGACTTTCGCCTCAGTGTCGGCTTGAGTCTTGGCCTCCGTTCCAGCCTGAGTCTTCTCGTCGACTTTTTTGACGCCATCAGACGTGGACTTATCAGCCGAAGGCGCTTGGCCGGTTGTTTCAACCTTTTTAATCGTTGTCTCGTCTTTGGTCGAAATTTGGCCGCCGCCGTTGGTTGATTGTTTGATGGCCTTGCTGCCCTGCTCCCCACAACCCAGCGTCCAAACACAAACGCCGGCAACGGTCGCCAGAGCAATGTATTTTGAGAATTGACGAATCAGTGTCATTGTGTCTTTTCTGTCCTTTCCCATGGAGTTGCACCGCGATTGCGTGTCCTCGTGGAAATCGTCGTCGCGGAACGTCTGTCACAATGCCTCGTAAGAGCTCCCGGGGTGCCATGGCCACGGCTCTGCGTGGCCATGTCCTCGGGGAACATGCCCACCCAAAGCGGACTTCGGCGAGCTCAGTCGAGCTGTGGGCATGGCACCCACCGATTTATGCTGGTTGGAGTACCAGCACTTCTTAGATATTCCGCCTCCGCGGCAATTGCAACCGTCCGAGCACGACGGAACAGTTGCTTACGTTACCAGCAATACCCAAGCCTATTTTGTCACCAGCACGATCTTCCCGACGAGCGATCCGCGACCGTGCAACGTGTGCTCTTCCTGCAACTTATGTGCTTCAGCGGCTTGCGACAGCGGCAGGATCTTGCCGATCGGCGGCCGCCAACCGCTGTTTTCGTACAGGCTGTTCAATGAGATCGCGCACACTCGCTGCTCGTCGGGGCTGGCATTGAACATGGCGAACCCGCACATCCGCAGATCCTTGGTATAAAACGCACCGAGCGGAAACTGGGGGCGAGCGGCGCGGCCTGCCATCAAAACAATTCGCCCGCGCTGCGCCATCAGTTCGATGGTCCGCTCGAGTGTCGGCTCGCGCAGCGTCTCGAACCAGACATTGATGCCCTGGTTCTTGATGAAGTTGCGAATCTGTTCGTCGAGGTCGCGCGAGTGATAGTCGACGACGAGATCGGCGCCCCAGCTCTCGCAAAGCGCTTTCTTTTCCGGCGAGCCAACCGTCGCGATCACTTTCGCGCCGATCGATTTGGCCAATTGTACCACCGCTGAGCCGACCCCTCCCGTGCCTCCGTTGACGAACAGCGTTTCGCCGCCCATCAATCCAGCATGCAAAAAAAGACCGAGATGCGCGGTGATTCCCACCAGCGCGCCGGCCGCCGCTTCTTCATCGGTCTCGCCGGGGGAAGTCGGATACAGCCATTTTTCATCGACGGCGGCATATTCCGCAAAGGTGCCTTGGCGCCCGAACAATCCCTGGTTGCTTCCCCACACGCGATCGCCCGGTTCGAGCCGCGAAACGGCCGCGCCGATTTTTGTCACCGTTCCCGCCAGATCGCAGCCGATGATGTGTGGAAACTGCAAAGGCACGGGCACCGCGCCAGAACGAATGTAGGTGTCGATCGGGTTGACCGACACGGCACTCACCTTCACCAGCGCTTCAGTCGGACCCGGTTCGGGCAGCGGCAGGTCGCCGTACTCGATGACGTCGGGAGGGCCGGTTTTGCGAATGAAGGCGGCTCTCATGGTCTCTTCTCCTTCAAGTCGTGCGTCATGTTCTCCCGATAAATCGCAAACGCTCGGGATGCCAATACGCAATGTGGGCGATTGCGGCGGCAATCACCAACGCGATGAGGCTGATGGCCGCGCCCCAATAGAGGCTCGCCGGGCGATAGGTCCACACAATCGAATGCTCGCCGGGCGCAAGATCGACGGCACGATACATGTTTTCGACTTCGATAGGTTCTGCTTCGATTCCATCCACGGTAACCGTCCAGCCGGGATACATCAGATCGGTGAGAATGAGCCGGCCGGCTTCTTTCGACGCGGCTTCGATGACGACCCGGTTCAGCCTGTACTCGGCAATCGTTGCTTGCTGATCCGGCGCGGCTTTATCGAACCGCATGCGTCCCGAACCGGTCCCCGCGGGAAAATTCAGTTTGTACAACAGCAGCGGTTCGAGTCGTCCCCAGGCGCGGTTAAGAAAGGGATCGCGTCCTTGCCACAGGAGTTCCGCCGGCCACGTCGCCCGATCGAGCGGCTTGAAACTCAATACATGCGTGACGCCGGCCCGACGCAGCCAGTCGAGTTGCTCGTGCGACGTTTTCAAAACCTTATCATCCGGGGAGTCGGCGACGGTGGGCATCGAAGTCTTGGGATCCACATAGGCGGCCGGCCCAAACGTCAAGTACGGCGGCGTGGAGGCCACTCCGAGACAGTTCGGGAGATTGGGGCCGGGAGCATAGAGCCGCACGCTGCTAGCCACGGGTGCAAGAATCTCCCTCAAAGGGCTTTCGACCAGATGTCGAATCGGCGGATCTTGGACGAGCGTGCTGTATGTGACCAATCGGCCCACGATCCACAAATCCAAAGTCGTGACGGCGAAGAGACAGCCGATCGACAGCACCTTTCCACTGGCGGCCAGTCGAACCGATTTGCCAACGATCCACGCCCAGGCAGCGACGCCGATCAGGCAAATCCCCGCGCATACGCATGCAACAACGCTCAATGCAGATAGCGTCAGCGTCCACTCGCCGCTCGTTAGCGGATTCGCTTGATGCACTTGCGTGACGAGCAGATCGACATCCGAGACAAGCGACCAAGCGCTCAGCAGTGCGACTGCCACCATCACAAACAAGAAGGCGGCGGTACCCAGAGAGAGCGCACGCCAGGCCAATAACCGATCGAATCCCGATGCCCCCAACAACGCGACGGCCAGCGTGGTCACAATGCCATACCGACCCGGCCCCTGGAAGAAGCTGAACCCCGGCAGGTGACGCGTGATGGGCAACAGCCAGCCGGTCGTGTAGATAAACGCCGCCAATCCGAGCAGCAGCCAGACAAGCAGCGCCCGGTCCATTGAGACGGCATCGAAACCCCCCTCCCTTCCAGGGCGGGGCTGGGGGACTTCGGCGAGCTCAGTCGAGCCGAGGGTCGACGCGCTCGATGGTTTCACGGCAGGCCCCATGGCTCTTCGCAACACAAGAACAATACCCCAAGCCGCCAAAGCTAGCGGGATCATTCCGAAGTACAGATGGGCCTCGACCTGGTTCGTGCGCGCACCGAACGCGGGCGGATGCTCCTGCAACAATGCGTCGCGATTGACTGTGGGAGAATACCAGTGCCAAGGCATGACCGCCTGAGACCAATACCAAACAGGAATGGCCCCGAACTCCAGCTCGTGATCGTCGGCCGATGAGCGCTGGCTGTGCTGTTTTAGCTCGAGCGTCGGCAGCAACTGGGCCGCCGAAACTCCATAACTGAGAAGCAGCGCGCCCATGCAAACAACGGCAATCCGAGGTTTGCGGATTGTTTTTTCAGCCGACGAGGGCCGCGGTGCAAACCAGACTCGCAACGGCACATACGCAATCAGCGTCAACTGCGTGATGAAGGCGATCTCAAAATGCCCGGCCAGCATCTGCAAGGTCAGGACCAGGGACAAGGCAATCGCGTATCGCATGCGGCGCGCCTGCAAAAACGCCTCGACGCAACACAGGGCCGCGGGAAACCAGGCGCCGCCGATGATCGCCCATTCGACGCAGCATCGTGACGGAAACCATCCATACGTGTAAACGAGCCCCGCAAACAGCGCGGCCGTCAGCGACAAGCCAAACAACCGCGAGTACAACACGGTGAATACGAACGCCAGCACGTAATGCAGCAGATGAATGGCGTTGTACGCGGTATTGATCTCGAAGACCCGGTAAAAGAGCAAATGCAGCGGATAGAAGACGCCGGTTTGACTCTCGCCCACGAGCGGATAGCCATGTCCCGTGCGGGGATTCCAGAGAGGCAGCTCGCCCGAGCGTAGCCCCTCGGCATACAGCGTTTTTTGGGGGAAGTAGTAGCTGTAGACGTCGCCGCCGACGAATCCGCCCCCCAGCCAGAGCGTCAGCCAAAAAATGACGGTCAACCCGACACCCAAGACGCAGGCAAGAAGCATGGATCGCAATGTGGGCATGAATTCGTTGCTGCCTTGAGCTGACCGAGAAAGTCGAAATTCAACCGTTCCGCGTTTGCTGCGGGTACCAGAAGTATACAGACGCGTATGCGTGTTCTGAGCGTGCGGCACGCGGAAAATCGCCGGCCGACGCGTCCGACACACCGGTTACTCTCGACCCATGGCGGATCTTCGATATATTTGAGCATGTTTTACTGGGCCAGGAGCTCGGCCCGAGTCACTTAGGGGGAGGAACGGAATTTCCATGGCCAAGCAGATGAGCGTCCATGAGAAGCTTTGGAAACTTGCCAGCAACTATTGGTGGAGTTGGCAGCCCGAAGTGACGGCCATTTTTCGGCAGCTCGATCCGGTTCGCTGGTCGAAGATCGCTCACAACCCCGTCCTGCTGCTCAAAGAGATTCCGCCCGAAAAGCTCGAGCAGACGATGCGCGAAGAAGTCTTGCACTCGCGCATCAACTGGGCCTTCCGCCGCTGGCAGGAGTACATGCAGTCGGACGATACCTGGGGCTCGACACACTCCGGAATTCTGGGGCACCGGCCGGCCGCGTACTTCTCCGCCGAGTTCGGCCTGCACGAGTCGCTGCCCATTTACTCGGGCGGCCTGGGCATACTCGCGGGCGACCATCTGAAAAGTGCCTCCGATCTCGGCATCCCCTTGGTGGCCATCGGACTCTTTTACGACGAGGGCTACTTTTCGCAGCGCATCGACAAAGACGGCTGGCAGCAGGAATCGTACTCCGAAGTCAACAACGATGAGCTGCCCATCCATCCGGTCCTCGATAAAAACGGCAAGGCGGTTCTGATATCCGTCGACACGCGCAGCGGAAAGATCTTCGCGCGCATCTGGCTGGTCAACGTCGGTCGCGTGCCGCTCTATCTCCTCGATACCGACATCACCGAGAATAAGGACGAGGACCGCCACCTGACCGCCCGACTTTACGGCGGCGATCAGCGCACGCGCATCCGCCAGGAGATCATGCTCGGCATCGGCGGGGCCCGGGCCCTCACGGCGCTAGGCATTCATCCCAGCGTCATTCACATGAACGAAGGGCACTCCGCCTTCGCGCCGCTGGAAATCATTCGCAACCGGATGAAAGAGGACGGGATCAGCTTCGACGAGGCGCTCCGGCAAACGGCGGCAATGGGCGTCTTTACGACGCACACGCCGGTTCCCGCGGGACACGATCGCTTCGATTCCGGGCTGATCGACGAACACGTCGGTCCGCTGGCCGACGAGCTCGGGCTTAACTCGCAGGGCCTGTTGGGGCTCGGCCGCGTCGACCCGCAGAATTCGAACGAATCGTTCTGCATGACCGTGCTCGCGTTCAAACTGAGCCGGCGCGCCAATGCGGTTTCGAATTTGCACGGCGTGGTCAGCAGGCGGATGTGGGCGAGTCTTTGGCCCTGGCGGGGCGAAGAGGAGATTCCGATCGGCCACATCACCAACGGCGTGCACGTGCCTTCGTGGCTGGCGGCCCAGATGCGCGTGCTTTACGATCGCGTGCTGCCGGCCAACTGGTTCGTGCGCACCGGCGAACCCGGCGTGTGGGCCGGCTTCGAGGCCGTTTCGCCGGGCGAATTATGGGAGACGCATCTCTCGCTGAAAAATCGACTGATCGTCTACGCCCGCACCCGACTCGTCGCGCAGGCTCAGCGCCGCGGCGATCCCGACAATCAGATCGCCGAGTTGAGCCAGGTGCTCGACCCCGAAGTGCTGACAATCGGCTTCGCGCGGCGGTTTGCTCCCTATAAGCGGGCCGATCTGGTCATGAGCGACATGGATCGGTTCACAAAGATCGTGAAGGACGCGAATCGTCCGGTGCAGTTCATCTTCGCCGGAAAGGCCCATCCGGCCGACGACCTCGGCAAAAGCATACTGCAGCGCATCTTTCGGCTGTCGCGCGCCTCCGAGTTCCGCGGGCGCGTCGTCTTCCTGGAAGACTACGACATCAACTTGGGACGGCATCTCGTCCAGGGGGTCGACGTTTGGTTGAACTCTCCGCGACGCCCCTTGGAAGCCTCCGGCACGAGCGGCCAAAAGGTCGTTCTCAACGGCGGGCTGAACTGCTCCGTTCTCGACGGATGGTGGGCCGAAGCATTCGACGGCGAGAATGGCTTCGCCATCGGACGCGGACGCGTCCACAAGGACGCCAACGTGCAGGACCGCCGCGACGCCGAATACTTGTACGAGGTGATCAACAACGAAGTGCTGCCCGTCTACTACAAGCGGGACGACGACGGCCTTCCCATCGAGTGGATCAACCGCATGAAGCGCGCGGTGCGGACGCTGGGTTGGCGATTCAACGCCGACCGCATGGTGATGGATTACGTGAACAACACGTACATTCCCGCCGCCGGCGGACTGTCATGCGATATGTCGTCCATCTCCTAGCCGCAGTGATAGAACCCCCCTCCCTTCCAGGGAGGGGCCGGGGGAGGGTGGAAACGCTCAGATCCTTCTTCACTTCCCCGACCTCCCTGCCATTTCGGCTCGCACCGTGCCTGCTCGCCGCAGTCATTGCCGTCGAGGGATGTGCGAAGCCCGTCGCCCCAGCCGAAGAGACGGCACCGCGGCCCTCACCACAAGGGAAATCATCGAACCAGCGGTTGCACGAAGGACTGACGATCGAGCAATGGCGCGAGCGGATCAAGCTGATCGATCCCGCCGATCCGCAAAGCGCCGCGCTTGTTCCCGGCTTGATCGCCCTGGTCCGCGATCGTGACGTTCCGCAAGTCACGCGGCGTCAGGCGGCTCACACGCTGGGCCGCATCGGGCAGCCGGCAAAAGCCGCCGTACCCGTTCTCATCGAGCTGCTGAGCGAGGCGTCCGGGCCGGGTGAATCGACCGTTTTCTGGTCGGCCAAGGCCTTGGCATTGTTCGGTGCCGAAGCGCGCGACGCGGCGCCTACTCTCATTGGAATCCTTCACGACCAGTCGCAACCGACAGCGGATCGGGAGGCTGCCATCGAGGCATTGACGCGCATCAGCACCGCTCATCCCCGCGTCCTCACGACGCTGGTCGAATTGCTGCAAAAACATTCCAGCACGAACGACGCGCAAGCGGCGACTTTTCGCGCGCACGCCGCGGCATCGTTGGGCCTCATGGGTGCGGGAGCTGCGAGTGCCGTTCCCGCCCTGATTCGAGCCACCCGCGATGAGTCCGAACCTGTGCGGCTGCAGTCGGTCATCGCGCTCGGAGCCGTGGGGCGACAGGCCGAGGTTGCGATTCCCGCGCTGGTCGATTCGCTTTTATCCGACGATGCGCCAAGCGTACGAGATGAGG
>JBBDVZ010000296.1:0-20540 GCA_040903115.1 Planctomycetaceae bacterium
TGAACGCCGTATTGATGTTGTCCAACAGCGGGATGACGTCCGCGTCGCCATAGCCGACGCCCGTGATCGCGAAGCAATCGCCGTTGACGTCGTACACCCGCAGCCGATCTTTCCACACGCGCACCAGCCGCAGCATCCGCAACTCGCTGCGCGTGCGCTTGAGAAACTCCAGCGCGCCCGCCACGTCGCCGAGTTGGTACTGATGTGTCGCTTTGGGATCCACCTCGCTCATGACTCATTCAAGAGTAACCACTCGACGCGAGGAAAGGCAACTTCCCGTGGCAGGCTAGGCACGGGCGGAGCCCGTGGCACCCGATCTACGGCGCCTATTGAGCAGGGATCGGTTGTGATGAACCGGCTGACGGCGGCGGAACTGTCAATGTTTGTTCCAGTGAGCTTGTCGATCCTTCCGTGCTCTTGTTTGAACCCGGTTCAGGCGCTTGCAGCGTGGGAGGCGGTACGTCGGCGGGCAGCGGTTCCGGTTCGGCGGTTGGCGTTGGCGGCTGTTCCAGAACAGGCGGCGACGATGGTGGTTCGGCGGCCTCGCTGCCGGGCGCCGGTGCGACGATGCCCGCGGCTTGTGGGCGCAGGATGAGCGTTCGCTCGCCCACGGTTGCGGCGGTGAGTTGCAAGACATTCCGACGGAGCTTCAGCACCGCGATCAGCATGCCAGCGGGATCGGCGCCGTTGGCCGGCAACTCCGGAGCTGCCCCCGACACCTGCTGCATCGCCAGGCGAATTTCCGAGCCATCGGGATATTGCAATTGCACCAGCACGAGGTTTGCGTCGGCGCGGTACGTTGTCATCTCGACGGAATCGGCCACGCGCTGCAGCCGGATTTCGTAGGTCCCCGCGATCTCCGCACGCCGTAGGCGGCCGAATTTCTGTTCGCCGAATATTGCCGAAATGGTCGTCGCCTCGAAGTCCCAATTGCGGCCGGCGCGCAGGACGAACTCGCGGCCGCCGCGCGAGCCGTCGAAATACCCGTAAACCGATTCACACAAGGTTACAATGACTTTTCGCGGAACTCTTTCCGGCGGCAATATCGCAGCGCAGCGCAACAGAACGTCGGCGGGAACGGCTCGAACGACTTCTGCCTCGTCCAGCATCGCCGCCACTTTTTCGACGTTGCCCGAGCGATAGTACAACGAAAGCAGGCAGACGCGACTTTGCTCGCGCTCCAGGCCCACGTCGAGATTCCGCAGGATTGCGTCTTCCGCTTCGTCGATTCGAGAGTGCCGCTCGAGCACGCGGGCGCACATCAGGTTGACTTCCCAGACGTCGGTCGATCGCAGCAACGCTTCTTGAGCGGTGATGTGGGCGCTGGGCTGTTGCAGGTAATCTTGAATGACCGAAAGGTTCGCCAGGCCGGCTGCGAGCATTTCGTCCTTGCGGAAGTGCCCATCTCCCATTTCCAGCAACCTTGTGTACGTTTCGGCGGCCGCGAAGAGTTGACCGAGCGCCTGCTGCGTGCGTCCGACGTAGTACCAATAGGGCGGGTAACATTCCATGAAATATTCCATCCGCTTCAGCACGCGCAAGCGCACTTCGAGGTCCTGCTCGCGCATTGCCTTTTCGAGCTCGTCCAGGTCGCGATTGCGGATGAGCCAGTTGTCGGGAATCGACCGCTTGCGGGCCAGCTTCCAAAACGTGTCGAGAAACAGCGACGACTTGTTGACCAGGGCTTCCATCCGCACCCGGTCGATGCGCCACGACTCGGTGTCGCGCTGGAGCGTCATCGCGCGGTAATCCCACCAGCTTCTGGCCCCGGTTTTCACGGCGGATAAATATTCTTGTGCCGCCAGGTGTGTTCCCAAATTGAAGCCGCTGACCGCGAAGTGCCGGATCAACGAGTGCCGGTAGTTATCGCGGATGACGTGTTTTTCCTTGTCGGCGATCTGCACCTGCGCAATCTCATCGAGCACCGACGAATACAGCCGCACGACTTCTTCATCGGCAATCTGATTGAGATTCAGATTGTTCAAGACATTGTCCTGCTCCTCGAGCAGCACTCGCTTCGACGGGTATTCGCGAATGCGGTGGAACGCGGCTCGACAATAATTGAGCGCAACAGCCGTCGAGCGGCCCAATGCCTCCGGAGCGGGTTCACCGTCGGCGGCGAGCGTCGCGCGGACGGGGATCACCATCACCAGCAGCACCAACCAGAAGCACAATTGCGCAAGTCGGGCGTGACGTGCCTTCATATGTGAACGATGCCTCGTTGTAGTAGGCACAGGCTATGTGCCGTGATGTAGTAGGCACACTCCGTGTGCCGTAACCTTCATTGAGATACGACGAACGCCGCAACAAGGGGGTCAGGCTCATTTTTCGGCGGGTGCGTCTACTTTGAATCCATTGCTGAGACGCCGAAAAATGACCCAGACCCCGACCACGCCCCGTCAGGCGTTCGACTTCAATCTTATCTTGCCCGCGCAGCGGCGAGCGATTCGAAGCAGCGCGGTTGCCACGAGATCGGCAAAGATGCTGGGAGTTCCACCGATTGGGCAAAATAGAACAGTCGACGACGCGCAACTGTTGGCGTCAAAGTCGACGAAGCGCGCTCGCAAAGGTTGCCACGTTTGCTCAACGCGAAGAACCGTCACGGCGAGCGGCCGGCGTAAGCCGGCTGGTGCACGCGCTTGGGTGCCATGCCCATCGCTTTGGATGGGCATGTCCTCTAAAGCATGGCCACGCAGAGCCGTGGCCATGGCACCCCCGTGCTATGCCGCGCGGGTGGCGCCGCGGAGGAGATACTTCGGTTGGATCGCCGCTGCCGCCATTGAACCGGCCGGTTCCAGGCGGCCCAACGCGCGGGCGATGCCACGAACCACAAGCTCCTGTTGAGCGGCACCGACCTCCGGATAAATCGGCAGCGAAAGAATCTGTGCCGACACCGCTTCGGCTTCCGGGAAATCGCCCGGACCGTAGCCGAGATGGGCGAAGCATTTCTGCAGATGCAACGGCTGCGGATAGTAGATGGCCGCGCCGATTTTTTGCTCACGCAGGGAACCCAGCACCTGGTCGCGGCGATTTCCCCTCACGCGGATCGAATACTGGTTGTAAACGTGTCGCCTGTCGGGCAGCACGGCCGGAAGCTCGACGGCGTCGAGCAGCTTGTAGTGGCGAAACAACTCGCCGTAGCGGCGAGCGTTTTCCTGCCGGGCCTGCGTCCACGTCTCGAGATGTGCCAGCTTGACCCGCAACACGGCAGCCTGCAGGGCATCGAGACGACTGTTGAGGCCCACTTCGAGGTGTTGGTAGCCGCCCATGTCGCCGTGGACGCGCAGCCTGCGCAAGAGGGCCGCCAATTCGTGATCGTCGGTGGTGATGATGCCACCGTCGCCCGCGCCGCCGAGATTTTTGGTCGGAAAGAAGCTGAAGCAGCCCAGCGTGCCCAGCACGCCCGCGCGGCGGCCGCGGTACTCGGCGCCGATGGCCTGACAGGCGTCTTCGATGATCGTCAAACGTTCGCGCACGGCGAGCCGCCACAGCGGCTCCATCTCGGCGCACTGGCCGAAAATGTGAACGGGCATGACTGCTCGCGTTCGCTCGGTGACGGCTGCATCGGCCTTCCGCGGATCGAGGTTGTAGCTGACGGGATCGATGTCGACAAAGACGGCCGTCGCGCCGACCCGATGAATGGCTCCCGCGGTCGCGAAGAACGTGAAGGGACTGGTGATGACTTCATCGCCCGGCCCGATGCCCAGGGCCATCAGCGACAGCACCAATGCATCGGTTCCCGAAGCGCAACCGATGGCCGCACGCGAATCGCAGTACTCGGCGACGTCGCATTCGAACTCGGCCACCTCGTCGCCGAGAATGAAGTGCTGCTGTGCGAACACGCGTTCGACGGCGGCGCCAATTTCGGCGGCAATTGTGTGGTGTTGGGCGACAAGATCGATGAACGGGACGGGGGGAAAGTCCAGATCCTGACCGGCTGCTGAGTGACTGACCTCGGTCATCAGCGACTCCATTCGCTTCAGAGATTCAAGTCATTGGCGGATGCGAGAGAGAGGAGAGGCGGTAAGGTATGTCCGAGTCGATTTTCTGTCAAGGCGGGGATTTCCCGGGAAAATGCCCGTTTCTTCGAATCGAATTTCGACCACGGATGACACGGATTCTCACTGATAAAGGCAAAAGCTATACGAACTTCAAGCGAATTGGCTTCCTTCTCATCAGTGCCATCAGTGCAATCCGTGTTTGCATTTCAAAAGCTGACCGCTGAAAGCTGACAGCTACTTCTCCCTCTCTGCTTTGGCCTTCGCAATCCGCTTCTTGTAATCGGCGATGATGCCCTCGGGATCGTCTTCGAAGGCTTGTTTGCAGCCGCTGCAGCAGACGTAGTATGTCTGTCCCTGGTAGCTGACGGTCATGGTTCCTTTGCCGCCGGTGACGACGCACTGCGGTTCGTTGGAGCCGGCCACAGCCAGCGACGTCCCTTGCCGCGTGTATCCGATTTCGGCGACGCGATTGAAAAAGCTCGAGTCCTTTGGCTTCTTTTCCAATAGGACTATCGTGCGTTTCGGATTGAGGCGGGTCAGCGTGAGTCGATGCACGTAGCCCGACTTATCCGGCTGCGAATCGAGCACGACCTTTCCGTCGACCAGCTTTCCCGCGTAATCGCGCTGCGTTTTGTCGGGCGCCACGGCGGTGAGTCGATAGTTTTTCGCCTTCGCATTCCAGGCCAGTTTGCCCGACTCCAGCAGCTTGCCGTCTTTGGTCTTGAAATCGATGGTCGCCTGGGTCTTATCGAAATGCCAGACCCATTCGGCCGTCTCCGACCAGGCGCCGTCTTGCGAGTTGCGCTTGGGCATCCCGACGCCGCGCCACTGGCCGATCAGCGAATTGAATTCGGCCAGCGCGGTTTTCGATTCGGCCAGCGAATCGCCGGCTTCTTTTGCCGACTTGGAATCGGTCGTCGCATCCGTTGCACCGGCTTTCGCACTGTCTGCTGCGGTGAGGCGGATCTGAGTAGCGACCGTCAGTGCCACGACCGCCGCGATGCAACAGCCGATAAGCAGTGGGCAAAACGGAACCACTGATCGCACGTCGCGCAACACTTTCATCGTTACGTTCTCCGTCGGCTCGGGCCGTCGATCGGCTGATGCGGATCCTTCAACGTCTCTCATCCTATGTCATTAAACCTCGGCCGACCATAAGTAAGACCGCATTTTTACGCGTCCAGGCACTCGAGCCGGCGGGTTTAACCCGCCGGTCTTCGGCGGCGCTGAATGAACTTGGCCGAGGACCGCGGGGATAAACCCCGCGGCTCGAGACCACTGGAGAAGACGTGGTGACAAACCGGCACCCGTTCGCTACGATTCGCGGGCATTCACCATGCCCCCCAGGGGTTTTCAAGGGAGGAAAGAGCGCTCTATGGCAAGTGGCCCCGCAAAACGGCTGTCTCGTGTTTCGACGCGAATCAGGCGCGTCACAACGCGAACGCACATCGCCCTTTCGCGCATGCAGGGCAAGCGAATCGTGCACCTGCTGCATATCGGAAAGACCGGCGGCAGCGTCATCAAGGACGCGCTGCAGCCACACGTAACCGCCGGCCACTACGTCATCACATTGAATCCTCACCGCATCACCCTGCGAGACGTTCCGGCGGGCGACTGCGTTGTGTTCTTTTTGCGCGACCCGCTCACGCGGTTCGTCAGCGGCTTTTACAGCCGCCAACGCAAAGGGCAGCCCCGAAGCTATTCCGAGTGGAATGCGGCCGAGCAAGAAGCCTTCGCATACTTTGACAGTCCCAACGCGCTGGCGGTTGCTCTCTCAGCCCGCGGCGAGGCAGAAAAGGCACGGGCCGTCCGGGCCATGCAGGGCATCCGTCACGTCGCCGATTCCTACTGGAAATGGTTCGAGAGCGAGGAGTACTATCTTTCGAGGCTGTCCGACATCTTTTTCGTCGGATTCCAGGAGAGCCTCGCCGCCGATTTCGAAACTTTGAAGGCGCGACTCGAGCTGCCCGGCAGCATCCAACTCACGAGCGACCCGATTAAATCGCACAAGAATCCGGGACACCTCGATTACTCGCTCGACGACATTGCCGTCGAGAATCTCAAGAATTGGTACAAGAACGAGTGGAGACTCATTCGTTTGTGCCAAGACGCCGCCGCGCAAGGGCGAATCACCGTCGGCGGCAAACCCGCTGGATGCCGCGGCGTCAATGAGGCGTAGTGCCACCGGAAATTGGAAAACCCGAAGCACGAATGACGAAGGAAATCCGAAGCCTCAAAGCACGAATGAATACTTCCTTCACGTTCGTCATTTAGGACTTCGTGCTTCTTTCGACCCGCCGCGGCGGGTGCTTCGTGCTTTCCGTAGGGTGGGTGTCAACCCACCAAGCGAGCGCGCTATCGGCAATGTGGGTGGGTTATCACCCACCCTACAAAGAGACGGTCAGGGTTCCGGTTCAGCGCGCGGAGCGCGTCAGCTTGCGGAACCGCTCGAGCAGGTCTTTCGTGACCGGGCCGGGTTTGCCGTCGCCGATCTGGCGGCCGTCGAGGCTGATGACGGCGATCACTTCCGCCGCCGTCCCGGTGAGGAAGCATTCATCGGCCGTGTAAATGTCGTGCCGCGTCAGCGGCGTTTCCAGCACCTTGCGGCCTCCCTGGTCGGCCAGTTTGATGACGGCGGCGCGCGTGATGCCTTCGAGAATGCACGCGTCGGCTGGCGGGGTTTTGATCGCGCCGGCTTTCACAATAAAGATGTTATCGCCCGTGCATTCGGCGACTTCGCCCTTGTGGTTGAGCATCAGCGCTTCGACGCAGCCGGCATCGGCGCCTTCGATCTTCGCCAGAATGTTGTTCAGATAGTTCAGCGACTTGATCCGTGCCGAAAGCGCGCCGGGGTGATTGCGAATCGTGCTGGCCGTCACCAGCTCCATGCCCTTTTCGTACAGCTCGGGCGGATAGAGCGTGATGGTGTCGGCGATGATGATAACTTGCGGGTTGCTGGTCTTGCGGATGTCGAGACCCAGAGTGCCCGCCCCGCGCGTGATGACGAGTCGCACGTAGCCGTCAGTCAAGGCATTGGCGGCCACGGTGTCGTTGACCGCGGATTTCAAGTCGGCGGGCGAGAGCGGGATCTCCAGCCGAATCGCCTTCGCGCCTTCATAGAGCCGCTGGACATGCTCGTCGAGCAGAAAGGCCCGACCGCCGTAGACGCGAATGCCCTCGAAGACCCCGTCACCGTAGAGCAGCCCGTGATCGTAAACGCTAAGCGTTGCTTCGTGCTTGGGAACCAGCTTGCCGCTGATGTAAACCTGCGTGGGCATCGGGGTGTTCACTGTTGGTGGTTCGAGGCGTTTGCAACCGCGGCGACGGCTAAGCACAAAGCACGAATGACGAAGGAAGCACGAAGCACGAAATCCGAATGACGAAGGCGGGAACCTTCATCGTTTAGTGCTTGGTGCTTCGGATTTCCTTCGTCATTCGTGCTTCGGATTTCCGCATCAGGGCCACGCCCTGCTACGCCGCGGCGCTTTTCAAGTCGATCCGTCCTTCGACCAGCCGCACCGTGCGGTGCGCCTGTTTGGCGATGGCGCCATCGTGCGTGACCATGATGATAGTGAGCTGCCGGGTTTCGTTCAAGCTGGCCAAAAGCTCGGTAATCTCCGCTCCCGTGCGGGTGTCGAGGTTGCCGGTCGGCTCGTCGGCCAGCAAGATTTGCGGTTGCCCGACCAGGGCGCGGGCGATGGCAGCACGCTGCATCTCGCCGCCCGACAGCTCCGAAGGCCGGTGCTTGAGCCGATGATCGAGACCCACTTTGGCAATCATCTCGCGGGCGCGTTCGTAATGCTCGCGGCGGTGCTTCCAGAAGTCCCACAGCGAGTAACGGATCATCAACGGCGCGAGCACGTTTTCGAACAGGCTCAGCTCGGGCAGCAGGTGATAGAACTGAAAGATGAACCCGAAGACGCGGTTTCGCAGTTCATCGCGCGTCTTCGAAGGCAGATCGTCGATGCGGTTTCCCTCGAGCAGGATCTCGCCGACGTTGGGCGTGTCCAACAGTCCCATCAAGTGCAGCAGCGTGCTTTTTCCCGAGCCCGATTGGCCGACGACCGAGAGAAACTCTCCCTTGCGGACTGCCACTTCGACCCCGCGCAACACGGGAATCTTGTGCTCCCCCTTGCGGTACGTCTTCTCAATCGCGACCGCCGCAAGATGCGGCGTGGCAACAAGCGCCTGCCCGCGAGACGAACCACGGGCTACCGCGAGAAGACGTTCATTCGACTTAGTCGGCGTTTGCACCGGCATGTTTAGCCTCGCTCATTTTCGTGAACTATCTGACACGCATTCGCTTACTGCGCCGCTGGTTGACCGCCCCCCCACCCTAACCCTCCCCCGCGAGGGGGGAGGGGACTTGCGAAATGCGCTCGTAAGAAATCTCACCCCGTATTCCGAAACTGATCGCTGAAAACTGAACACTGAAAACTGAATCCACGAACCAGCCGGCTGACGCCGGCCGCTCGCCTTTCATTCCGCATTCCGCATTCCGCACTCCGCATTCCGCATTTCTTTTCATTCATACCTCAACGCATCCACCGGGTGCAGCCTCGCTGCTCGGCGGGCGGGCAGAATGCTGGCCAGGACGGCAATCAGCATCGCGCCCACGGCCACCCACAGCACCATTCCGGGATGCACCATGGTCGGGATCTCGGGGAAGTAATAGATTTTCTCGTCGAAGACCTTGCGGCCCGTCAGCCAGGTAATCCAGGCCTCGATTCGGTTGATGTTGTTCACGAAGACCAGCCCCAGGATCACGCCGACGCCGCTGCCGACGATTCCCAGCGCCAACCCGTACGACAAAAAGATGCTCATCACGCCGCCCGAGCCGGCGCCCAACGCTTTGAGCACGCCGATGTCCCGGGTCTTTTCGACGACGATCATGTAAAAGATCGCCAGGATGCCGAAGCCGGCGACCGTAATGATCAGGAACAGCAGTACGTTCAGAATGGCCGATTCGACTTCGACGGCGGCCAGCAGCGGTCCCTGTTTCTGCTCCCACGTGCGCACGGTGTACAGGCCGGCGGGAAACGCCATGTTGAGCCGCTTCACGACCTCTTCGGCGTCGTTGAAGTCCTTCAGCTTGATTTGAATCGACGTGATCGAGCGCTGCCCGTCGGGAGCGATCATCCCGCGCGCTTTCTGCAGCATCTCGAGGTTGCAGAAGACGAGGCTCGAGTCGTACTCGCTCATGCCGCTTTTGAAAACGTCGACGATAGTCGCGTTGAAATGGGCGTCGCGCGGCGGGCGGCCGGCTGTGACCGTGCTGATCTTCACGTCGTCGCCCGGCTGCACCATCATCGTTGTGTTTCTTTTGCCCGTTGCCGCGTCCTCTTCCGGAAAGCTGATCAGCCCCAGGCCGATAATCACGCGGCCGTCGAGCGGCGCCTCGCTATCGACGACTGCTGCATTTTCTTCGTCGTCTCCCTGCGGATTGTTCGGCTGCTGAGCCGGCTGCGGGTTGCGAAACGGATTGGTGTCGTCCGCGTCCGGCAGCGGGGCAGGGGCAGGGCCCGCGTTGCCGGCGCGTTCACCACTTGCCGGTTGAATCAAATTGTGGTCGGCGTTCATCTCCGCCAACGGGTTGAACTCCGAATGGCCGGAGACTCCGTCTCCCTGGAGCTGTTGGCGAATCCATTTCATCTTTTGCATCCACGTGCGGCGATGGGCCAGGGCCTCGTCGGTCAGCTCCCAGCTCGGAGGCTCATCCATCGAGCGGAGCGGCTCTCGCACGATTTTGTCGCCGTCGCGGATGGTTCGGTAAGCGTCGAGGTAATCGACGAGCGGACCGACCTGCGCCTTTTCGGAGGGCACGATGCCCAAGAGCGTGCACGGGCGCGTGAACGATTGCCCCTGCCACTCGAAGCTGAGCATGCCGTAGATTTCGACGGTGGCGGTCATGCCCGCGATGTACTCGCCCGCCGCTTCCCGGACGATGGCCATGTGCATTTGAGCGTCGGGGCGGCCTTCGAGGCTGTTGGTCTCGACGATGACGTCGGCCAAGATGCCGTGGATGCGGTCGCGCATCTCGGTGCTGAAACCGGCCATCACGCTGTTGACCACAATCATGGTGGCCACGCCGAGCGTCACGCTGATGATGCTGGCCAGCGCAATGTAACGCGTGCGCAGATACCGCAAGCAAAGCAGGGCTTTATACATGGAGCGCCAATCCTTTGGCTGGAAAGTCCGTTTCAGTCCATTGAAGCCGCAGAGAGCAACGGGAAAGGGCTGCGGAGTTTATAAGGAAACCAGGAATGCCGGAAGCCCCAAATTCCGTTCTTTTCGGGGTTTCCAGGCCGCGGATGAAATTGCCGGCGTCCGATTCACTGAGCGAAGCAATTTATCACAGAGCCGCTGAGAATGCAGAGAAGAAAAAGGAAACCGCCGATGAACGCAGATAAACGCCGATGAAAACCGTAACGAAAACTCTGAAAACCGAATGAACCACGGATTCCACGGATTGTCACGGATAATTGCGATTCAATTTCATGCCTTATCCGTGCCAATCCGTGTCATCCGTGTCATCCGTGGTTTCTCCTTTGATTCTTTATCTGCGTTCATCGGCGTTTATCCGCGGTTTCAATTCTTAACTTTTCATGGCGTCCTCTGCGTCTCTGCGGTTGTCCTCCTTCGTTTCAGGGCGGAGCAGGGGGAAGAAGATCACGTCGCGGATGCTGCGGGTGTCGGTGAGCAGCATCACCAGGCGGTCGATGCCGATGCCCAGGCCGCCCGCCGGGGGCATGCCGACTTTGAGGGCGCGGATGAAATCTTCGTCCATTTTCGCCATCGACTCCTCGGCGGGCAATCCGGCGAGCTGCGTGCGGAACAGCTCTTCCTGCAGCCGCGGGTCGTTCAGCTCGGTGTAGGCGTTCGCGACTTCCATGCAGGCCACGTACAACTCGAACCGCTCGGCGACGGCAGGATCGTTCTGCTTGCGCTTCGTCAGCGGGCAAATCGAGGCCGGGTAATCAAGGACGAAGACCGGTCCGTTGAGATGCTTTTCGACGGTCGCGTCGAAGACTTCGTTGACGACGACGTCGGGGTGCACGCCGGCCGTCTCGATGCCATGCTCCCGCGCGATGCGTTGCACGGCGGGCGTCTCGTGCATGTCGCACCCCGCGTGCTCGGCGAACAGGTCGGCATACTTGCGTCGCGGCCAGGGCGGGGCGAAGTTAATTGTCTGGTCACCCCAGGGCAGCGTCATCGAGGCCCCGAGGCTTTTGACGGCGTTCACGATGATCGACTCGGTCAGGTCCATCATGGTTTCGTAGTTGCCATATGCCTGATAGGCCTCCAGCATCGTGAACTCGGGGTTGTGCGTGGCATCGATGCCTTCATTGCGGAACACGCGGCCGATTTCATACACGCGCTCGACGCCGCCGACCATCAGCCGCTTGAGATGCAGCTCGATCGCAATCCGCAGGTAAAGCTGCATGTCGAGCGCGTTGTGATGCGTGATGAACGGCCTGGCCGCCGCACCGCCGGCAATAGCGTGCAGCATGGGCGTTTCAACTTCGTGAAAGCGCGCGTCGCGCAGCGTTCGCCGCACCGAATCGATGATCGTCGAGCGTTTGAGCATCCGCTCGAGCACGCCCTCGTTGTAGATCAGGTCGATATACCTCTGCCGCAACAGCAATTCGGTGTCGTGGGCGCCGTGATACTTTTCGGGCGGCTGGGTGAGTGACTTGGTGAGGACCGTGAGCTTCTCCACCATCACGGAAATCTCGCCCGTGTTGGTGAGCCGCAGCTTGCCGTCGACGCCGATGACGTCGCCCAGGTCGAGCTGGCCCATCAGCTCCCATTGCTCGTCCGAGAGATCGCCGCGGCTGAAGAGGAGCTGAATTTTGCCGGTGTAGTCTTGAATGTCGATAAACCGCAGCTTGCCCGCCTTGCGGCGAAGCATGATGCGTCCGGCGACGCGCACTGTCTCGCCATCGACTCCCGACTCGGCGGGCGCCATCTCTCGCGCGCGCGAAATGGGAAGATGATTATCGAACCGCTGGCCGTACGGATCGTGGCCGAGTTCGACGATGTGATCGAGTTTTTTCAGCCGTTCCTGCTCGAAACGGTCGGGCTTGGCAGACATGCGGGGACGGATTTTCGTTAAAAGGGTTCGGCGTACGGGATCATTAAGGAGCAAAAATCATCGAAGAAAGAGTGGCAAACGTCAATGTCAACCGCCACTCGCCTCGAATGCATACTTTGCATCACCTAACGCAATGACGTAAGATTGAGCTAGGATACAAGTAGAGCATGTCCAGCCCGGACAGGTTCAGCACGCGGCCTCGTGAAAGTCGAAGAGATGCCGGAGATTAGTCCGCAGCAAACGAGCAGCGCGGCGTCGCCGTCGGATACGGGCGCGGAAAGCGGCATCGACATCACGCTTCTTCAAGAGCGGCTTAAGCTCACGGTCACAGAGCGTTGGGAACGCAATTTTCAGGCGGTCGAGGTTCTGAAAGCGTTCCGGGAGGCTGGTCGTGCTCGACGTGCAGAAACTGCTGCGCCGACTGACCGAACAAAACGTTGATTTCGTCGTGATCGGCGGTTTGGCAATGATCACGCAAGGTGCTGCCACCGTCACCGAAGACCTCGACGTTTGTTACCGACGCGACGATCGAAACCTGAGTGCCCTTGCCAACGCAATTGGCCCGCTGCATCCCGTTTTGCGAGGCGCTCCCCCCGGACTTCCATTTCGGTTCGATCCTCCGACTATCCGTGCGGGCTTGAATATTACGCTCACCACCGATCTCGGCGACGTCGACTTGATCGGCGAGGTGATGGGAATCGGCGACTATGATCGCGTCCGCATGGTTGCAGAGTCGCATTCGGTTTTTGGGATCACCGTGATGGTATTGTCGATTGAGGGCTTGATCGCGGCGAAACAAGCTGCCGGGCGTGCTAAGGACCAGATTCACCTGCTGGAACTGCAGGAGTTGAAAAAGTTGCGCGGCCAGCAGATTTGATTTTCTTCTTTGCGACTCCACCGACCAGCTCGTACAGCAGCTCAAGCGAGTCCTGCGCTTCCTCATCGGTGATCGTCATCGGCGGGCTGATGCGGAGCACTTTGCCGGCCAGCGGTCCGAGCAGGTGGATGCCGTCGCCGCCGGGGACGCCGAGATAGCAGGCTTCGACAATCGCGTTGGCGACTTGCTCGGCCGAAAGTTCCCCCGCTGCGGCACACTCGATGCCGAACACCATGCCTTCGCCGCGCACCTTCGCGATCAGTCCGGTCTGTTTCAGTCTCTCCAGCCCTTGGAAATAGACTTTCGAGAGCTGTCGCGCGTGCTCGATGACGTCGGTCGTTTCGAACTCATCGAGCGTTGCGAGTACGGCCGCGCAGGAGAGCGGATTGGCGCTCCACGTGTCGGAGGCCTCGCCGTACTTCAGGCTCGCCATCACATCGCTGCGACCCACGACCGCGGCCACCGGAACGCCGTTGCCCAATCCCTTGCCAAGACACACCAGGTCGGGGGCAATGCCGTACTTCTCAAACGCGTACATGCAGCCCGTGCGGCCGAAGTTCGACTGCACTTCGTCGAGAATGAACACGATGTCATGCGCGCGGCAAAAGTGGCCCAACAATTGCAGATAAGAGCTGGGCGGGTGATAACTTCCGCCGCCGCCCAGATAAGGTTCCGTGATCAAACAGTTGAGCCGCGTGCCGTATTCTTTCCAGAGCGCTGCGAGCTCGGCCTGATAAGGGGCGAGGTTGATCTCGCGGCCGTACTTGCTCGCATCGTCGATTTCGGCCATCGGGAAGCTGATGAACTTCACGCGCGGATCGCGATCGCGGTCTTTTTCGCTGCCGGTCACAGCGCCGGCCAATCCTTTCTTGCCGTGAAAGCCGAACCGGGTGGCAACAATGAGGTCGCGCTTCTCATCGCGATGCAGGCACGCCCAGAGCGCCTTCTGCACGGCTTCGCTGCCGGATGCCGCCCACATCACCATGTCGAGCTTTTCGCCGCCGCGAAACGAGCGAACGTTTTTCAGCAAACGCTCGACCGAAAGCGTTTCCACTTCGGTGACGGCATTGTAAGCCGTCATGGCAACGGCCTCGAAGTAACCGTCGGCCGTCGACTGGGCCACGTGTTCCGGCCGCCAGCCCATGTAGCCCGCAAAGCGCCGCATCCAGCGGCGCGGATTGTGGCCCAGGTTCACCACGAGCACGCCGGACGTGTAGTCGTATAGCCGGCGACCTTCGGGCGTCCAGTGGAACACGCCAGCCGACCGCGCGAGCACCGCCTGGCTGGGTGTGAACGTTCGCAGAGCGGCAGGCTCGTGATTGGCGACGATGTCGCGGGCTGCGTTCGACGCGCGCTCGCCGGGAAAATGGATCGGTTTCGTCATGCGATAATAATCATTCACAAATAAGCCCACGGAAAGCTTTCCGTGGGCCTGTTAAACGCGACCCTCGTAAAGGACTTCTGTTTTTGGCGAGCCCGGGCGATAGAGAACCAGCCCGCCCTTGGCGTCATTGACACGCACCACGCAGTCCGGTTCGCCTTGCCGCTGTTTCTCGAGAATTGCCTCGAGCGCCTGCACGGCGGCCACCGTTTGGCGGTCGGCCGAGACGTCATTATATGCGAGCCGGCGGATATCATCGAGCCGCTGGGGACGAGTGGCTTTATCGCCCGCAAACTCGACGGAGGCCAGCTCGCGCACGAAGCGTTCGATGACTTCGATGCCGTATCCCCGCTGCGCACGCTCGCCCCACGGCTCGACAAACGTGCCGTTGTAATGGTTGTTGATCGAGTTTTTGAGGGGGATGGGCGTCTGTCCTTCCACCGTGCACTCGACGCCTCGCTTGCGCGAATGGCCGTTCCACAGCCCGTTGTCGAAACGGAACTGCACCTCTTGCTCGACGTACCCGGGGAAGTTGTCGGGCGTGACCCACGAGGTGTGAATGTCGAAGGCGGCTTCGCGACCGGACTCGTACTCATACACCATTCGCATTTGGCAACTGTCCCACGTCGGGCCGTCCTTTGGGCCGACGATGCCGCGCTGCCCCGTCGCGGTCACAGTTTTGAGCAGGCCGGGAAACGTAAAGTCGATCAGCTTGATGTAATGGACGGCCACGTACGTGCCGGGGTTGCGGCCGGTAATCCACTCGGAGAACTGGCCGCCGGAAATCTGCTTGGGTTCCAGCAGCGTGCAATATCCGCTGTTGACGTGCTGCAACACGCCGTCGTGAAACAGCGTCCGCAACTTTTTGTGATCGGGATCGAGCAGCTTGTGATAAACGACCTTCGCGAGGACGCCCTTTTGCTGAGCCAGCGCGGTCAGCTCATCGAGCTCCTGCAGCGTCAAGACCGACGGTTTCTCGACAAGCAGGTGTACGCCGGCCTGTAGGACTTTTTTTGCGGCTTCGAAGTGACGGTTGTCGGGCGTGGCGACGCAGGCGAAATCGACGCCGGCTTCGAGCATTTTTTCGACGGCATCGTCGCCCGCGAAGCTTGCGAAGCGATGCATGCGGCTGCCTGCGTCGTCGCGATACTTCTCGGCCCTGCGTCCGGTTCGCGAGGCGACGGCGAGCAAAGTCACGTCGACGTCGCCGAATCGCCGGTCGTAAACGCCCTGAGCATGCGCGCGCTCGAAGAACGGCCGGTACGTCTCGTCAAAAATCATCCCGGAGCCGACCATGCCGGCACGGAGCTTTTTCTTATCATAGTTTTTGCTCATAAACGGATTCTAAGCTGGTCGGTAGTGCGAATCCAGAAAGGCGGAAATAAGGCTCCGTCAAAGCGTCATTCAACGCGTACGAGCCGTAATCGATAAGCTTGGGCAAAATCATGAATGGGGCAAAATGATTTTGTCCTTTATGATTTTGCCCTCTGCCTATACGCCTTCGCCATTCGAAACGAAGTAGCCAGAGACCTACGGGAGGAAATCGGCCGAAGCCCTTGCAACAAGCGTCATCGCGATAAACAATGGCATCGACCGCAAAAATCGTCGTTCATCGAGCCCATTGGCTGTCCTGATGCCCGAAAAACCACAGATCCTGCTCAGTGCCTTCGCCGACGAGGCGGCCAATCGCAAGACGGCCGTCGAACAGCTTTGTGCGCTGGCGGCCATTGGGTTGAAGTATTACAGTCCGCGGTTTATCGACGTCGAGGGCAAGGGGCAGGTCAAACACGTCGTCGAGCTGAGCGAGGCCGAAATCGCGGCGCTCAAGAAACTGCACGCCGAATTCGACATGAAAGTCACCGGCATCGGCGCGCGGATCGGCAAGATCAAGCTGCTCGACGTCGACGACGGCTCGCACAACAAATACGTTCCCTTCGAGCAGTATTTCAAAACCGAGGTGGCGAAAACCATTGAGGTCGCGCTGGCGCTCGAAACGAAACTGATTCGCGGTTTCTCGTTCTATCACCCGCAGAAAACCGATCCCAAGCCGCATATTCCAGCAGCCGTCGAACGCCTCGGCAAAATCGTCGACGCGTGCGCCAAGCACGGGCTCATCTACGGCTTGGAGATCGAACCGAACCTGATCGGCCAAAGCGGAGCGTTGCTGGCCGAACTCGCGCGGCAAGTCAACCGGCCGAACATGCTGCTGATTTTCGACGGCGGCAACGTCGCAGTGCAAAACAGAAATCCCGTCGAGTGCTTCAAAGAATACAGCGAAATGCGTCCTTATCTGGGTTGGATGCACGTGAAGGATTACGCCATCGACCCGAGCCTGGCTTGGACGGGGCACGTCGACGAAGAGCGGCTGAAAAACTTCGTGCCGGCCAACGTCGGCGACGCCGGGCACGAGCTGGTCCTGCGCGATCTGCGAAAACACTTGCCGGAACTGACGGCTCGCATGCAGAAACTCGGCGCGCCGGGGTTCTTTTTGGAGGTCGAGCCTCACTTGAAGGGCGGGGGACAATTTGGCGGGTTCAGCGGACCCGACGGCGTCGGCGTGGCCGTGCGGGCGCTGTGCTCGGTGCTCGATTACGTCGGCATCGGCTATCGGCTGCGCGACTTCGACGATATTCGGGCGGCACGCGGGTTTTAATTTTTTAGTCTGGTTCCCAAGCGGAGCTTGGGAACCCCATGTCTGGAAGCTCTGCTTCCAGTTCGACGCTCACGCGAAGCGGACTTCGGCGAACTCCCTTCGGGTCTGAGCCTCAGGGTCGAAGACAGTCGAGTCGAGCTTCGTGAAAGTGCGTTCCCAAGCGGAGCTTGGGAACGAGGAGTCAAAAAGTGCCGTTCGATTTCAACGCCCTCAAAGACATCCTGCGTTGTCCGAAGTCGAAATCGGAACTGGTGCTCGACGGCAACTCGCTGGTGAGCGTCGATCCCGACTGCCGGCTCCGCTACGAAATCCGCGACGGCATTCCCAGCATGTTTCCCGAAGACGCCGCCACACTGTCGGTTCAGGAATGGTCGGCGGTGATGGCGGCACACGGCCGCGACCCGGTCAGCGGAAAGCCGAACGTGAATCAATAGTCGCCGGCATCATGCCCGCGCGTCCCACACGAGGAACCCGACATGCCACCTACGACTCGATTGTATCGCTCATGCTTGCTGGCGGGCGTTGCGCTGTTGAGTCTTGTCGCGATATGGACCCGGCGCGATGTTGTCGCCGCCGATGAGAAAGCCGACGCTGCAAGCAATGTCGCCGAACAAAACGACCGCTATATCGTCCAGGACGACCACGACCCCAACGGCATCGGCAAGTTTTACATGGGGCGCGAGATCGCGCATGTGATGGGCTTCGCCGCCGCCGGCTGGCTCGAACGACCCCAGCGCGAGCAGGAAGAAGGCCTGACCAAGCTGGTTGCAGCGCTCAAGCTCCAGCCCGGCATGGTGGTCGCCGACATCGGCGCCGGCAGCGGTAGAATCTCGATGATGATGGCCAAAAAGGTCGGCGACAAAGGGAAAGTGCTGGCGGTCGACGTTCAAGAGGAAATGCTGACCCTGATGGCGAAGAAGCTCGACGAGCGCGGCGTCACCAACGTCGAGCCCGTGCTGGGCACGCCGAAGTCGCCGCGGCTAAAGACCAATTCGGTCGACTTGGCGCTCATGGTCGACGTGTATCACGAGTTCGATTTTCCCTACGAGATGCTCAGCGAGATCGTCAAGTCGCTCAAGCGCGACGGCCGCGTGGTCTTCGTCGAGTATCGCCGAGAAGATCCGAAAGTCCGCGGGATGATCAAGTTGGTGCACACCATGACCGAGGCCCAGGTCAAAAAAGAGGCCTCGCTGCCGGAGTTCGGCTTGAAATGGAAGGAGACGATCGGAGTCCTGCCGGTGCAGCACATCATCGTTTTCGAGCGTCGCAGCGAGTCGAAAAGCCCGCCTTCGCCGTCCGGCGATCAGTCGAGCACCAGCTCGAAGCAATAGCCGTTAGGGTCGTAAACGAAGAATCGGCTGGTCTTCGACTCGCGCAGCGGGGCGATGATTTTGAAACCGGCCCGTTCGAGCTGGTTCTTGATCCGCAGCCAACGCGCGTGTGGAAACGACAACGCGACGTGCCGCCCGAACTCGCGCTCATTGTTGATCGGGCCGAGTTCAGCCACTTCAACCACGTGAATGGATTGCCCCTGCGCGACCTCGAACCAGGCGGTCCGCATGGGGACGTTTGTCGGATGCTCGGCAACAGGCAGCTCGAGCACCCTGGACATAAAGTCCACGGTTGCATCGAAATTATTGGTGGGCAGCGTGACGTGGTTAATCGGCATCGAGTCTCCAGCGGGCTTCGGCGCACCCAACGGTCGCGCGTTGGGCTTTGTTGCGTACCTGGGCGCGGTGCAGTTTACGGATTATGCAGTCGTGTTACGAGCGTGCCGATTATGTTTTCTTTACGCCGATTCGGTGGTTTCCCTCCCGGCGTCTCAAGTGCGTCTAACAGAACTTCTTCATTCGGCACGATGATCGGCCGGTCGGCAAAGCGTTTCAGGTGTCAGCTAACCGGTCGTGTTCAAAACCTGTTATCGGATTTCTCTTGCGCGAAGTGCAGTCGTTCAGTACAGTGCGCAATGGCACGGTTGCGGCCACAAGTGCAATCGCTCGCACGGTTCGCGATTTGACGGATATGCGTTTTGAACGGGCGTCAAGAAGCGCCTCTGCTGCACCCACGCACGGCCGCGGACATGACCGTTAGCTACGGCATGACAAACTGATGCCCTTTGGGCCGAACCGTGAGCACCGGGCAGGGCGCTTTGCGGACGACTCGCTCGGCGACGCTTCCCATCAAGACGTGGGCCAATCCGCTGCGGCCGTGGGTGCCCATGACGATCAGGTCGATGGCCTGTTCCTTCGCGTAGCGGACGATCTCCAGGAAAGGAGGCCCTTGCCGCGTCACCCGGACGACTGTTTTGCCCGCCGCCCAAGACGCGTCGGGAATTTGCGCGAGGGCTGCGCGGGCGGCCTCTTCCATCTCGCGCACATAATCGCCCGGCGGTGGAAATGCCAACCCCGGCTCCGGCACCATGGCGACGAGATCCTGCACGACGTGGAGCAGATGCAGCTCGGAACCAAATTGTTCCGCCAACGCACACGCATATGCGACCCCCAGTTTCGAGTTCTCGCTGAAGTCGGTCGGCAACAGGATGCGTTTGAGCTGAATCATCGGTCGTTTCTTTCCGTCGGCTGCCTGCCGTGAGTGCGCGGGAGAATTTCTCGTTTCTGGTTCCCAAGCGGAGCTTGGGAACCAGATCTGACGCATGATACGGTCATTTTGGATTCACTTGCAATCGGAGAGGTGCGGAGGCATCCGGAACGACTTGGGGGGTGAATTGTGAGTTCTATCGGTATCGCTCGATTCGCCGATGTGCTTCAATGCTCGTCGGTCCCGTCTCGCCTTCAAACGTGACGCCCTTGTCGTAAGTCATGCCCGACCTTTCCAACCGCCGCCAATTCCTTGCCCTTGGTGCGCTTTGCGAAGGGGTGTTGATCCTCCTGGCCTTTGCGCTCGGTTGGTTGGCCGGCATCAATCCGCTAGAGCATTGGCATCTTCACGCGCGGGCCGTGGCGTGGGGCGTTGTCGGCATGGCGCCGCTGCTGGTGCTGTTTCTGACGCTCTTCTATTATCCGATCGGACCGCTGCAGCAGATCAAGCGGTTCCTGGTTTCGGCGTTGGGGCCGGCCCTTTCCACCTGCCGTTGGTATGATCTGCTCGCACTCGCCCTGCTGGTCGGGTTCAGCGAAGAGCTGCTGTTTCGCGGCGTGTTACAGCCGTGGATGTCCGGCCGGGGAACCACAATCGGCGTGCTGGCGAGCAATGTGATCTTCGGGCTGGCCCATTTCGTTACGCCCCTGTATGCCCTCATCGCCGGCGTGATGGGCGTATACCTGGCAGCGTTGATGCAGTGGAATGACGGCAATCTCACTGTCCCTGCGGTGACACACGCCGTTTACGACTACCTCGCGTTCTTGTTCGTTGCCCGCGCTTATCGTCGCGAGCAATTGATGGAGGAGGCACAGGTGCAACCGCCAACGTAAAGTGGTGGGTGCCATGCCCACCGCTTTGGGTGGGCATGCGATTTAGAAACATGGCCACGCAAAGCCGTCCGCCGCGGCGGATGGCACCCGGCGCGATCAGCG
>JBBDVZ010000297.1:0-20494 GCA_040903115.1 Planctomycetaceae bacterium
GTCGCAGGGCTTTCCCGAAACCGATACCGCCCGTCGAACCGATCGCGCGGCAAAGCGATTGGCAAACGTCAAAGAACGCCTGCGAGGCGAGCATCGATCGAAGCCGCGTGGCGGACAGCAGCAACCCTTGCCGATCGAGCGAATGGCGCCGCAGTGGCCGGCTCCCGGGTTGCCGAATCTCACGAGCGATTTTTCTCATGAGGGATATCTGCGCGCGGTCGAACGCGTGATCGAATACATCGTCGCGGGCGACATCTTTCAGGCAAACCTGTCACAGCGGCTGTTGCACCCGCTCGCGGAAACTCCGCTCGAGCTTTATCTGCGTCTCCGGCGCTGCAATCCGGCCCCGTTTGCCGGATATTTTTCCGATGCCGATTGGGCCGTGGCCAGCGCCTCGCCCGAGCGGTTTGTCGCCGTGCGAGACGGGGAAGTGGAGACGCGGCCGATCAAGGGAACCCGCGGTCGCCGCGTCGCCCCCGAGGCCGACCTGTTCTCGCGCGACGAGCTGCGCGAGAGCGCCAAGGACCAGTCCGAGAACGTCATGATCGTCGACTTATTGCGCAACGACCTTTCGCGGGTTTGCGTCCCGGGAACCTTTCGCGTGCCGCGCTTGTGCGCCGTCGAATCGTACGAAACGGTCCAACACCTGGTCTCCGAGATCCGTGCCCGCCTGTCGCCGGGGCGCGACGTTTGGGACGTATTCGCGGCTGCCTTTCCGGGGGGCTCAATCACCGGCGCGCCGAAGGTGCGGGCGATGGAGATCATCGCCGAACTCGAGCCGACCGTCCGCGGGCCTTATTGCGGCAGCCTGTTTTACGTGGGTTTCGACGGGTCGGCCGACAGCAGTATTATCATTCGAACGTTCACGTGTCGCCATGGGTGGGTGCAATGCCCGGTCGGCGGCGGCATTGTTGCCGAATCGAACCCGGAAGCGGAGTATGAGGAGACGAGGGTGAAGGCGGAGGGGATGCTGCGTGCGCTTGCCGGTGAGCGAAGTGCGTGACGCGGGGACGGGGAGACGCGGGGAGGGAGAGGGGGCGAAAGCCCCAAAGCCCGCCGGCTGCGCCCGGCGGGAAACGAAACGGGCGACGACGTTAGATTTGGGTGTGCGATGATTTTGTTGATCGATAATTACGATAGTTTTGTTTACAACCTGGCGCGGTATTTGGAGGAGATGGGTTGTCGCACTCGGGTTGTGCGCAATGACCGCGTCAGCGTTGCGGATGTGCGCGCGTTGTCGCCGCAGGCTATTGTGATTTCGCCCGGTCCGTGCACGCCGCAGGAAGCGGGCATTTCCGTGGCATTGGTGCGGGAACTCGGAGGTGAGTTTCCAATACTCGGGGTGTGTCTCGGACATCAGGCGATTGGGGCGGCTTTCGGAGCGGCCATCATCCGCGCACCCCGGCCGGTTCACGGGCGAACGTCGGCGGTGCGACACTCGGGCGCGCGATTGTTTGCCGGGCTGCCAAATCCGTTGCGCGCGGCCAGGTATCACTCGCTGCTGATTGACGAAGCGACGCTGCCCGGCGAGCTATCGATCACCGCGCGCAGCGAAGACGGTTTGCCGATGGCCGTCGAGCACCGCACGCTGCCGATATTCGGCGTGCAGTTTCATCCCGAGTCGGTGCTGACGGCGTCGGGACATCGGCTGCTGGCGAACTTTGTCGAGCTGGCGGGGCTGCCCATCGCGATGTGCCCCGACGACGAATTCTCCGTCGCGCCACCCAGTGCCGACTGGCACTCGGAGACTCCGCTGCCAAACCCGCCCTTGCGTTGGTGAGCCGCAAATTGATGGGTTGGGCAATTCTGGTGGCATTTAGCGGCTGCTGGTCGGTCTGCCGACGTTAAGACCGCGAACTCTCCTCCGCGCTGCCCGGGCGCTCTCTCAAAATCTGGGGCAATCGCAAACTCGCGACCGGGCGCATTCCGATAACAGCTATAGCGAGATGATGTCGCGCGCGCCCACAGCGGCCAAAGTTGGCCGGGCATGATGTCCAAAGCGTTAGGGCGTTTCCTGGCTCCGACGAATGAGTTTCATCATGCGATTACGCAACATCGCGTTAGGTTTTTGTTTGACGGCCTTAGCGGCCTCGGCAGCATGCGTCGAGGCCACGCCCACGCCCGAGAAGGGCCAGCCGAAAGCGCCCAAGGTGTGGCGGACCGATTTTGCCGCGGCTCAAAAAGAAGCGCAGCGGCTCGGACGGCCGATGTTGGTTCACTTCTTCGCGGAGTGGTGCGGCCCCTGCAAGCAGATGGACGCAGAGGTGCTCAATAGCGTCGAATTGGCGCGACAGCTCGAGAACCGCTTCATCGCCGTCAAAATCAACAGCGATCACAACCTCGATCTGGTCGAGCGGTTCGACGTGCAGACGCTTCCTACGGATTTATTTATCGAACCCGACGGCCGCATCATTGTCCGATCCGACAGTTACCACGGACGGCAAGAATACCTCGCGCAAGTCGCGCGGGCCGAAGCGCGCTGGACGCAGGCTCAGAGCGTGCGAATCGCCAAAGACCGCACCCCCGCGAAAGCCCCGGACAACAAGCAAGACACGCCGTCGAAGGCGGCACCAAAAACGGACAATCAACAACCCAACCCGCCGCAGGTTGTCGCGTCGCCGACCCCGTTTGTTGGAATGGACGGCTTTAGCCCGGTGTCACTGGCGCTCCAGCGTAAGTGGGTGAGGGGGGACAGCCGTTATGCGGCCGTTTACAAGGAAACCACGTATCACATGGCCGACGCGGGCGAACTGGCGGCGTTCAATCAGAATCCCGACCGTTACACGCCGCGGCTCTTGGGCTGCGACCCCGTTGTGCTGTGGAAAACCGACAGGGCCTTTCGCGGCATGACGCAGTACGGGGCCTTCTACAACAGCGAGCTGTATCTGTTCGTTTCGCCCGAATCGCGTGCGGAGTTCAAGCGGATGCCGGAACGGTACATTCGCGCCCGACACGTTCTGCGGCCCGACCAGATCGAGAACGAAAACCTTCGTCGAGCGGCGATTGAAAGCGAAGCGAGCCCTCACTAACTCGATGCCGCTCGAGACGATGTTGCTCTCGAGCCTCGGGGTTTATCCCCGAGGTCTTCGGCTATTGTGCTTAAGCCCGCCCATCACATGTGCCCGTCGATGTCCGGTGGATTAAACCCACCGGCCCGAACGTACGCGCCGAGGTCTTCGGCGGCGTGCATTGAGCGTTGGCCGAAGACCGGCGTGCGGGACGGTTGGGGCAATTATCTGATATTTTCCGCATTTGCGGGGGAATGGGGGATCGGGCATCCGGCGGGGTGATCGTTGGAAAACGGGGAAACCGGCAGGAGATGAATTGACAGCACGCGCCGGAAGGTTATTATAGTGTCAGCCTTGGAGCTTGCCTTCCTACGGCTGCAATTTGCTGTGCGAGTTTCGCCCGAGCGAAGAAGATGATTTGGGCGGCAGGAAGGGCAAGTTCAACGGCGAGCTGACCCCCGCATGTGGAAGCTGCTCACTCGCGTGTCATCGTGCTCGAGATTTCTGCGAGCGCCCGGCTGAACAGCACACCGCGTTGGGAAAAAGGGTGCCACTTCGGTTTTGCGAGATTTTCTGGGCACTCGGTTTGCAAATCCGCCGAATTCCGATTTCGGCAGATCCCAGCCAGCCGGCTTCGCATTCCAGTGAAATCCGCCGGAACAAAGGGTTCCGCGGAAGTCCGGGGTGAGCTGGGAGCCTAGTGGGCCGCGCCTGCGCGGTCGCTTGGCGTTGCAACCTACCCAACTTGGGGCTCGCCGACGGGTTAGTGAGATTTCTTCACAGGGCGAAGGCAGTTTTTGGGTGGCGCTCGGTGCCGTAGAGACGTTCGGCAATGGCCAAAACGGGCACGGCGACCGCGGACGGCACGAATACTCGGTTGGGATCTGCCTGAGTTCTGCTCGTTGTCGAAACTGTAATGAAACAACGTGCAACGCGTCGGTATTGACCCGATAGTCGCCTGATGGCCGGCCTCAGGTCGGCGTGCATAACGTGGACAGCCTGCGTGGATAGAGTCTGGAAAAGTGCGCCGCTGGCTGCGCTGTTCGGTTTCAAGACCCCTCTCCCCTTGAGGGGAGAGGTTGGGAGAGGGGTGAAAGCTGCGAGCGTTTCCACCCTCGGCTCGACTGAGCTCGCCGAAGTCCCCCAACCCCTCCCTGGAAGGGCGGGGAGTTCGGAAACTCCCGGAAAGCCATTTCGCGCTCCAACCGTTGCGAGCGAACCCCATTGCACAGGGAAGTTGTCTGCGAGAATCGAGTTTTGTCTATGGTGTCATCGAACATGAATTCTTCCGGGTCGATCTCCGAACATCCGTCGGCAGACGCCGAAAACCTCGGCCCTGCCCAGCGAGACGCTGCGGAATCGGCGGCCTCCAACGCCCAAAACGGCGGCGACCAGACCGGCGACGTCCGGTCGGACCGCCAGGGTGAGTATCAGCGCTCCCATTACCCGGGACGCGGGGAACGCGGTGATAACGGCGATGGCGATACATCGACCGGCCGGCGAAAGCGGCGGCGCCGCCATCGCAACAAGCGGCCCGGCGAAGGCGACACGCGGCAGCAGCGCGGGCCGCAGCAGCAGCGCCGGGGACGCGGGCAGCCCATACATCGGCCTCGCCCCGTCGGTCAAAACGGCGAAGAAGTCACCGGCACCATCGAGGGCGTCCTCGAGTTGCATCCCAAGGGTTACGGCTTTCTGCGCGACCCCAGCAAGAACTACGCCGCCCAGGAATCGGATGCCTTCGTCTCCAGCTCGCTCATCGAGAAGCACAACCTCCGCGAAGGCATTCTCATTCGTGGCGAAGTGGGACCGGGCACTAAGGGGCAGGGGCCGCGGCTCAGAGGCATCGAATCGATCGACGGCCGAACGCTGGAAGAGTACGCGAAGATCAAGGTCTTCGAAGAGCTGACGCCGATCAACCCGTTCGAACAGGTGAGGCTCGAAACCGGCCCGCGCCCCGTCACCATGAGAGTTATGGATCTGCTAACTCCCATCGGCAAAGGACAGCGGGCCCTGATCGTCGCCCCGCCGCGCACCGGTAAGACCATGCTGCTGCAAGACATTGCCGACGCGGTCAGCGTCAACCATCCCGAGTTGCACCTGATTGTGTTGTTGATCGACGAGCGTCCCGAAGAAGTGACCGAAATGCAGCGGCGCGTGAAGGGCGAAGTCATCGCGTCCTCGATGGACCGCGACGTCGAAAGCCACGTGCGATTAAGCCAGTTGATTATCGAGCGCGGCAAGCGGATCGCCGAAGCGGGGGGCGAGGTCTTCATCCTGCTCGACAGCATCACCCGCACGGCACGGGCGTTCAACAAGTGGGTCGGCAACTCGGGGCGAACCGCTACCGGCGGGCTCGATATCCGCGCGCTCGACATTCCCAAAAAACTGTTCGGCACCGCCCGTCGGTTTGACGAAGGGGGATCGCTGACGGTCACTGCGACGGCCCTGATCGACACGGGCAGCCGCATGGACGAATCGATCTTTCAGGAATTCAAGGGGACCGGCAACATGGAGCTGGTTCTCAGCCGCGATCTCGCCGATCGCCGCATTTGGCCCGCCATCGACGTAACGCTTTCCGGAACTCGCCGCGAGGAGAAGATCCTTCCGCCGGACGTTCTGGAAGGGGTGACGATGCTGCGGCGCAGCCTGGTGTCGCTCAACCCGGTCGAGGCGATGGAGCAACTCATCCGCACGTTGGAGCGATTTCCGACGAACGCCGAGTTTCTCGTTAAGGTGCGGTCTATTCTGTAATGACCGGGCCATACCAGCTCGTGCGGCCGATCAGGTAGCGTGTCGACCCGCCGCGTTCGAACCGCTGGAACATGTCTGCCGAATTGTCGCCGGGGCCGAACGTAGGCCGCGCCATCGATTGACCGAGCCAAGCGCGGGTCTCGATGCGTGCGACTCGCTGTCGCGCACTCTCCAACGCCCGTTGATGAATGAGCTGATGCGAGTACGACGTGTGAAGTTTCGTCACGCGGTCGGGGGTACGCACGTCGGGTTCCTGCGCGAAAAGCTGCGTCGCGGCCATCGCCGTCAGGCACAATCCGAGGCAGCTCGATATGACGAATCTTCGCATTGCGACCTCCGAACGGCGCCTGTAGGGCCGCCACCTCAAATCAAGGTAATGGGGTTTCCTGTGAGCTCGGTCAAGCAGGTATCGGAGCTATCGGCCGCCTGCGAATCCGCGGTAAAGCCGAATCTGCGATGACCGCGGGCGGGCCGACAGGCCGCGCGCGCCGGCAGCGGTTGGAACGATTTCGGTGACCCTGCGGGACTTCGCCGCTGCCTCGAGCCGCGGGGTTCACCCCCGCGGTCTTCGGCCCATGTTACACGTCCGCCAGCACATTCCCGCTCACGCCGGAACGCTGATGAGCACCTGCCTCAAGCGCTCTCGGGCCTCTTCGGTATCGGGCACAAAGCACACGTACACAAAGTCGCCTGCGGTCCAACTCACGGTGGCGTAGACCTCCGAGTCGCGATTCGTGTAATTGCCTTGTCCTGAGGCGAAACTGGTCCCCAGTGTGTCCGCGTCCTTCACGGCGTCCTTGGGAATAATGGCCAGCATGCCCATCAAGTCCGACTTGTCGCGCGCTGGATACGTAAAGAGGACGAGCGCCATCTGGTGGCCGCCCTTTCGGGACTTGCCGAAGCCTTTCATCACGTCGAAGTCCAGTTCTTGCGAGTCCCAGCCGCCGCCGGGCAGGGCCGCCGCGAAGCGCTCGTCGAACGCATCAAGTTGTTCGACGACCGATTGTTCGAGCGGGACGGTGTCCCGAATCTTATCAACCGTCAACGTGGGAGCCGACTTGCCGGAAAATATCCAGATCGCCGCGACCAGCGACAGGCATGCTGCCAGCCCCGCGGCAATCCGCATTCGACGCCGCCGCAACTGCGTGGGTGCACTCGCGGGCGCGGTTGCGCGATGGAGCGGCGTGACGTTCTCCGCGGGTGTCACCACCACCGTTAGCTTTTCCTCAGCGAGCGTCGGCACAACCGCCGCCGACAGCCGATCGAAGAGACCAACGGGCACGGCGACATCACGCATCAACTCGCCGATGCGGCGGTCGAGCATCTGCCGTTCGCGGAACGTTTCATCGCAGGCCGCACACGTCTCGACGTGCGTCTTGGCGTCGAAGAGTTCCGGCTCCTGCAGGTCGTGCGAGCCCGCACGAGTGCAGTCCAAAATTTCCAATGCGGAACGACAATCCATGGTCACACTCTTTCGGGCTCGGAGCAAACGGCCTGGTTCGATCGGCGGTCGTGGGCCGAAACCGTCCTGACGGGACGCGCACTCAAACGGCGGCGCAGGTGCGATTTCGCCCGCGCCAGGCGGCTCATCACCGTGCCGATCGGCACTCCGACCTGCCCGGCAATCTCCTTGTAGCTGAACTCCTCGAAGTAGAACAAAATCAACGGCGTGCGAAACTCCTCCGGCAACTCGTTCAGGTTTTTTTGCAGCTCATCCTGGTCAAACTGTGCGTTTTCCGGTGTCGCGTCGGCAACTTCGGCAATGCTTTCGAGCGAGCAGACAACGGTGCCGTTGCCTGCGCGAAGATTTTTGAGATAGCCGTTGCGAACGATGGTGCAGAGCCATGCTTTCGCATTATCGGCACATCGAAGTTGCTCGAGCTTGACCTGCGCCGTCAGAAACGTTTGCTGGGTCAAGTCTTCGGCATCAGCGGCTGAGCCGGACAAACGATAGGCGTAACGAAACACGAGCGCGTAGTGGTCCCTGATGAGGTCCGACAGCTCGGGAGCGTTCCGGCCGATGTCCATATTCGACTCTACTTTCGATGATCCGTCTGGAAAGAGGATTATTCCCTAATTCGCCGCCGAGCCGCCGTTCTTTGTCAATTTCCCGCCAACGGCGTGTAAAGCCTGTTTGTTGACACGCCGGGAAGCCCACGTCTATACGGTACGTTGCCGGCGGCCGGAATGCCACAATGATTGCCGTCGCAGGTGTCTCGGGTGTTCAGGGTGGCTGGGGTCGAGCCGCCAGGCTCGCCCCCAGGATTCATCGATCTGGGGGCACGCTGGCGCGTGACCCCAGGCACCCCGTGCGGCAACCGATTTTTGCGGAATAACCGTGTCGCTGCCGGCGTCTCATATTACGAGCAACATTTCACACGGGCACAATCTTCGAGAAGGAGCAAAGGGATGAAAAAAATAATCGCGCTATTGGCGTTTGCAGGCATTTCACTGGCGTTCAGCGGGTGCAGTCCGGATGCCGCAGGGCCGGGGAAGGGAACGAACGGGGCGGTGAAGCCCGACTTGGGCGAGCCGGGGAGCGCCGTCGACATGCACGATGATTCCAAGGGAAAAACCACGGATTCAAAACCGGCGCCGGCAACTGCCGACGACAAGAAGCCCGCTCCGACGCAAGAACCGGCCGCGGAAGATTCAAAAGCCGACGCCAAGCCGACGCCAGAGCCTGCTGACAAGGCCGAGAAGACGGACGCTAAAAAAAGCGACCTGGTCGATGACAAGACCGACGACAAGGACGAGGAAGAGCAGAAGTGAAGTCCGAACTCCCAAGCGCCTTGAATGAGAAGCCAAAGAAGCCCGGCTTTTTGGGACTGGTATACTTCGCAAACCCAGCGGGTCAAGGCTGCCGGAAGGGGTGCACTTGCTGTGCACTGTAATAGAAAGTGAAATCTTCACCAGATTCGGGCAAATTGGGAGCGCAAACAATGGTGATATTCCCGGTCGCCTGAGCTTCGATCCAAGCTGCTGGAACAAATAGTCGCGCCACATCGCTCGTACTGTATACTCGCCCGTTGATACCGGGTGCTTTCAACGTCTCCTCTGCCCCTTAGATGTAGTAGCCCACGTAGGCGAGCAGACACACGAGAATCGCGGCTACACAGACCACCCACAACCTTCGGCCGCTGGCAGGTCGCGTCTGATCGGATTCCATAGCGCGCCTCTTCTTGCCCGGCTCGTTTTTGCCAGGCTTCTGCTATGTGACGACCGAGCTCTCGACCGTCAGTCGTCGCAGCCGTTCGGGAACCGGTTCGGGGAGCCTGTCCGGCGCTCCAACGGATGGAGTGCCCTCGCGTGCGGTGTGCAATTCGATCGGCGGGTCCGATAAGTCCTCGTGATAGAACCGGCTGCTGGGAAAAATGTCAGCTGGATAGGTGAAGTTCTCCAGCATCGCCAGCGCGATACACAGCGACGCGCCAGTTGCGCTCTCCAGCATTCCTCCCACCCAGCAGGGGATGCCCGCCGCGCGACATATATCGTGAATTTTCACCGCGTTGGTCAGCCCACCGACGCGCCCCGGCTTGACGTTCACGAACCGGCAGCTTCCCAGGGCCATCGCCTGTTCGACTTGGCGTGGCTCGGTGATGCTTTCATCGAGACACACGGGCGTGCGAATGCTCCGCTGCAATTCGGCATGGTCGATGAGATCGTTATGCTGCAAGGGCTGTTCGATCATCGCGAGATGGAATTCATCGACTTGTCGAAACATCGGCAAGTCGCGCAGGCGGTAGCCACTGTTGCAGTCGATGTGAAACGTCTGGTGAGCAAACCGCCGCCGCACCGCTTGTAGCATCGCGATGTCCCAACCGGGTCGAAACTTCAGTTTGACTCGGGGGAATCCGTCTTCTACGGCTTGGCCAATCGCATCGAGCAGCTCATCGAGACTGTCCATCACGCCGAAATCGGCGCCCACCGGAACCGAATCGCGCGTCGCGCCGAGTGCCTTATGCAGGGGCTGGCCCGACATTTTGCCGAACAGGCTCCACCAGGCGGTATCCAGGACGGCCTTGGCGAAGGAATTTCCCTTGAAGATCGCCAGACGTTGCTGCAGCGCGTCGCCCGACTCGATCTCCTTGCCGATGATCGCCGGCGCCAACCAATCGCGATTGACGCTGAACACGCCGGCGGCCCATTCCGGACTGTAGCAGGGCGCCGCGAATGGAGCGCTTTCTCCCCACCCATCGAGCGAGCCGCTCGACATGCGGCACAGCACCGAATGAATGGCGGCATCTTCCCCGTAAGCGGTTCGCCACGGAGAGATCAGCGGCATGGCGACGTGAAACAGTTCGATCCGATCGATTTTCATCGAGCCCTCGGGTGCCACTGGCGTCTCGCCAGTGCTTTTTTCGAACGTGATACGGCTGCATGTATTTTCTCAGCATACAAAACAGCGATGCCGAGCAAGATGCACTGGGACGATGAGTACCCAATGCGAGCGAGTTCTCAATCGAAAAGAGCACGGGCAAGCTGCCCGTGCCACCCGGCTCGTCCTCGAGCCGCCGGGTGCCACTGGCTCTGCCAGTGCTCTTCTCGAAGTTGTATCAACCTTCGGAGTTCATCCGCGCGTATAGTCCTTGCTTATACTTCCGAAGCATCCAAGAAGAAGCCGCCGTTATTCGACGAGTTCCCAAAACTCGTCCTCGCCGACTTCCTCGGGACTGGGCGACTTTGACTTCGGCGTCGGCTTTCTGTTGGCTTTGCCCTGAGGGACGGGTGGCGGAACTGTCTTCGACGCGCGTGATGCTCGCTGCTTTGCCACAGTGGACTCGTCGTTGAACATTTCGAAGTCTGGGTCCTTGGCCGCCAGTGTGCGCGGTGCGGCCTGACGAGGTTTCGGCGTGCCGGCGGCCGCTGGCGCACGAGCGGGCGCTTGTTCCGGCTTTTGGCCTGGTCGTTGAGGGGGCTTAGCCGGACCTTTAGTCGTCGAAGCCCCGCACGAACGGCAGCGTCCGCGAACGTCGAGCGGCTTGCCGCACTTGTTGCACAGCGGGACGGGCTGCTCGGCCGCATCGAGAGCCGAGTCACTTTCGGCGGGTGACGCCGGCCGCTTCGCGGTGATCGCGCGACGAGGCAATGCCGGGCGAGCCGACGAAGGCGGCAACGTCGTCTTCGACGCGTCGTCATCCGGGCGCGCCTTCTTCTTGCCTCCGCCGAGACGGGCGGGCATGCCGCCGAGCATGGCGACGTCGCTGCCATCCGCACCCGTCGCAGCCAGTTGCGGCACGAGGTTCTCCTGCCGAATGATCTCGGTCGACGCGTGCTTGCCGCTGGAGACGTCGGTCGCCGACACGTGAACGCGGGCCTGGGCGTCGTAACTGATCGTGACGGCGATCTCGGAGTTCTCCGGAAGATTGGGAGCGATGTCGTCGATCACGCAGCGTCCCAAGACGGCGGGCGGGGCATCAGGCGACGTGCCGCTCTCGACGATTTGCAAATGCACGCGCCGCTGATTGGGGACCACAGTGCCGTAGGTGTGTGTTTTGGCGACCGGCAAAGGCGTATTGGCATCGATGAGATAATGCGGGACCCGCACGCGGCGCTGTGGATCGCGCACGAGCACTCCGAGCGCGCGGGCGTTCACGCTTTGCTGCCGCACTTGCGAAAGACGCTCGGTCGCCGCGGCACTCAATATCGACCGGGCGAATTGATCGTTCGACAACAGCATTCCGGCGTAGTACGTCGCGCCGTGCGCGATCGACAAATCGGGCGAAAGCGACGTGTTGAGCGTGCGGCCGCTCATTTCCTTCAGTGTCTTGCGAATCATGGGCATGCGCGAGGCGCCGCCCGTCAGCAGCACCACGTCGACGTGGGCCCATCCCAGCTTGTTTTCTTTGAGCAGCCGCCGGGTAATCTCGGCCGTACGCTCGACGTGAGGTTGTGTCAGACGCTCGAAGTGCGCGATGTCGACCTGAAAGGTCTTGCGATGGCCGGCATGTTGCACGGTCAGCGCGGCGCGCGGCCGCACCGACAGGCTGCGCTTCGTCTGTTCGACTTCGAGCGCCAACGCCTGCAGGCTCGACGAATCGTCGCGCGGATCTTTTCCGAAGGCTTTTGTGAACTGCGTGCACAAGCGCTTTTCGAGCGCATGGTTCCAGTCGATGCCCCCCAGGTGCAAGTCGCCGCTGCTGGCGATGACCTTGACCTCGTTCTTGCGATAGGCCACCAGCGAGAGATCGAACGTGCCGCCGCCCAGGTCGTACACCAGAATCCGCTGCTCTTCGGCCAGCTCCGAGAACCACAGTCCTTCGCTGCCCAGCACGTGGCACAGGGCGGCCGCCACGGGCTCGTTGATGATGTCGACGCGTTCGAGCCCGGCGCGGTGGCCGGCTTCGACCGTCGCGTGCCGCTGCGAATCGCTGAACTGCGCCGGCACGGTGATCACCGCCTGCGAAATCGGGCCGATTTGCCGCTGCGCGCTGGAGAGCAGTTTTTTGACGATGAACGTGGCGATGTCGACCGGCGTGTAGGGGCGTCCCTCGATGACCCAGCGCGGCGACGAATCGCCCATGAACCGTTTCGAATTCTGCACGACGTGCTTCGGGTTGACGATGGCGTTCCGCAGCGCCTCGGTGCCCACAATGACTTCACCGCCGTCGAATAACACGACCGAGGGTGTCGAGAGTTCTCCCTCTTCGTTGGCGAGCGTGACGGGTTCGCCGTGCTCGTTGAGATACGCAATGCACGAGTACGTCGTTCCCAGGTCGATTCCGACAGCGTGCGTCGTCAACATGATCGCAGGACCTTGAGTGCGAGATTGGGCGCTTGGAACACGAAGAAATGGCGCGCATTGGCCGACGGCTTTCATGGTAGCATCGGACCGGGGCTGGCGGCCAGTGCGTCGTCCCGCTGAATGTCGGCCGTTCGTCGCTGTTTCTCGCCTTCGCGTCGGACCTCAGGCGGGTTAAAATGCAAAAAAGAAGTAGTGCCAAAGAGGCCATCTCATTGAACGTATATCGCGGACAGGAATCATCGTGAGCGTGACCGCTGGATTGCTGGTTCTCCTGCTCGCCGGAGCCGATCCCGACGTCGCGCTTCATCCGCCGCAGCCTCGGCGGTTGGTCGATGCGTCGTTTCAGCGCGCGTTGCGCGCGCCGATTTCCGGGTCTTGGAACAACGTGGAGCTGCGGCGCATCCTGCGTGGCATTGCCGACGAGCGCAACATTTCGATCCTGGTCGACCGGCGCATCGATCCCACCACGGTGCGCTCCGTGGATCTCAACAACGTTCCGCTCGTTCAGGGGCTGGAGACGATTGCCAGCGGCAGCAGGGCGACCATTTGCACGACCGACAGCACCGTGGTGATCGGCCCGCCCGCCAGCCTGAGCAAGCTGCGTACGTTGATTCAAATTCGCGACGACGAAATGTTTGCGTCCGCGAGCCACGTTTCAGAAACGCGGCGCTTCGAATTGGTCAAGCCGACGACGATTCACTACGGCGACCTCGAGAGTCCGCGAGGCCTGGTCGGACGCATCGCCGGCGACTATGCGCTGGCGGTCGACGGCCTCGAAAAGATTCCTCACGACCTTTGGGCCGGGGCGACGCTGCCCGAGGTCGATGCGGTCACCGCCTTGTCTCTCGTGCTGAATCAGTTCGACCTGACTTTCGAGTGGACCAATGCCGGCCGCGGCATCAGGATCGTGCCGGTTCCCGACGTCGTCGCAATCGAACGGGTTTACACGCCTCGCAACCAGTCGCCGGCCGAGGCCGCGGAGGCATGGAAAAATCAAATCGAAGGACTGACGACGGCAGTGAAAGGCCGCCAGGTGATTGTCAGTGGCACGGTCGAGCAGCATGCGGCGGTGGCCGCGCTGCTCAATCCGGGCCGCAAAGTCGGTTCAACACCTACTCCGCCGCGTCCCGTGCCGTTGAGCCGCCAGCGGTTCACGCTGACTTTGCAACGAATTTCAGTCGAGGTCTTGATGACGAAACTCGAGGACAAAGGGATACACTTCGATTTCGATCGCGAGGCCCTGACCGCGGCGGGAATCGATCTCAAGACGCCGATCAGCATCGATGTCAAACAGGCCCCCGCCGATGATTTCTTCCATGCGATCTTCGACCCGCTGAAACTCTCGTTCACGATCGACGATTCCACGGTGTCGCTGAAGCCCAAGTGAGAGAGCCAGCGCGGAACTCGGAGCGCGGAACGCGGAGCTGAAGACAGACGCGGAGAAAAGCCGCAAGCCAGTATCTCCCCGTCGCCGCGTCCCCCCCTTTCCGCGTCTCGCACAAGTCACTTTTGAATTACACCTGCCGATTGACTATCATGCGCCTCAAACGCCACTGAGGAAGACCCGTGACCAAAGTGAGAAACCTGGTCGTCGCCCAGTCGGGCGGACCTTCGCCCGTCATCAACAACAGCCTGCGCGGGCTGGTGGAAGCGGCTCGTGCATTTCCGCACATCGGGACGATCTATGCCGGTTGGCACGGCATCGAGGGGGTGCTCAAGGAAGAGCTGCTCGACCTTTCGGCACAGGACGACGACGAGATTGCGCTGTTGCGAATCACGCCTGCCGCCGGCTCGATCGGCACTTGCCGCTACAAGTTGCGCGATAAACAAACCGAGGATTTCGACCGGATCATCGAGATCTTTAAGGCCCACAACGTCGGGTACTTCTGCTACATCGGCGGCAACGACTCGATGGACACCGCCAACAAGGTGGCGCAAGTCGCGCAGAAGCGCGGGCTCGACCTCGTGGGCATCGGCGTTCCCAAAACCATCGACAACGACGTCGGCGACAGCGCGTTTCGACTGATCGACCACACGCCCGGCTACGGCAGCACCGCCAGCTACTGGGCGCACATGGTCCAGTTCGCCAACGAAGAGAACGCCGGCAGCAGCCCCGCCGACCCCGTACTCGTGCTGCAGGCCATGGGACGCCGTATTGGTTTCATTCCCGCGGCAGCCCGGTTGGCCGATCCAGAGCGACAATTGCCGCTGCAGATTTACCTCGCCGAGCGCAAGCTGACGATCGAGCAGCTTTCCGATAACGTCAACGACTTGTTGAAACGCGCGGGGCGTGCCATCGTTGTCGTCAGCGAGGGGCTCTCGCTGGGTGATCTGGGCGAGCTGAAAGATTCGTTCGGACACACGCAGTTCAGCTCGAGCCAGACGACCGTCGCGCAAATGGTGATCAACGCGCTCAATGCGCGAGGGTTGCCTGTGAAGGGTGCGGCCCGCGCGAACGTGCCCGGCACCGACCAGCGGCACAACATGATCTACGCGTCCACGGTCGATTTGGATGAAGCGTATCGGGCCGGACAGCAAGCGGCGCTGTTGGCGGCTGCGGGCGAAAGCGGCTACATGGCCACCATCTTGCGCGAGCCGGGGCCAATCTACAACGTGAGGTTCGATAAGGTCCCGCTGCTCGACGTCGCCAACAGCGAACGCGAATTCCCCGCGCACTGGATCAGCAAAGACGGCACCGACGTGACCGACGATTTTATCCGCTATGCCCAGCCGCTGATCGGCAACGACTGGCCGAGCATCCCACTCATCGGCGGACGAATCCGCTTGGCCCAATTGAAACCAATATTCGCAGACCAAAAACTGGCGAAGTATATTCCTCAAGCCGATCGTGAAAAATCAAATTAACCGCCGAGGCGCCGAGTGCGCGGAGAAGAAGAAAGAAATCATCCACAGATTTCGCAGATTGCACAGATTTAGGAAATACCAAACAAGGCCGTGCGAGTGCTTTGTTGACGAAATGACAATTCAAAAAAAATCTGCGAAATCTGTGGATGAATTGGATTTTGTTCTCTGCGTCTCCGCGGTGAAAATCCCTTGGAGTGAGTTGTGTCCGAAAATCCTCTCGATGATAGCTTCCAAAAGAAGCATGACTTCTTGGTCGGCATCGACTCCGATGGCTGTGCGTTCGATACGATGGAGATCAAGCACAAGGAGTGCTTCATCCCCAATACGATCAAGTTCTTCGGGCTGCAGGCCGTCTCGAAGTACGCGCGCGAGGCCGCCGAGTTCGTGAATCTTTATTCGAAGTGGCGGGGCATCAATCGGTTTCCGGCGCTGACGATGACGCTCGACCTGCTCGAGCCGCGGCCCGTCGTGCAGGCCCGACGCGTGAAGGTTCCCAGGCTGCAGTCGGTTCGCGACTGGATCGGACGCGAGTCGAAGCTGGGCAATCCGGCACTCAAGGCGGAAGTCCAGAAAACAAACGACCCCGACCTCAAGCTGGCGCTCCAGTGGTCGGCTGCGGTCAACGCTTTCGTCGACGACATGGTGCACGGCGTGTCGCCGTTCTCTTTCGTCCGCGACAGCCTGCAAAAGTTGAGCGATCGGGCCGACATGATCGTCTGCTCGGCGACGCCCGGCAAGGCCCTGCAGAAGGAATGGGACGAGCACGACATCGGCCGCTTCGCCGCCGCCATTTGCGGCCAGGAAGCCGGCAGCAAGAAGCAGACGCTGGGGCAGGCGGCGTCGTTCGGCTATGCCAAAAACCACGTGCTGATGATCGGCGACGCCCCCGGCGACATGGACGCCGCCAAGGCCAACGGCGCCCTCTTTTACCCGATCAATCCCGGCGCCGAAGACGCAAGCTGGGAGCGCTTTTTCCGCGAAGCGTACGATAAGTTCCTCAAACTGCAATACGCAGGCGCCTACGAAGCAGCCCTGATTGCCGAATTCGACGCCTACCTGCCCGAAACTCCGCCGTGGAAAAAATGATGCGGAACTCTTGGTTTCTCCGACCGTGATCCGAGGTAAAATGTAATGATGGCGGCGTGAAATGGACTCCCGGTCCACTCGGCGGTTAACCGAAATAGGTACTTCCATGAGCAACGCGGAAATCCTCCCCGCACCGGATATCAAAACGCCGACCTCCGGCGAAATGTCCAAGTGGGAGCGGGAAAAGCGCGCATTCCGTGCGCTACATTCGTCGCTGTTGTCGAAACATCGGGGCCTGTACGTCGCCATTCATGAGGAGCAGGTCGTCGGTAGCGGTCTCGATCAACTCGGCGTTGCCCGCGAGGCCTATCGTCGGTACGGATACGTGCCGATTTACGTCGGTCTCGTCACAGACAACCCCCTCCCTCCCGTTCGAGTTTAGTCGCCTCGACTTTGCATCAACCCGGTTCCGGCAAATTGAAGGAGTTTGGCGGCTTATGCAGCACGATATCGGGTTAGTCGGCCTGGCCGTGATGGGGCAGAACCTTGTCCTCAACATGGCCAACAACGGGTTTTCGGTCGGCGTTTTCAATCGCACCACCAGCGTCACCGACGAGTTCGTCGCCCGCAAAGAACCTAAACAAAACATCGCCGGCTATCACTCGCTCGCCGAGCTTGTCAAAAACCTCAAGCCGCCGCGCAAGGTGATGCTGATGGTCAAGGCCGGCCCGGCCGTCGACGCCATCATCAACGACCTGAAACCACTGCTGGGCCGCCGCGATGTCATCATCGACGGCGGCAACACACACTTCGCCGACACCAACCGCCGCACGCGCGAAGTCGAGGCGGCCGGTATGCTGTTTGTCGGCACCGGCGTTTCCGGCGGCGAAGAGGGAGCGCTCAAGGGGCCGAGCATCATGCCGGGCGGCTCGCCCGACGCCTGGCCGCTCGTCAAGCCGCTCTTGCAAAAAATCAGCGCGAAGGTCGGGCCGAAACACGATATTCCCTGCTGCGAATGGGTTGGACGCGAGGGGGCAGGGCATTACGTCAAGATGGTGCACAACGGCATCGAGTACGGCGACATGCAGTTGATCTGCGAGGCGTACTTCATGCTGAAGCACGCACTCGGGCTGGGCAACGACGAACTGTACCGCGTCTTCGACGAATGGAACCGCGGCGAGCTGGAAAGCTATTTGATTGAAATCACGCGCGACATCTTTACGGTCCGCGATGCCGTGGCGGGTGACTATTTAGTCGACAAGATTCTCGACACCGCCCAGCAGAAGGGAACCGGCAAGTGGATGAGCCAGCATGCCCTCGACTTGGGCGTGCCGACCACGCTCATCACCGAGGCCGTGTACAGCCGCTGTTTGTCCGCGCAAAAGGATGCCCGCGTCCGCGCGTCGAAGGTGCTTTCCGGACCCGATGCGAAGTTCAAGGGCGACCGCAAGTCGTTCGTCGAAGACGTCCGTGCCGCGCTTTACGCCTCCAAGTTGTGCAGCTACGCGCAGGGCTTCGTGCAGCTCGACGCGGCGGCCGCCGAATTCGGCTGGGAGCTGAATAACGGCAACATCGCGCTGTTGTGGCGGGGGGGATGCATCATCCGCTCGCGTTTCCTCGAAGACATCAAGCGCGCCTTCGACAACCAGCCCGGCCTGGAAAACCTGCTGCTCGACGCCTTTTTCAAGTCGGCCGTCGACAAGGCGCAGCCAAGCTGGCGCCGCGTCGTCGCGACGGCTGTCGAGCTCGGCCTGCCCGTGCCGGGTTTCGCCGCCGCACTGAGTTATTATGATGGCTATCGCCGCGACCGCCTGCCCGCGAACCTGCTGCAGGCCCAGCGAGATTATTTCGGCGCTCATACGTATCAGCGCATCGATCGCGAGGGAACGTTTCATACGGATTGGATCCGCGAACGGCGGCTACAGTGAGATTGCACCGAACCGCTCGCCTGGGCGGCTCGCGGCTAAACGGATTCCGATGTTTAGCCGCAATCCCGCAGGGATGCGCTGTTCGCATCAGCGGAGACATGCCGAATGCGGATTGAGTTTCTGGGAACGGGAGGGTTTTTCGCCAACGAGCGCCGCCAAACCGCGTGCGTGATGCTGCCAGAGATCGGCCTCGTGTTCGATGCCGGCACGAGTGTTTTTCGGATCGCTCAAAAACTCGTCAATCCCGAGCTCGACATCTTTCTGTCGCATGCGCATCTCGACCACGTCGTCGGTTTGACGTCGCTGCTGGTTCCGCTGATGTCCGGAAAAATCAAGGCGGCCCGCGTCCACGCATCGAAACAATATCTCGCTGCCGTGCAGGAGCATTTGTTCGCCGAGGCAATTTTTCCCATCTTGCCCCGATTCGAATTCGTCGAACTCAAAGACTCGGTCGCCGTCGGCGGCGGCGTGCTCAGCCATATTCCGCTCGTGCACCCCGGCGGCTCGACCGGTTTCCGCATCGATTGGCCGCAGAAGTCGCTGGCATACATCACCGACACGTGCGTCGACGGTTCGTACACCGAATTCGTCCGCGGCGTCGACGTCCTGATTCACGAATGTTATTACCCCGACCAGATGTCCGAGTGGTCGGCCAAGACCGGGCACAGCAACACCACGCCGGTGGCCGAGCTTGCCCGCGATGCCGATGTCGGACGATTGATGCTGGTGCACATCGACCCGCATCGTCCCGGCGACGACCCGATCGGCATCGACACCGCGCGCAAAATCTTCCCGCGTACCGAAGTCGCCGAAGACCTGATGACAATTGAGCTATAGTATTGTGTCAGGTAGCGTCCGGGGTGCCACGGGCATCTTGCCCGTGCTCTTCTCGATTTACGAGCGACCCACGACCGCAGCCGAACCGATGAGCAATTTTTACGCGGCGGGTGGCGGGGCCAAAGGCTTTGCGTGGCCCCGTATTCGGCCCCCTACTTGTCGACGTGAAACCACAAATTCAAAACGGCTTCGAAGTGACAATCGCAACTCGCATACTTTCGTCCGCCTTCATCGCTCGATTGCGTTGCCCCGAAGGTTGCGGCCCGATCGACGTAGAAGCGGATGACGCACTCATCTGCTCACGCTGCGGCAAAACGTATCCGGTTGTCGACGGTATTCCCCGCTTCGTGTCGCAACGGCATCTGGCGAGCTTCGGTTTGCAGTGGAACAAGTACGAGGTCGCCCACGACGACGAAGATCGGGCGACGTTCCAGGCGAAGACCGGTTTTTCACTCGATGAGCTGCGTGGACTGCGGGTGCTCGACGCCGGCTGCGGCGGCGGACGATACAGCAAAATCGCCGCCGAAGCCGGGGCGAGCGTGACGGCTGCCGATCACAGCGTCGCCGTCGAGAAAGCCGCGCGATTGTGTGCCGGTCTGACGAACGTCGAATTTCTGCAGGCCGATCTGAAAAAACTCCCTCTGGAACCCGCGTCGTTCGACCGCGCGTTTTCGATCGGCGTGATGCATCACGACGTCGACACCAGGGCAGTCTTCGACGCAGTCGCCAAAATGGTGAAGCCCGGTGGCAAATTGGCCGTATGGTTGTACCGCCGCAATCAGTGGTGGCAGGAGGCAATCAACAACTCGCTGCGACGCCGCACGACCCGCATGCCAGCCGAGCGACTCGAACGCTGGTGCCGGCTGGGAGCGCGTCTCGGCGGGCTGCCCATTCTTGGCAAGACGTTGAACAAGGTCGTCAACTTCAGCGGACATCCCGTGTGGGAGAATCGCGTCTGCGACACGTTCGACTGGTACGCCCCCGAGTATCAGCACCACCACACCGTCGACGAGCTTTGCCGCTGGTTCCGCGAGGCGGGCTACGACGACTTGATCGTCCTCCCGCCGGAAAAAACCGGCCGCATCTACCGCTGGGCCTACGAACGCAACCTGCTCATCGGCAGCGGCGTCAACGTCCAGGGCACGCACAAGTGAAACTTCACTGCGGAGACGCAGAGCAGAAAAGAAAGAGAAATCATCCACAGATTTCGCAGATGGCGCAGATTAAATTCTCTGGTTCCCAAGCAGAGCTTGGGAACGAGACGATTTATGAAACTAAGAAATCTGTGCAATCTGCGAAATCTGTGGATGAATTCCTCTTTCTTCTTTTCTCCG
>JBBDVZ010000298.1:0-20400 GCA_040903115.1 Planctomycetaceae bacterium
CTTGTATATATCTGAAACGCAAGAAGCCCGGCTTTTAAGAAAAAGCCGGGCTTCGGAGTCTGAACGCTATCAAAAGCATTACCGAACCGCTTCGTTGAGCATCCGGGTATTCGGAACGGTGTGACGGTCGACCATGCCATGTCCCTTGGTTTCGATGACCGTAGCGACGGGACCGACTTCGCGAACCGTGCCCTCGAGACCGGCCACGCTCACGCGATCGCCGGATTGCAGCCGCTGGCGGACGTAATAGCCGGCCAAAATTCCACCGACCACCTCGCGACCGCCCAAGCCGAGCGCCAGCCCGCAACCAACTGCCAGCGCGCCGAAGGTGAGCAGAATCACCTGTTCGAGCAGCACCGACTTGATGCCAAGTTGCTCGAAGGCGGTGATAAACGTCATCACTGCCAGCACGTAGTAGCAGCCCAGGGCCAATCGGTCGGCGTACGTGATTCCGACGCGGTCCGCACCCGTCGCGATCACGCCGCGCAAGAAGCCCGCGAGCAGTAAGCCGATCACCACGACGGCGGTCGCCGCAAGCAGCTTGGGAATGTAGCTGACGAGGGTTTCCATGGTGGCCGAAAGCGAGGGCAGGTTGAGAATGTTGAAGCTGGCCATCAGCACGACGCACATCAACAGCCAAAAGACAATCTGGCCGATGATGGCCGACAAGCTGCGCTCGATGCCGACCTTCTTCATCGATTCGACGAGCCCGCCGCGTTCAGCGGCCGTCTGCACGCCGATTCGGTCGCACAGGGCATGAACGGCGCGCCCCACAATGCGGGCGACCACAAAGCCGACGGCGAGCACCAGCACCATGCCCACAAGCGTCGGGATCAGTTCGATCGCTTGGCCGAACGAATCTTGCAATGCCACGCGGACGCGGCCGACATTTTCGTTAAACGCGCTTCCGGCGTCGGTCGCGGTCGTTTGGATATCGGCCAAAACAACTGAGTTCAACAGATGGGACAACATGAAAATCTCCTTTCGTGAGATTTGGTTGTTATGTTTCGATCGTTCCCGGTTTGGGAACGATGGTTTCGGTCATTGTCACAGAGGCGGAATCAGGATTGCTTCGGTTCTTGACGCGGTTCTGGTTCGGATGGACCAGCCACGGTCAATTTGATCAGGTGCGCGACGCTCGCAATAAAATGTCCGGCCGCATACGGCATCGCTTTCAATGTAAAGTCAAACAGTTGAGTGACCAGCAGTAACTGATTCAGCCGTCGACGAAACTGGCTGTCGAGCCGCGGTGGAACGGGCGGAACTTCTGCTTGCGCCAGTTGCTCGAAAAAATCGTCTGCCATGATCCCTCGTTCTGCTTATGTCGGCGCGCCCATTTCGCTGGGAAAGTGCTGTCGCAATTGTTCGCGGGCGCGACTGATGCGCATCTTGCAGGCGCTCACCGAGCGATCGAAGATGCTGCTGAGTTCTTCGTAGCTGTAATCTTCCGCGTATTTCATGATGACCATCGCCCGATCTTCCTCGTCGAGCGTCTCCAGCATTTGCATCAGGTCGAGCGTCTGCGCCGTGTCGTGTTGGTTCTGATGGCCGTGTCGTTGTATTTCGTATTGAGCCGCCAGCGTTTCGCGCCGCTGGCGCCTTCCCCTGCGGCGCCTTAGCGCGAGGCACGTTTTGACGGCGATGCTCTGCATCCAGGTCGCGTACTTGGATCGCCCCTCGAAGCGAGCCCGTTGCAAGAAAAGCCGCACCAGCACTTCCTGCGCTGCGTCGTTGGCGTCCTCTTCGTTGCCCATCAGCCGATAGCAGACGCGCCAGACTCGCTGGCGGTGGCGTTCGACCAGCTCGGTGAACGCCGGCCCGTCAGAGCCTTCGCGCGCGGCCTCCGCCGCCAACTGCTCGTCGGTGATTTCGGTCTGGACCACGTGAACCACATGTCTCTCGTCTCATCCTTGATGACTGCCCCGAAATTCAACTGGTTAGTTGCCGCTCGAACGCGGCGCGTCACAAAGAAATCGGGGGAAGGCGAGACGAGGCGCAAATGACGGTGGGTGAACGGGATGCGGACGTGCTGGACTCGACCGGTTGCGGCGGTGTTGTACCCGGCGATTAAGGGAAACGGAAGAGCAAAGAAGCCGAAGTGCGAAGCACTAAGCCCGAATGTCGAAAGAAGCACGAAGTCCCAAAGCCCTAAATTTTTGAGCCTTCGTGCTTTGGGCCTTCCTTAGGCATTCGTGCTTCGTGCTTATTTCGTTTCCAGCTTAGTTGTCCCAGTCAGCGCCTTGTCATCGGTGGCCTGCATCCGGGCGCGCAGCTTCGTATCCAGGTCGGCTTTGACGGCGGCGACTTGGGGGTCTTCAGAGGCGATCAGGTTCGTTGTCTCGTCCGGGTCGGCTTTGAGATGATACAACTCGTCGCGGCCCGGGTTGAGGAAGTCGCGCACCAGCTTCCATTCGGGCGTGCGGTACATCCGCATGTGCGTCCGTGAATTGTCGTGCGTGCTGTATTCGGCATAGAAGTCGTTGTTCCACTCACCCGCGGTTCCCTTCAACAAGGGCACGATGCTGCGCCCGCGGAGTGTGACGCCTTGCGGCGCTTCGACGCCCGCGACCTCCAACAGCGTGGGAAACCAGTCGAGATGGCTGACGGTTTGCGTGACGACCGTGCCCGGCGCGACGACTCCCGGCCAGCGAACCGCGAGCGGCACGCGGACCGAGGTGTCGTACATGTTCGGCCGCTCTCCAGCGGGAACGTTGGCCGTGCCTGGCGGGTTCTCGGTCAGTATCCAGTGCCCGTTGCCTTTGTGCCAAATGCCGTGATGTCCCATGTTGTAGCCATGATCGCTCGAAAAGATCACCACGGTGTTCTTTGTAAGATCGAGACGGTCGAGCTCGTGCATGAGCCGGCCGACGTTTCGATCGACGCTTTCAACGCTTGCCAGATAGTCGCGCGTCATCGCTTTCACCTTGGCGACGTCGAGTTTCGGATAATCGGGGTTCGGGATGCTCGGGTCGAGATCGGCAAAGAGCGCGGCGTCTTCATCGGCGATCGGCAGCCACGGCCTATGCGGCTCGCGAAAGTGCAGCGACAGAACGAACGGCTCATCCTTGTGGTGATTGACGTACTCGATGGCGCTGTCGGTCAACAGGTCGACGACGAACCCGCTGAGCTGTTTGTCGTGGCCGTCGACCTCCAGCACCGGGTCTTTCGGCTTCGTACCGCCGGCGCGGAAACCCATGAAGTACTGGTAGCCGAACTGCGTCGGATGAAAGCGGTCCTCGGTGCCGAGATGCCACTTCCCGACAAGCCCGTTGCGATAGCCGGCTTCCGCAAGCAGCTTGGGCCAGGTCGGAGTTTTCGGATCGAGGCCGAGCGTCGATTCCGTGCGGGGGTTGATCCATTCGGTAATGCCCAGCTCGCTGCCAAAGCGGCTCGTCATGATCGATGCGCGCGACGGGCTGCAAACCGGCGTCGAGCAAAATGCGTTGACAAAGTACGCCCCCTCGCGGCAAATGCGATCGATGTGGGGCGTTTTCGCTTGGGCGTAGCCTGAATGCGCGAGCGCCCAGGGCGCCTGATCGTCGGTGAGAATGAAAACGATGTTGGGTCGCTGAGCGTTCGCAGCGCCGGCTGCGACGTCCTTTGCCGCCGACAGCCACACGGCCGGCGACAGCACCAAACACACAACAAGCCACGCATCTCGGTGCGCGCGAATCATCAAACAACTCTCCTCAAGATTACGTAGGCAGCCGCGTAGGGTGGGTGACAACCCACCATCCGATGCTGCACACGCGCTGTTGGTGGGTTATCACCCACCCTACAGAGCTCCTCAAGACCACGTAGGCAGTTCGGCATTCGCCATGCGTGACATCGTCAAACATTCGATTATGCGGCCGGACGAACATCGTTCGCAAGCATTCGAGCCGCGGGGTTAATCCCCGCGGTCCGACCGGGCGGGTTAAACCCACCGGCTCAGGCGTCTTGTCGCATGTTTATCGTCGCCCTATACTGCCTCCATGAAACGCCGCAGGGCTCAACTTCCGTAGCGCGGGGATGACGACGGCAACCGGGATCGACTCGTATGGGCGACTTGAATGCGGCGTATGCGATCATCGCGCTGTTGTCGCTCGGGCTTTTTTTTGTCACTCTTTGGGCAACGCAACGCGCGGCGCATTGGATGTGTGACGTCGTCGCGGGTGTGACGATCTGCGGTCTACTTTACTACACATTCTATGTGTGGGATGAACCGGTTCTCGCTCGCATTGTTCCGGTTTCCAGCCTCGTCGTGCTGGGCAATTGGTATCCGCTGTTTGCCAGCTTGTTGGCGGGGGCGGTTTGGAACCGCGTGCCGGGCAAAGCGGCCCGCAAGGCCCTGTTTGTCGGGGCGTTGGGATTAGCCGCCTTCTACTCCGCCGTACGCCCGTTGCAGGGCGTGCCGCCCCTGTGTGAGAACCGCTGGGCGGAAACGATTTGCCTGCAGACGTCGCAGGCGACGTGCAGTCCGGCCTGCGCCGCCACGCTTTTGGGAATGTACGGAATCGATGCGACCGAAGGCGAGATGGCCGATCTTTGTCTCACACGGAAGGGAACGCATTGGAAGGGACTCTACCGCGCCTTGAAATTTAAGACCTCCGACAGCCTGTGGGACGTCGAGTTCTTTCGTTGCAGCTACGATGAGCTTCGGCAAATGCAGAGCAACCCCACGCCGATGATTCTCACTGTCGAATACAACCTCGACATGAAGAACCTGCTTTCCGACGGCGCAAAGCACCGCTGGAGTCCCGGCATATCGCATTCGATCGTACTCGTGTCTTTCGAAAGCGATGGGACCGTTTCCGTCGCCGACCCTTGGGTGGGCGCACAATTGTGGACCGAGCGCGACTTTCGGCTGCTTTGGCAGGGCGAGGGCATGCGGCTCGTCGACAGGATACCAAGCGACAAGCGCTTTCCGAAGCTTGCAGTCGCGTCGCTGCAGTTGAGCAATGCGAGCACCTGGACTGATGTGTCTCAAGGCTCCTCAAAACTCGGACTGACGGGTGGCGTGTTTTTGCGTTCACTCGGGCTCGCCGCTAACATGGAAACTAACACTCATTCCGAACGGAAACGCTGGAGAACCAAATGATCGAATTGAAATCATTGAGGCAATTCGGCCTATGCGTTGGATTGCTGCTGGCAACGGCCCTTCCAGCGCCCGCGGAGAATGCCCCCAAGACTGCGCCCGCCGAGGCGCCTTCAGACGCGGTCAAGCCGACGGATGCCGAGCAGGCGGCTGCCGCGCCGGCGCCATGGGTCGAAGAGCTGACGACGCGCGCGCGAAAATCGATCGTCGTCATCTCGTTTCTCGGACGCGACGGCCGGCAATTGGGGCTGGGAACGGGGTTTGTCGTTTCGCCCGACGGCTTGATCGCGACGAACCTGCACGTCATCGGCGAGGCACGGCCCATCTCGGTCAAGTCGGCCGACGGCAAGCAGTACGAGGTGAAAGAAATCTACGCGACCGAGCGCTCGCTCGACCTGGCCATCTTGAAGGTTGCGCCCAACGATTTGCCGCCGCTCGAGCTTGCCGACTCGGACACGCTGCGGCAGGGACAAACTGTCGTTGCCATCGGCAATCCCCAAGGTTTGCAGTACAGCGTGGTGAGTGGGTTGGTCTCGGGGCGGCGAGAGATCGATGGAAAGCCGATGATTCAATTGGCCATCCCGGTGGAGGCGGGCAACAGCGGCGGACCGTTAATCGATCGGCAGGGTCGCGTGCACGGCATCCTCACCCTGAAGTCTGCCGTGACGGCCAACCTGGGTTTCGCGGTGGCCATCAACGCACTCAAGCCGCTGCTTGAGAAGCCAAATCCCATCCCGATCTCGAAGTGGTTGACCATCGGCCTGTTAGATCCCAAGGAATGGAAAACTCTTTTCGGAGCCAACTGGAAGCAGCGGGCCGGCCGCATACTGGTCGATGGCCCCGGACAGGGGTTCGGAGGCCGCTCGCTCAGCCTTGCGACGGCCAAGCCCCCGGACGCTCCCTACGAGCTGGCCGTCTGGGTGAAGCTCGCCGCCGAAGACGGCGCCGCGGGTCTCGTCTTTCACTGCGAGGGCGATGATCGTCATTACGGCTTTTATCCCAGCAATGGCCGATTGCGGCTGAGCCGTTTCGACGGGCCCGATGTCTACTCGTGGCACGTGTTGAAGGAAGTCGCAAGCCGCGCGTATCGCCGCGGCGAATGGAATCGGCTCAAAGTCAGCATGCAAAAAGACAACGTTCGTTGCTTCGTCAACGATGAGTTGGTGATCGAGTCGGACGACAACAAGTACGCGGTCGGAGCCGTCGGACTGGCCAAGTTTCGCGACACGCAAGCCGAATTCAAGGACTTCAAAATCGGCAAGTCGATCACCGACTCGAAGCCATCGGCCGAGTTCGCGGCACGCATCGCAAAGCTGGTTGAGACAATTCCTGCCGATGTTCCGCCCAAAGCCGAGCTGATCGACAAAGCGGCAGCGGAAGGTGATCAGGCGGTGACCGTGCTGCGCGAACGCGCTCACCTGTTGGAGCAACAGGCGCGACGCGTCGAGCAATTGGCCGCCGAACTGCACCAGAAAAAAGTGCGCGACGAGATCACCGAGATGCTCAAGAAGAAGGACGACGAGATCAGCCTGTTGCACGCGGCACTGTTGATCTCGAGCCTCGACAATGCGGACCTCGACGTCGCCGCGTATCTCCGGCAAGCCGATCGCATGGCCGACGAGCTCGACGATACATTCGCCAAGAATGCGGACGAAAAGGCGAAGCTGGCCGCGCTCAACAAGTACCTGTTCGAAGATCTCGGATTCCACGGCAGCCGCACCGAGTACTACAGCCGTTCGAACAGCTATCTCAACGAAGTCATCGACGACCGGGAGGGGCTGCCGATCACGCTATCGGTGCTCTACATGGAGCTGGCAAAGCATATCGGCCTCAACGTGGTGGGCGTCGGTCTGCCGGGGCACTTCATCGTTCGCTTCGAGCCTAAAGAGGGCGAAGGCGTGCTGCTCGACCCGTTCGAGCGCGGAAAGACGCTCACGCGCGATGAAGCTGACGCGGTCGTTCGCTCGTTCACGGGGCAGCCGCTGGAAGATGAGCATCTCGTGACGCAAACGAAGAAGCAGATATTGAACCGCATGCTTGCCAACCTGATGCGCATCGCCCAGGAGCGCCAAGACGGCGCGGGAATGTTGAGATACACCGAAGCCATGCTGGCCATCGATTCCGATTCGCCGCAGTACCATTGGGTCCGCGCCGTGCTTCGCTATCAAACCGAGCGGATCGACGAGGCCATTGCGGACACGGAATGGCTGCTGTCCCGCGAACCGGCCGAGATCGACATGAACATGGTTCGTCAGTTACGCGCGACGTTGGATGAAGCCAAAAGCCCACCTGCCGCGCCCAGTGAAAAACAGTAGAGCGAAACTCACCCAAAGCCCACCGGCCGCGCCCGGTGGGACGCATCCGCGCTTCGCATCGCCATGCTTTACCGCATCTGCCGACCGCCGCTAAGATGGGACGGTTTCGCTCGAATCGTCCACCGTCTGGGGGGAGCCGTTTGATGAAGCGTCGGGCTTTGGCTTGCGCCGTTGTCGCCTTGGTGAGTTTGGCCGCATCGGCCCGGGCGCAAGAGAATTACGATGCCAAGTGGATTTGGGCCGACACCGGAAATCCCGCGGTCGAAGCGCCGGCCGGCAAGGTCTGGTTCCGGCACCAGGTGCGATCGGATGGTCCGTCGACCGGCATCGCTCGAATTGTTGCCGATGACGCGTTTGTCCTCTGGATGAATGGGCAGAAGGTCGGCGAGGGCAAAGGCCAGCAGCTTTACCGCTTCAATCTCAACGGCGTCGTGGAAGAGGGGCGAAACGTCATCGCCGTCGAGGTCGCCAACAAAGACGGCAAGGCCGGCCTGTTTGTCGACGGAGAAGTCCGCGATCAGGGAGGCTCCCGGTCTCCATTCGACACCGGCGACCAGTGGCGGGCCACTCAAACCGCGCCTGTCGGGGACGCGTGGCTGAAGCCCGAATTCGACGCCGGCAGTTGGCAGGCGGCGAAAGTTATCGGTTCCCATGCCGATTCGCCCTGGAAGGAAATCGTGCTGAAAGACACGTATCTCGACCGGTACGTTGTCGCCCAAGGCTTCAAAATCGAACGCATCGCCGAGCCGGAACTGGTCGGTTCGCTGGTCGCCATGACGTGGGGCAACCGCGGGCGCTTGATGGTCTCGCGCGAGAAGGGACCGATCCTGAGCCTCATTGATGAGAACCACGACGGCAAGTACGAAAAAATCATCGAGTACTCCAGCGCGGTGACCAATTGCCAGGGACTCTGCACGGTTTTCGACGACCTGTATGCAAACGGCGATGGGCCAAAAGGCACAGGCTTGTATCGGCTGCCGGATCGCAATCGCGACGGCGTTGCCGACGAAGTGCAGCACGTGATCACGTACAAAGGCGGGATGGGAGACCACGGCCCGCACGACGTCATCTATGGGCCTGATGGCTCGCTCTACAGCAACCTCGGCAATCATTCGTGGGTCACGCAAACGCCCGAGCCCACGACACCCGTGCGCGACTATTACGAAGGCCATTTGCTCGATCCTCGATTCGAGGACGCCCACGGACACGCGGCCGGCATCAAGGCGCCCGGCGGAACAATCTGGCGGTTCACTCCCGATGGCAAGAAGTGGTGGCTCGAGACGGCCGGCTTTCGCAACCAGTACGACTTCGCCTTCAACTCCAAAGGCGACATGTTCAGCTACGACAGCGACATGGAATGGGACGTCGGCGCCCCCTGGTATCGGCCCGTGCGCGTCAACCATTGCATTCACGGCGCGGAATTCGGCTGGCGCAGCGGCACTGCCGACTGGCCCGAATACCGCTTCGACTCGCTTCCCGGCACGGTCGACACGGGCCGCGGCTCGCCCACCGGCGTGATCTTTTACGAGCACGTCCAGTTTCCCGAAAAGTATCGCGGTTCGTTCATCGTTTGCGACTGGTCGATGGGACGCATCATGAACGTTCGGCTCAAACCCGAAGGCGCGACCTACGTCGGCGAGTTCGAGACGTTTGTCACCGGCAATCCCCTCAACGCATCCGACATCGAGATCGACCGCGACGGCTCGCTGGTGTTTTGCACCGGCGGCCGCGGCACCGAAGGGGGCGTTTATCGGCTCAGTTATCCCGACGGCGACAAGGCCGTCGCGAAGATCAACTTCGACGATCCGTTCTCCATTCCACAGTTGCAGTCGGGGTGGGCGCGCGAGCTGGTCGAAAACGCTCGGAAAAAACAAAACGCCGATTGGGACCGCGAATTGATGAATGCCGCCTGGTTCGGCAACGCCGACAAGAAACTCCGCGCGCTGACGCTGATGGCACAGGTCGGTCCGAAGCCGGGCGCCGATCTCTTGCTGCGCTCGGCTCAGGACGACGACGCGACGGTCCGCGCGTTTGCCGTCTGGCTGTTGGGCGGTCACTCGGGCAACGCCGTGGCCAGCGCATTGAGTCGCGCATTGGGCGATTTGAATCTCACCGTCCGACGCCGCGCTTGCGAGGCGTTCGTCCGCAGCGGCAACGAACCGCCTGTCGAGCCGCTCCTGAATTTGCTTGCCAACGAAGACCGCTGGCTGCGTTTCGCGGCGCGCGTGGCGCTGGAGCGCGTTCCGGTGGAAAAATGGAGATCGCGCGTCGTCGAGTCCGACAATCCTTACGTCCTCACCGAGGGCTTGCTGGCACTGTTTCGCCGCGGCAAGGATGCATATCCTCCCGAAGAGGCGCTCAAGCGCGAGGCAGCCGTCATCGGCGATGCCTTCGAAAAGTACGACCTCGCTGCGAGGCTGGCGGTGTTGCGCATGATCCAGCTCACGCTGATTGCCGGCGGCCGTGGTCCCGTGACGGGCGACATTGCCGAAGTCCTGCTGAAGCACTTTCCGACCGGCGACGACGCCATCGACGGCGAGTCGGCGCGAATCCTCGCTGCCCTGCAGCATCACCAGGCAGCCGAAAAGATCGTGGCGGCCCTGGAAACGGCCAAGTCGCGCGAACGGGCCATCGACTATGCGCTCACTTTGCGATACATCAACGTCGGTTGGAACTACGAGCTCAAACGCAAGCTGCTCGACTGGTACGAAACGACGCGAGACTGGGAGGGCGGCTACAGCTTCACGCCGTTTTTGGCGAACATTGTCGGGGCGACCCTCGAACGCTATCAGCCGGAGGATCGCGGCAAGCTGCTGGCCGACTGGCGAACGCGGCCGCATGCGGCGAGTCTTGTGATCGAAAAAAGCAGTGCCGACAACGTCGCCGACTTCGAGAAGATTGTCGCTTCGATCCTCAACGATCGCGACGCGCAAATAGACGCGGGCCGGCGCGACCGGCTGATTACGGTCTCGCTCGAAGCGCTGGGCAAAGATGCATCGCCTACCGCGCAAGAATCGCTGCGGAAACTGTTCGATGCTTTCCCCGATCGGCGCGACATCCTGGCGCGGCAACTCGCCCAGCATCCGTCCGAGGCGAGTTGGACTCACCTGGTTCGCAGTCTCACGTTCGGCGATAGCACGACGATGCAGCTCGCCATCCGCGCGCTGCATCAGGTGGAAAAGAAACCCCGCAATGCCGACGACATTCGCGCCGTGATTCTGGCCGGTCTGCAGTTGGGCACGGAAGGGGGCAAAAACGCCGTCACGCTCTTGCGAGAGCTCACCGGCAGCGATCACGGTGCGGGTGACGACGTCGCCAAGGCCTTGGCCTACTACCAGAACTGGTATCACACCACATACCCCGAAGCGGTTGCCGCGGTGCTTCCTCAGCAGGATCTCACCCAGTCGAAATACTCTTACGAGCAACTCATCGATTATCTCGAAGGGCACGGGCAGCAGGCCGACGTCGCGCGCGGCCGCCAGGTGTTTACGAAGGGAAAATGCGTCCGCTGCCATCGCTTTGTGAACGAAGGCGAGGCGGTCGGCCCGGATCTCACAACACTGCGAAAGCGATTTCAGAAAAAGGAAATCGTCGAGTCGCTCGTGTATCCGTCACAGGTCATTTCCGACCAGTATCGGATGGTCTCCGTCGTGACCGTCGATGGACTGGTGCATAACGGCATGCCCATCCCCGGCCCCGACAACAGCGACAAGCTGGTGCTCCTGCTCTCCGACGCCACCAAGCTCGAGATTCCCAAGGACCAGGTTCAGGAGCAAGCACGCTCAAAGACATCGGTGATGCCGGTCGGCATCTTGAAGGAGCTGACTCTGGAAGAAATCGCCGACTTGTTCGCCTTCCTGGAAACCAGCAAAGACAACGAAGCCCCGCCACAACCCGCCGCCGCGAACAAAGATAAAACTGTCGCCGGTAAGAAATGAAGCAGGAAATCATCCACAAATTTCGCGACTCGACTGAGCTCGCCGAAGTCAGATTCCGCAGATAAGAGAAGAAAAGTAGTGAACTCGTTCCCAAGCTCTGCTTGGGAACGCACTGCCTCGAAGCTCTGCGTCGAATCAAGTTGACGGGAAGCAGACTTCGGCGAGCTCAGTCGAGTCGAGCTTCCAGAAAGCGGGTTCCCAAACAGAGTTTGGGAACCAGAGTTTTTATCTGCGAAATCTGACTTCGGCGAGCTCAGTCGAGTCGCGCAATCTGTGGACGCTTTATCTTCTTCTATGATCTCTTCTCAGCGGTCAAGCCGGGGCTGATCGATGCCCGCCAACCTTACGCCGCAGTATCAAAAGGCCGAGGAAGAGTATCGCCGCGCACAAACGCCCCAGGAAGAGGTCGATGCCCTGCAGTTGATGCTGCAGCTCATTCCCAAACACAAGGGAACCGAAAAGCTGCAGGCCGACCTGAAGACGCGGCTCAAAGAGGCCCGGTCGGCCCTCGAAGACGACAAAAAGGCGGCGAAAAAGGGCCCCAGCCATCGCATCCCGCGGCAGGGCGCCGGACAGCTCGTGGTGGTCGGCGCGCCGAACGCCGGCAAAAGCCGACTGTTGGCGGAGTTGACCAATGCCCGTCCCGAAGTCGCTCCGTATCCCTTCACGACGCGCGAGCCAATGCCCGGCATGATGCCTTGGGAAGACGTGAAAGTGCAGCTCATCGACACGCCGCCCATGACGGAAAGCCACCTCGAGCCCTACGTCATCAACATGATCCGAGCAGCCGACGGGTTGCTGTTATTGTTGGATGCCAGCAGCGACGGCGCGCCGGACGAAACGGCCGTTGTCATTGCGCAGTTGGAAGCCCGGAAGATCAGGCTAACAGACCGCACGGGCTTCGATGACGACGATTTCTCGGTGGTGAACGTCAAGACGATCCTCATCGTCACGCATGCCGACGACCCGGGCGCAAGCGACAGACTCGAGTACTTCCGCGAAGCAACCGGTCGGGATTTTCAGACGGTGCTCGTCGAGTTCGACCGACCAGACTCGGTGGAGAATTTGCGTCATCGCATTTACGAGTCGCTCGGCGTGGTGCGCGTTTACACCAAGCGACCCGGAAAGCCGGTGGATTTCAACGACCCGTACACCATTCCCCTGGATGGCACCGTGGAAGACCTGGCCGCAAAAGTCCATCGCGAGCTGGCGGAGAAACTGAAATTCGCCAAGGTGTGGGGCACGAGTGCGCGCGACGGCCAAAGCGTGGGCCGCGATCACCGGCTCTGCGACAAGGATGTGGTCGAATTGCACGCGTAAGCCCACGGACGGCCGTCCGTGGGCTTGGCGGGAATCCGCGCAACCGCTAGCCTAAGGGCACGTTCAGAAGCCCGGCTTTTCGAAAAAGCCGGGCTTCTCAGACGCCGGCCGCTTGCAGGTCTCGCTGCCATCAGGAAACATGCTTCGATGCGACATATCGGCACTCTCTCCGACCTGCGAGAGGCACAAACCTTCGAAGATTATTTGCTGACGCGCGGCGTGAAAGCAAAGCTCGAAACCGACGACAACCAGTGGGCCGTTTGGGTCTTCGACGAGGACGACGTCGACACCGCAAGAACCGAGCTGGCCGAATTCCGCACGAACCCGGGCGATGCGCGGTATGCCGAAAGCGGCAAGGCGGCGGCCGACCTGCGCGAGCAAGCGGTCAAGCAGGCCATTCAGGCGCGCAAAAACGTCGTCGACGTGCGCCGCCGCTGGTCGCGGCCGCTTTCGGCCCGTGCGCCCGTGACGTTCGCGATGATTATTGTGAGCGTGAGCGTGGCTGTCGGGTCCCGCCTTGGAGCAGATTACGAGCCGTTTCTAAAGGCACTGAGTTTTACATCGGTGGACAACCAGGGCCGATATTATCCGTTTCGATCGGAGCAGAATGACATTCGTCGAGGCCAAATCTGGCGGCTGGTGACGCCCATATTCATTCATTACACATTCCTGCACATTTTGTTCAACATGATGTGGCTGCGGGATCTGGGATCGGCGATCGAGATTCGCCGTGGTTCGGTCCGGTATCTTGCGCTCGTGCTGACAATCGCCGTCGCTTCGAACGTCGCTCAATATTGGTACTCGGACCCCGCGTTCGGGGGAATGTCGGGTGTCGTGTATGGATTGTTCGGATACATTTGGGTCAAAGGACGCTTCGAGCCTGAGGCGGGCTTGTTCATGCCGCCGAACCTGGTCCTGTGGATGATGGCCTGGTTTGTGCTCTGCTTCACGGGCTGGGTGGGACCGATTGCCAACATGGCGCACGGAATGGGGCTCCTGGCGGGCGTTGTCATCGCATACGCACCGATTGCGTGGCGGGATTTGATGCGGGGGTGATTTCGAGCCGGTGGGTTTAACCCACCGGTCTTATTCGCGCACGATTTGGAAGAGGCGGCGGTTACGGCAATAGCCGAAGACCGCGGGGATGAACCCCGCGGCTCAACAGGTAATTGATTTCGCATCGTGGAATATTCGACTCTCATCGAACGGAGAACAACCGATGAATCGGCACCGATTGGCGGCTGGAATTGCGGCTATGTTGATCGTCTCGGCTTCGCTGAAAGCCGCCGATCCGCAAGGAATCACCGAAGTCCGCTCGATTGAGGGCATCACCGAATATCAGCTCGGCAACGGGATGAAGGTGTTGTTGTTCCCCGACGAGTCGAAACCCAAGGTCACAGTTAATTTGACTCTCTTCGTCGGATCGCGGCACGAGGGGTTCGGCGAAACGGGCATGGCGCACCTGCTCGAGCACATGTTATTCAAGGGAACGCCGACGCATCCGCAAGTCCCCAAAGCGCTCACCGAGCGGGGCGCCGATTTTAACGGCACGACTTGGGTCGACCGCACCAATTACTACGAATCGCTGCCGGCCAGCGATGAGAATCTGGAGTTCGCCATCCGCCTCGAAGCCGACCGCATGATCAACAGCAACATCAAGCGCGAGGATCTCGCGTCGGAGATGACCGTCGTTCGCAACGAGTTCGAGCGCGGCGAGAACACGCCATCGTACATCCTGACGCAACGCATCATGGCGGTGGCTTACGAATGGCACAACTATGGCAAGTCGACCATTGGCAACCGCGCCGATATCGAACGCGTGCCGATCGAGAACCTGCGCGCGTTCTACAAAAAATACTATCAGCCCGACAACGCAATGCTGGTGGTCGCGGGCCGCTTCGACGCCGAAAAGGCGTTAGCTGCCATCGAAAAGTATTTCGGCGCAATTCCGCGGCCCGAGCGCGAACTCGAAAATACCTACACCGAAGAACCGGTGCAGGACGGAGAGCGCTTCGTTGCATTGAGGCGGGTTGGCGACGTGTCGGTCGTCGGCGCGATGTACCATATCTCCGCCGGAGCGCACCCCGATTTCGCCTCGGTGTCGGTTTTGGAGGACATTCTCACGGCGGCTCCCGCGGGCCGTTTGTATAAAGCATTAGTGGAGTCGAAAAAAGCGTCGCGCGTCAGCGGTTACCCGTACGGCCTGCACGACCCCGGCGTGATTGAGTTCGAGGCCGAAGTTTCGCAGGGTAACGATCCGGAAGGCGTCGTGGGCATCCTGCTCGATGTGATCGAACAGGTCGCCGAACAAGGCGTCAAACCCGAGGAAGTCGAACGCGGGCAACGGCGATTACTGAAACAGCGGGAACTCGACGCCGCCGACAGCGGCCAGATTGCCATCGATCTCAGCGAATGGGCGGCACAGGGCGATTGGAGACTCTATTTCCTTAATCGCGACCGCATCGAAAAAGTCACGCCGCAAAGCGTGCAAGAGGTCGCGGCGAAGTACTTGAAGCAAAGCAATCGCACGGTCGGCATCTTCTTTCCGACCGAAAAGCCCGACCGCAGCACTGTACCGCAAACGCCAAACGTGGCAGAGATGATCGGCGACTACAAAGGGCGCGAGTTGGCCGCCTCGGGCGAAGCCTTCGACGTCAGTCCTGCCAGCATCGAGCAGCGAACGAAGCGCCTCACGCTGCCGGGCGGCATGAAAGTGGCCCTGTTGAAAAAAACCACGCGAAATCAGGCGGTCAATCTGCAGCTCACTTTGCGCTACGGAAACGAAAAGAATCTGCGGAGCCTTACGACCGCGTGCGAGTTTCTACCCGACCTGATGGCTCGCGGGACGAAAAAATTGTCGCGGCAGCAATTGCAGGATGCGCTCGACGAGCAGAGCGCGCAACTCGAAAGCAGGGGAGAGGCCGGCGCGGCGACGTTCGGCATTGAAACCAAGCGCGATAACCTTCCGGCAGTGCTCACGTTGTTGCGGCAAGTGCTGCGCGAGCCGTCGCTTCCTGAGAGCGAGCTCGAAATCCTCAAACGCGCCAAGGTCTCGACCCTCGAGAACAACCGAAAAGAGCCTGACGCGGTGGCCCCGCGGGAGGTTCGACGGAGAGCTTATCCGTACCCCAAGGGCGATCCGCGCTATTTGCCCACGCTTGACGAAGAGATCAAGCTGGTCCAGGCGTTGGATCGTGCGACGATGTCCAAGCTGTACGAAGGGTACCTAAACGGACAGCATGGCGAACTGGCCATCGTGGGCGACTTCGACGAACAGGCCGTCATGCCGATCATCGAGCAGACATTGGCCGATTGGCAGGCGCGCGAGCCTTACGAGCGCCTCAAACACACGGTCATCGCCGAGAAGGGCGCCGAAGCCGATATCTTGACGCCGGGTAAAGCGAACGCCATGTACTTCGCGTTGGAGGGCATGCCGCTCAGCGACAGCCATCCCGATGTTCCGGCGCTGGTGATCGGCGATTTCGTTTTCGGCGGCGGCTCGCTGTCGTCGCGCTTGGCGGATCGCATCCGCGAGCAGGAAGGCCTCAGCTACGGCGTCCGCTCGGGTTTTCAAGCGCGGTCGCTCGATCCCCGAGCGGCCTTTTATATTTATGCAATTGCCAATCCCGTCAACATGCCCAAGGTGAAAACGGCGATCCGCGAAGAGCTCGACCGCTTACTTGCTAAAGGAATCACCGAAAAGGAGCTGCGGACCGGCGTCGCCGGGTACCTGCAGGCCCAACGGGTCGAGTGGACGTCCGACAGCAACCTCGCCAACGTCCTCGCCGATACCAGCGAAGCCGAGCGGACGATGCAGTATTACGCCGACCTCGAGCAGAAAATCCTTTCGCTGACTCCGGACGACGTGGCCGCCGCATTTCGCAAACACATCGACCCCAAACGACTGATCGTCGTCGCCGCCGGCGATTTTCAACCGGGGGCCGGCGAAAAGAAACCAGCTGCGGCCGGCAAGTGAAGTCGTCCACGGGTTCCGCTTCGCCCGCCTGGCGGCGGTCTGCGCTGCACCCGTGGCTACATTCCTCGGCCCCGCCGGGGCCAGCCTGGTTGACAAATGGAAGATTGCGGGCAAAGAATTTGACGCATACGATCAGCAAACAACCGGTTGAGTCCATTCGTGCGCAAGACATCGAGCCGAGAAGGAGACAACTAATGAGCGACGTGCGAGTTCTGGTTGGCACGAAAAAGGGTGCGTTTGTTTTGACATCGGACGGCAAGCGCAACAAGTGGCACGTCGACGGCCCACACTTTGCCGGCTGGGAGCTGTACCACCTCAAGGGATCGCCCGTCGATCCGAACCGCATCTACGCCTCGCAGTCGAGCAGTTGGTTCGGACAGATCATCCAACGCTCCGACGACGGCGGCAAAACGTGGCACCAACCGGGAACGCCGGCGGGCGAGCCCACCACAACACCGGACGGCATGCCGAAGGGCGAGAGCAACAACTTCCAGTACGACACGTCCCCGCCCAACGGAAAGCCGCTCACGACGCACCAATGGTACGACGGCACGCAACACGCGTGGGAGTTCAAGCGCGTCTGGCATCTGGAGCCGTCGCTGACCGATCCCGACACCGTTTACGCCGGAGTCGAAGACGCGGCGCTGTTCCGCTCAACCGACGGCGGCACGTCGTGGCAGGAAGTCTCGGGTCTGCGCGGCCACGGCACGGGGCCGAACTGGGCGCCCGGCGCCGGAGGCATGTGTCTGCACACAATTCTAATAGATCCGAGCAATCACGATCGCATCTATATCGCCATCTCCGCCGCCGGCGCTTTCCGCACCGACGACGGCGGCAAAAGCTGGAAGCCGATCAACCAGGGCCTGCGGTCGCAGTATATTCCCGACCCGACCGCCGAGATCGGCCACTGCGTGCACCGCATCGCGTTCCACTCGTCGCGGCCTGATGTGCTGTTCATGCAGAAGCATTGGGACGTGATGCGCAGCGACAATGCCGGCGACAATTGGCACGAAATCAGCGGCAACCTGCCGACCGACTTCGGGTTCGTCCTCGACGTCCACGCGCACGAGCCGGAGACGATCTACGTCGTCCCGATCAAAAGCGACTCGGAGCACTACGTGCACGAGGGCAAGCTGCGCGTGTACCGCAGCCGCACCGGCGGCAACGATTGGGAAGCGCTCACGAAGGGTCTGCCTCAAAGCGACTGCTACGTCAACGTGCTGCGCGACGCGATGGCCGTCGACTCGCTCGACCCGTGCGGCGTGTATTTCGGCACGTCCGGCGGTCAGGTGTACTGCTCGGCCAACGCCGGCGATAGCTGGTCGGCAATTGTTCATGACCTTCCCGCCGTGATGTCGGTCGAAGTGCAGACGCTGCCATGATCCGCGTCGTGCTGCCCTATCATCTAAAGACGCTGTCGCGCACCGGCGGCGAGGTGGAACTCGAGATCGACGGCCCGATCACGCAGCGCGCGATTCTTGATGAGCTCGAATCCCGCTACCCCATGCTCCGCGGCACAATCCGCGACCACGGCACTGGCAAACGAAGACCGTTTCTACGATTCTTCGCCTGCGAGCAGGATCTCTCGCACGAGTCGCCGGATGCGCCGCTTCCTGACGCGGTTGCCACGGGGTCGGAACCATTTGTGATCGTCGGGGCCATCGCCGGGGGATAGCCTCGCCAGAGCCGTGCAAAAATCGGGGCGACTGGCGTTCGTTTGAACTGTTGTTCACCGAATTCCTGGAGAGCTGGTTAGCCGTTGAGACGCCGGCGCAAGTCCTCGACCGACTTGCGCCACTCCCTCCATCCCCTTCGTCCCACAGTTCGCGTAATTCCGATTGTTCACCAAGGATGCGGTCAATCGCGGCATCCGCGCGTTTCAGCAGTTCTGGCGGCGCTGTAAGTGGGTGAGCTGTTACCCAGAGGTCGACTTTCTCCGTATAGGCATTATTGTAGCCGGGATTGCCTCGAAGCCTCGCCAGAACCTCGCAAGCAGCGAGCGCACTGCAAGCCAAGTCTTGGTCGAGGTACATCTCGCCAACTTCCTCGATTTCCGCAATTGCCGATACGACGAGCGATAGGTCATCCACATCGTCAAGCGCATAGGCCCAGTCGTTGGCGGTGTCGTTGTCAAAAGCTAACGCTCCCCAAGCACCCACGGCGTTACTCCAATTGTTATTTGGAGGCAATTGTCGCTCGGTTGAACCTCGCTGTAAACGCAAATGGCCTCGGTCGTTGCCGAGGCCATCGTGCGGACTGAATCGGGGCGACAAGACGGCAATTGAACTTTTTCTCAGCGGCGCCAAAGCACTCGCGTTTCAATGGTCCATCGCTGACATGGCAGTGGTTGCGTCTCTCCCATCGTCGACTTCTTGGCTCTCTCTGACAAGGTAAGATCCGGGTTTCAGATTCGAGCCAATGCTCGTTCCGCGTCAGTCGATCCCACCGACGCACTGGATTCGGATTCATCGTCACATAACTCTGGTGACGACAGACGTGGGTGGTGGCGACGGCTTAGTATGCCAGGTTGCCCCCAAACTGCGGAATGCGGTTTGACTTCACATCATCCGCCCACTGTTCCAGTTTTCGATGTGGCGATGCCCAAAACTTCTTGCAGAGCTCGAAATATTCCAAAACCACCTTAGTTTCCCCCCGTTCGAGTAACTCCTTCGCCAGTTGCATATTTGGACCGAAGGAATTCAGTTGGGGCGAACCGGTGGTCTTGCCGGCCAGAAGCAACCTCGATTTTGCTTCGTCAACATTTCCGTCTGAAAGGGCAATCTGGCCAAGTATGAGATTGCCGTGGTGAATTCGATTGCCTCGATTCCAACCAGCCGTGTTGTCGTCAAGCAACTTCGTTGCATAAGTCTTTGCGTCGTCATTCAGGCCAGCAGCAAAAGCCGTTTTTGCCAGGGCGACCAAAAGGGCGTCTCTTTCCTCGGCGTCGGATAGATCATACGCCAATTTGTATTGCTGAAACGCTTTGTCCGCAGCAGCTTTTCGCACCGGCCCCGCTGGAAGCGACATCAATTCAAGCGAATAGAGCTGACCTAGCGACGAAGACCACTTGGGATCTTTCGCGTCGAGTGTTTGCCCTTTGAGCAAGAGTTCTTCGGAGATTTTGCGATCATGCAACAAGAAGAACGTGGAGGCATTCCTGAGTACGGACAATTTTTCAGGCGACTCTTGGATGATCCTTAGCCAAGCTTGCTTGGCTCGAGCGTAGCCCTCCTTTTCAAGTACTTTGTCGAGCCCACCGTAAGGTAAGCCGAGCACCTCCGATTCGGGAGCATTCTCAATTAACCACACGACGTGACGCTGTCGGTTGGATTTGGCATCGGCGTCTTGCCGTCCTTTGATGAAATAGTAGCCGAGGAGCTTTGTTCGCGAATCAGCGTCGTTTGGGTTCTTCGCAACCTGCTCTTCGAGCGATACTTTGTCAGCCGAGCTCATCTGACCGCCAAGTCTCGCTAAGCTGTGAGCATCCTCACCTGAGCACGCGGTCTCTAAGGCGATGAGGCAAACGAACAGAACGGAGAAAACAGACACGGCATCGGATCGCATGGTAAGTAACCCTCCAGTTTGAACCGCCAAGCTGTTCGACCCATAGCATAGCAGGTGAAATCTGCAGAAAGCAATTTGGGAAACCGGTAGCACACCGAACCGCCAATTTTCGTTGATCCGCGCAGTCAAGCAGATTATGAACTGACGGAGGTTAGGCCCAAACCAAGCATGTGCTTTGCGCGTTTTTTCGTGTTGCGATAAAAAAAGCAA
>JBBDVZ010000299.1:0-20362 GCA_040903115.1 Planctomycetaceae bacterium
TCTTGCTTTTGATTCTGATCGGCGTCTCGCTCAACGACGTGTTTGCCTATTGCATTGGCAAGTCCATGGGCCGGAAGAAGCTGTTGCCGAATACCAGTCCCGGCAAAACGATGGCCGGGTCCGTCGGCGCGCTCATTCTCACAACCCTATTGGTGGCCTTCCTCGGACATTTTGTCTTCGACGACACCCCCATGGACAACATTTGGCGACTGTTGACGTTGGGGTTTATCGTCAGCGGCCTCGGCCAATTGGGCGATCTGATCCTTTCGTCGATCAAGCGCGACGTCGGCGTGAAGGATACCGGCCGCGTCATCCCGGGACATGGCGGTTTGCTCGACCGGTTCAATAGTTTGCTGCTTGTTCCTCCGGCCGTATACCACTATGTGTCGCTGAACCTGGACCAGCCGCTCGACGTGTTTGCCCACCGGATCTTCACGGGAGGTTGAGCCGTGACCGATTGGAAGCTCGAGCCGGCGCGCGACCACGGCCTTTCACCGACCGAGCGTTTTCGCAGCTACCAGCGCGAGAGTGGACTGGTTTCGACGATGTCTCGCTTCATGTGGTGGTCGATGGTGCGGACCAGCCTTAAGCTGCTGCATCGTCTGGAAGTGCACGGGCGCGAGAACCTGCCCGCCGAGCCGTCGTTTATGCTGGTCGCCAATCATGCCAGCCATCTCGATGCACTCGTGCTCGGCGCGGTGCTGCCGTTGCGGCTGCGGGACCAGTTGTTTCCGTTGGCCGCCGGCGACGTGTTTTTCGAGACGCCGGCATTTTCGGCGTTCTCCGCCACGGTGCTCAACGCGCTGCCTGTGTGGCGAAAGAATTGCGGCGCGCACGCTCTCAAAGACCTGCGTCAGCGGCTTGCCGACGAGCCGACGGTCTTTATTCTCTTTCCTGAAGGTGCCCGCTCGCGCGACGGCAACATGCTCGAGTTCAAGCCGGGCGTGGGAATGATCACGGCCGAAACGAGCGTCCCTGTCGTTCCCTGCCATCTCGAGGGGACGTTCGAGGCCTTCCGGCCGGAGACGATCATACCTCGCCTCGCGAAGGTGACGGTCCGCATCGGCAAGCCGCGCCAGTTCGCCGACGTCCGCAACCGCCGTCAGGGCTGGGAAGAGATCGCGGCGGTGCTTAAGGAAGACATTTGCGCGCTGGCGCGGCCGGCAAGGCCCATTTCATGAAGCCGGTTTCACTAGCTAACCGGTCTTACCTGTGGCATTGCTTTGTGCTGTGAACTTTGCCCATTCCGCCTACCAGCGCGTTTCTCACTCGAATCCCACGGTCAACTTCGCTAGATTGTCTTGTTGAGTCTCTTTGCGGGCCCGAACCTTTCAAAACGCCGTTCGGCGCTGTTCGAGGCCGGGTGGCGAAGCTGCACGGGAACTCGGACCATGTCGATCCGTGTGGATTGCCCCTGTGGAGCAACGTTACACGCATACGACGTGTTCGCCGGTGGGCAGGTCAAGTGCGCGCTCTGCGGGCAGATGGTGACGGTCCCCGATTCGTCACAGTCCGTCGACAAAATTCGCTTTGCCTGTCCGCATTGCAACACGCGCGTCGTCGGGCGGTTGGCATCGGTCGGCAAGTCGTCGAGGTGCCCGGCTTGCGGAAAGACCTACGTGATTCCCAAACCGGCGCTGGCCCCCGTCTCCGTCTCGGCCCCAATGTCCGAACCTGAACCCAGCGCGGCTTCATTCGCGCACCGTCATCGAATTCGGATCAACCCGGAGGACGTCGCCTTCTATGGCGAGGCCCTCGCCGATCTCGAGCGAAAGACCGAGCTTCCCACCGACGACGATACCGTGCGGCCTCCGACGCGGCCCGTGGTTCCGCGGCTGCAGGAATCGGACGACCCGGTTCCGCTGTTTAGCTACACGCTGCCGGTTCACCCCGACGTGCGCTTTTCCCCGTTCCGGAGTCTCGATCACGACGATGAAGTGAACTTGCCTCCGGTCAGCATACCCGCCGACGAACTTCGCCTCGCCGAAACGCTGCTGCCAGGCGAAGTTAGCGAACAGCCGGCATCTTTGTTATCACCGCCAGATCGATCCACCGACGTTAGATCGAAATCCCCCTCCCCCCTCGTGGGGGAGGGCCGGGGTGGGGGGGCGATTGCGACGCGGGGACGCGGGGACGCGGAGACGCGGGGATTGAGAGGGGGCGAGGGGGTGACGGGGCGAGGGGGTGAAGTTACAACGCGGGGAGGCGCTGACGCGGAGACGCGGGGTCGGGCGAATGAACCTGCCTCGCACGATCGCGATTCCCCCTCCCCCGCTCGGCTGAGCTCGCCGCAGGCCCTCGTGGGGGAGGGCCGGGGTGGGGGGCACGAGCGGCCTTCGAACCTCATCCTCCCCATCAACGACGACACAGCACAGCGCGCGTCAGCCGCGCCGGCTCCGCGTCAGGACACTTTCGTTTCCGTGGTTCCCCCACTGCTGAATTGGTCGTCCCGCTCGCTCTCGGGACTTCGCGCCTCGCTCGTGTTTGTCGACGGAGAGTCGGCCGGCAAAACGGTGCAGCTCACCTCCAGAAACTTTCTCATCGGCCGCGAGCGCGACTGCCAGTTTCGGCCCAGGTGCCATTCCGTCAGCCATCATCATTGCGTGCTGAAGACCGATTTGTTCTCGGTGCGGATCCGCGACCTGGGCAGCCGCAACGGCACGTTCGTCAACGGCCATCGCATCCACCAGGAAGTCATCCTGCACCACAGCGACAACGTGCGCATCGGCGATTTGCGTTTCAAGATCGACATCCCCGACGACCTCTACGCCCGCTACCACTCCGCCGACGCCCAACTCTCGCTGGATGAGTTCGTCATTCTCTAGGTGTCCGACCAATAGATTACGTTGGGTGCCACCGCTTTGGGTGAGGGTGTCCGGGAATCAAAGTGCCGTGGGTGGCGGGGCCTAAGGCTTTGCGTGGCCCCGCAGAGACGTACGAAAGGAATCGTCGCCTCCCACTGTTGGGTAGTGGCGTAAAGTTGTATTGCTGGCGGTCGTCAGTCAACCGGTATTGACCAAAGCGCGCATCTTACGGATTATCCCGCTCGCATTTCGCCAGGGAAGGCATTGCATGAGCGCTCCGAAGCAATTGGCGGCATGGTTGACAGCGCACGAACACAAAGACCCGAAATATGGCTGGGTCTACAATTACCATCCACGGAGCGATGCGCACTCCATCGCGCTCTGCTCGCTGATTCTCGAGGACTTGCTCGCTGCCTGTCCGGTCCTGAAAGAACAGGCACTTGCTGACAAGATCATTTACGGGATCAACACACGTCACACTTTCCCGAACGGCAAAAAGAAGACGCTCGATTTGGCAATCGGGACCGCGAAGTCAATCAAGCAGCCAGCGCGATTCGCGCAGGTGATCTATCCCGGCGAAATCGACCGGGTATTCATTTCGTGCGAGGCCAAAACCGTGATGACCGAACATGGCAAGTCGCAACCGCGCGTGTTCGACGAACTCGGGTCGTCGCACGAAATCGTCCATCAGGGCGACCGGGAGGCGATTGCGGCCGGGGTCACTGTCGTCAACATCGCCACGAAGTTTGTTTCACCACTGCGACAGAAGGGCCGAGCGTTGCATATCTCGAAACACAGGCAACCCCATGCCGCCGAACGGATGGTCAACCACCTGCGCGGGCTGCCGATCCGGGATGCGGTTGACGGCTTCGGCTTTGACGCTTACGCAACTATCGTCGTGGATTGCGACAATCAGGGACCGGCATTCCTTTGGACCAAACCGCCCGCCCCGCAACCCGGCGATCGGGACCATTACGACACGTTCATTAGCCGACTCGCTGCGGCTTATGCGACCCGTTTTTAGCGGGCTTGACCGTTGCTGTCGAGAACAGGCCTCGCGTATGTTCGTCGACGCGCTTGCGGGCATACTCGAAATAGTGCGGGTCAATCTCGACCCCGATGCTGTTCCGTCCGCACCGGCTAGCCGCGATGTTCGTTGATGCCGTCCCCATGAAGGGGTCAAGCACGGTGTCGCCCACAAAGCTGAACATCCGAATCAATCGCTCTGCCAATTCGATCGGGAACGGCGCAGGGTGATTCTTAGTCGATGCCCCGGTCAAGCCATGCCAAATCTGCTGGAACCATTCGCGGTGTCGATCCTCGGGAATGACGCTCATGACACGAGTTGCGACGGACGGCGTGCGATACCCACCCGGCTTACGCTGCATGAGGATAAATTCGATGTCGTTTTTGATGACGGCATTCGGTTCGTATGGCTTGCCGAGAAATGACGACCCGTTGCCTTCGACTTCGTAAACGGCGTTAGAAATCTTGTGCCAGATGATCGGGGCAAGATTGTCGAATCCGAATTGTCGGCAGTGCTCTTGAATCGAGGCATGAAGCGGCACGACCGTATGCCTTCCGTTGTTCTTTCGACGTGAAAGGCAAACATCGCCGACAACGACGATTAGACGACCGCCGGGAACCAACGCACGGAAACAACTCTCCCAAACCGTGTCAATCTCCGATAGGAATTGTTCGTAGTCGTCAACGTGTCCAAGTTGGCCGTCCGAATCGCGATACTCTTTCAGTGTCCAGTACGGCGGAGAAGTCAACACGAGATGAACACTTTCGGGCTCCAGCCCCATGACCCGTGCATCGCCCAGTCGAAGATCGTGCTCGGTCGGAACGTCGCGAAGCGCCGATTCAATTAGCCCTGTCAGCTTCTGGTCCTTGGCGATGCGGGGCAGGTCTGTCTGCGGATTGCGCAATTCGCGCAGCGCTTTCGGAAGCAGGTCCGTCAAACTGTCGGCGATTTGCGGCATGGTTCCCTCCGGGAAATCTTAATTGTATCAATGACATCCAAAACGTGAAATGACCGGTCTGAAACAGCAGAATGAAACGCCGATCCTTCACGCTGCCGTCGCTGTCAGCAATTCCTCAATAGTCCACCGATGATCTGTCAGCCGGGCCGCGACGGCCGGAGTCTTCTTCAGTGTCATGTGGGGACGGACGAAGTTGTAAAATGCGATGTACAACGCCAGCGCTGCTTCGTGATGCTTCCATGATTTGCTGAAGGCATTCGTCAATCGCGTCCGGCGTCGGCACGTCATGCGGACTGTAAGATTCGACCGCTCGACGTGCATATCCGTGAGGCGGCAAGCGGTTTGACGTCCACCGCCAGCGGACCCCCGCCTTACTGCCACAAACCGCCCAACGGCCATCAGGCCGGGTGAAGCTCGCGGTGATCGACCCGCAGGTTGCGCGTCGCGCGGCACAGGTGCGCTGCGGGAGCATCGGGGCTTCGTTGTTGGTCGTTCCGAAGTTCGAGCATCAGTCGGCCACCTGGAATTGCATCGACCGTGCGTCCGCCACCCGCTTCGAGGCGTCCAGGACCTCCATTCCAACGAGGTTCCCATCGGCGTCGTAGTCCAGAATGATGCCCGGCTTGCCCTCGTCGCTCTCGGCCACCGGGCCAGGCTTGAATTCCAACGTCAGGGTGTCGCTCTTCGGGTCGTACTTGGCTTTCATGGTTGACTCCCGTACTTCTCGATCTTACTCGTTCGGTAAACCGTCACCACCTCGACCGGCGTTCGGTCGATGTCCACGAACACCCGCAGCAGGTATTCGCCCACGATGGCTTGGGCGACAACGCGGCCCAGTCGCACCGGTAAGGTTTCCTCGGGCGCGACCAGCGCGCGGCGCACGTCGGCTTCGGCAATCTGGCGCTTCGCCATTTGCTCAACCGCGTGATTTGTCAGGGCCGCCGCGCTCAGGTCCATCACGTCACCCTAACGCCGAGTTTATCGTAAGCGCAGGGCGAAAACAAAAACAGACGGACGAATCTTGCCCTCCCGTCCGGTGCCGTCAACAAACCGCCGTCAGACCGCCTGAATTTCACACGAACGACCCGGACATCACGCGGCATGCGCCAACTCTCGCTGAACGAGTTCGGTATTCTCTACACGACGTTTGGCTCCTCACTTGGCCAAGTGAGACGTTTGGACGGGTTCAGGACTTCGAGCGCTTAGACCCTCCCCCAACCCCTCACTGGAAGGGAGGGGGGTTCTGCAGCCGGCTGCAACGGCCGCGTCGCGAGTTGAAAGTCTTACAAAGCCGGACGCGCGCCGCGCGTTGGCAGCGCCTGGCCGGAACTTCCGTCCAAAACGCCGCAAGTTACGCAGCCGTGCAAGTTAATGACCGATGGGCGGTCATTAACTTCACCGAAAAATCGACTTCATCGCCAAATGGACTGAAGATTGCTCCTGCGGCTGTCATTGAATTGCCAGGATGGCAAATCTGACTTCGGTCGAATGGCTTCTCTTAAAGAGCCAGACACGCCTGCCGACAGAAAGCGCAAGAGCATGGATGCTCGTCTGCTGAAGGTCGCTGTACTCATCTCCGCGTTCAGCTCGCTGGGCGCGACCTATCGCACTCCCAACTTCACCGTCAATGCCGAGACCGAAGAAGTCGCCAGGCAGGTCGCCTTGACCGCGGAGCGCTGCCGCGACGAATTGGCCGTCGAATGGCTCGGCAAGAAGCTGCCCCGCTGGTTCAAGCCCTGCGACGTCAACGTCAGCGTGGGACAAGTGGGGGCCGGCGGGGCGACGTCGTTCGCCTTCGATCGCGGTGAGGTGTTTGGCTGGAGGATGCGGGTTCAAGGCACGCTGGAACGTATTCTCGATTCGGTCATCCCGCACGAAGTCACGCACACGATTTTGGCCTGCCATTTTCGCCGCCCCTTGCCTCGCTGGGCTGATGAGGGAGCCGCAACCCTGGTCGAGCACGAGTCGGAGCAGCGGCGTCAGCAACTGACGTTGAAACAGGTCTTCGACACGCCCAGGCGAATTCCACTGAAGAACCTGCTCGCGATCAAAGAATACCCCAGCGACATGCAGGACGTGTTGACACTTTACGCCCAGGGCTATTCGCTGGCCGACTTTCTCGTGCAAAAGGGGGGCAAACAGGCTTACCTCAAGTTCCTGAACGACGCCCACAAAAACGGCTGGGACGCCGCCCTCAAACGGCAGTACAGCTTTAACAACGTTTCGGCACTCGAGAAAGAATGGTCGGGCTGGGTAATCGCCGGCAGCCCGGCGTTGGATTTGCCGGAAGGACAACAGTTGGCCGACGCGGGGACCACGTCGTCGATGCCCCGCTCATCCACGGTCGTCTTTCGCTCGCAAAGCCCCGACCAGAAACCGACAGTCGTCGTGACGCCTGACGTTGGCGATCTCAAGGCGCGCCCCGAAGGACTCGCAGCCCCCGACCTGCACGTACCCGCCGATCGTGTCGACAAGGCCGCCGAAATCAAGCCGGCCGAGCATACAAAAACGGAGGCGGCCGACTTGAGCAGCCGCGACATCAACCAGAACGACGCGGCACTCGCAAACGGCGGAGACGCCAGCCAACCGTCCAAGCCGGGTGAAGGCGAATCATCGCGCCTGCCGCGGCCGAATCCGTTGGTGTTGAGACAGACGCTTTCCACCCCTCGCAACGAACCGGCACAAAGTCGGCCCGCGAAGTTCACCCCGAACCAGCCACAAGACCTCAAGCAACCGCAAGGCAGCGCCGAAGGAACAGACGTCGGCGACGCCCGGAATCACCCTGCCGAAGAACAGGAGCTCGCATCCCGCCGCTCCCCCGAATGGTCCGGATTCCCGCAACAACGGACCATAAGCGGCCCGACTCGACTCGGGATTGCATCCGCCGATCCCGTCTCTCCCTGACGGGCTGGACCGAGTCAATGTCGACGGGCGACTGTTCTTCCCGCGAGCCACCGAAATTCGGTGGCTCGTTTTTTTTGGGCGGCACTCGGGTTCAACGGTGGCGGAAAAGCGCATGCCTGCGGCATTGCGGCTAAACGGAGCGGATCGCGGTTGTTTTCATCGCCGCGTCTCCCCTTCCCCGCGTCTCCGCGTCTCGTCGCATGTCTTACGCGAGAATCTCGACGATCGGCTTGCCGCCATGGGCGATTTCAATCGGGCGGCCGAGTTGGTCGGGCAGGCGCAGGTCGGGATTGATACCGAGAAGCTGGTAGATCGTCGCGCAGATGTCGCCCGTGCTGACGGGGCATTCCTTCACAAAGGCGGCTTGCGCGTCGGAGGCTCCGTAGACGGTGCCCCCCTTGATGCCAGCGCCCGAGAACAGGATCGAGTAGCAGTAGGTCCAGTGATCGCGGCCGCCCTTGGCGTTGAATTTTGGCGTGCGGCCGAAATCGCTCATTACCATCACCAGCGTCTCGTCCAGCAGCCCGTGGTCTTGCAGATCCTGCATCAGCGCGCTGTACGTGAGGTCGAGCTGCGGAAGGTTGTAATCGCGCAGCACGCCGTTGTTGCGTTCGTGCGTGTCCCAGCATTCGTACTGCAGCTTGAGGCGTTCCCAATAGCAGTCCCAGGTCACGTTGACGAACTTCACGCCGGCCTGAACCAGTTTGCGCGCAATGAGCGCGCTGTTGCCGAACAGCGAGTTCCCGTACCGCTCGATCAGCTTCGGGTCATCCTTGTCGAGATCGAAGGCGTCGCGGACCGCCGACGAGGTGAGGATGGACCACGCGCGCTGCGATTGCTTGTCGAACGACGAGAGCGCGCCGCTCGACTCGAACTGAAACTTCTGCTCGTTGATCTGATCGAGCAGGCTCTTGCGGGAGTTCAGACGGTCGAGCGTCATGCCGTCATTCAGCCTGCTGTAGGGAATGGACGGGCGACCGCGGAGGACCTGCGCGTGATAGGGCACGTCGGGCGGCTTGTCGACGGTCGGCTCGCAAACGGTAAACAGCGGATCGTAACGCTTGCCGAGAAAACCGGCGTACGGCCCCGGCCGCTGAATCGACTGCCCCCAGCCCAGGTAGCAGGGCATGTAGATATACGCGGGCGTGCGGGCGTTGGCTTCGTTCAGGTACTCGCAGACCGAGCCCATGCTGGGCGGGTACGTCTCGTCCGAGCTGACGATGCTCGCCAACTTCCGCTCGTAGCCGGTGTAGCTGGGCAGCGTGTTATGACATCCGCCGTCGTGGTTCACCGAGCGCACGAGTGCGCTGCGGTGCATCCACAGCGCCGACTTCGGGAGCAGCTCACAGATTTCGATGCCCGGAGCCGACGTGGGAATCGGTTTGAACTCGCCGCCGATTTCTTTTGGCGCGTTGGGTTTGAGATCGTACATGTCCTGGGTGGGCGCGCCGCCCAGCAGATAGAGCACAATGACGCTTTTCGCCCGGCCGGTAAACGTTTCGCCCGCCGCGTTGGCGCGGAGAAATTGAGGCAGCCCAAACCCGCCCAAAGCGCTCAACGCGCCGACCTTCAGCGTCTCGCGTCGGGTGATTCCGTCACAACAGTGCCGCTTGCTGCCAAGCATCGTGATCATGATGCGACCCCCCGGCTGAGATCGTCCGTTAGTACGACCGCCGGCATTGTACATGACAAAAGGGCGCCAATCTATGCCGAAGGCAATGAGCTCCGGGTGCCATGCCCACGGTTTTGCGTGGGAATGCCATGTGACGCACTCATGCACTGCGTCGTGCGCCGCTCGATCACACATCTTCAGCGCATTCGCAAGCCGGCGCGTCACCATCCGTTCCCCCCCCACCCTGACCCTCCCCCGCGAGGGGGGAGGGGAGTTCGCGATCAAGTTGCGAGGAGCATTCGACGTTCGAGACGCATTCATCGCTTTTGCGTTCAACGTGATACGGTCACAACGCACAAGTGCTTCAACGGCACTGTTACGTGATCCCCCTCCCCCCTTGCGGGGGAGGGCCGGGGTGGGGGGTATTCGCACGGGGTTTGACAATCGTCGCCGCGGGCCGAAAGATGAAGTCAGTGAACGACGACCGAAACCAGTGGTGGCGAAACAACTGCAATGACAGTAACACGATGGCCAACTGAAGGGGTTTCAGAAACGTCAATGCTCCGCCGCATTGATGCAACCCTTACAGGGTTGGACAATCGTTGTGCGACCTTGGACCCAGGGCGGCGCTCCGCTGGCCCTGGGCTATGTTCTGTAACGCCTTCAGCGTTAAATACATTCCATTCGATCGATTTTCCCACAAAAACTGGATTACTGAATGACAGACGATAAATCGCCTCGCGACGATATTGGCACAACCGACTTTGCGGCCGTCGAGCGACTCGGCGACGCGTACCGTAAGATCACCCACGAGTTGGGGCAGGTGATTGTCGGGCAGCACCGCGTCATCGAAGAACTGATGATCGCCATGCTGGCCGGCGGGCATTGCCTGCTGGTCGGCGTGCCGGGGCTGGCCAAAACGCTGATGGTGCGCACGCTGGCCGACACGCTGTCGCTGTCGTTCAACCGCATTCAATTCACGCCCGACCTGATGCCCGCCGACATCACCGGCACGGAAGTGATTCAGGAAGACAAGGCGACAGGGGCCAGGGCTTTTCGGTTTCTCGAAGGGCCCGTTTTCACCAACGTGCTGTTGGCCGACGAAATCAACCGCACTCCGCCGAAAACTCAGGCCGCCCTGCTGGAAGCGATGCAGGAACACCAGGTGACGGCCGGCGGGAAGCGGCATAAGCTACCGCATCCGTTTTTCGTGCTGGCGACGCAGAACCCCATCGAGCAGGAAGGGACCTATCCGCTGCCCGAAGCGCAGCTCGATCGTTTCATGTTCGAAGTTCTCGTCGATTACCCCGAGGAAGACGAGGAATTCGAGATCGTCCGCCAAACGACGGCCGACCGGGTCCCCTCCGTCAATAAGATATTGGCATACGAAGACGTCGAGTCGCTGCAGCAGATTGTTCGCAGGGTCCCGGTGGCCGACCACGTGATTCGCTATGCGATGCAGTTTTCACGCTTGACGCGGCGCGGCCGAGCGAACGCCGCCGATCGGACGGGACAGCCCGCGGCCATCCCCGAGTTCGTCGAGCAATATGTCAGTTGGGGCGCCGGACCGCGGGCCAGCCAGTATCTCATCCTCGGGGCCAAAGCGCGCGCCATGCTGCACGGCCGGGCCTATGTGAGCACGGAAGACGTCCGGGCTGTCGCGCCTCCCGTCCTGCGGCACCGGATTATCACGAACTTCAACGCGGAAGCCGAAGGCATCTCGACCGACGACATCGTGTCCCGTTTGGCGGAGGTCATTCCGACCGACGGTACGAAAGCAGGCATGGGTGGAAGACTACCGGAAATATTTAAGTCCGCAGACGCTGGCTAAGCTCAAAGGCCTGGAGCTGAAAGCCCGGCTGATCGTCGAAGGCTATGTGAGCGGGCTGCACAAAAGCCCCTATCACGGGTTTTCGGTCGAGTTCGCGGAGCACCGCGAATACGTGCCCGGCGACGACCTGCGGTACGTCGACTGGAAAGTCTTCGGCAAGACCGACCGCTACTATCTCAAGCAGTACGAAGAAGAAACCAACTTCGCCTGCTATTTGCTGCTCGACACCAGCGAATCGATGCGCTACCGGTCCGAAAACGCACCCGTTTCGAAACTGGAATATGCGCAGTACGTCGCGGCGGCACTGGGATATCTAATCGTGCAGCAACAGGACGCGGTGGGTTTGGCGACGTTCGACACTTCGGTTAGCCAATTCATTCGCGCCGCCAGTCACCCTTCGCATTTGAAGCAGTTGCTGCACGTGATGGAACACACGTCGGCGGCGGGCGAGACGGCCGTCGGCCCGATTTTTCACGACCTGGCCGAGCGCATTCGCAAGCGCGGGTTGGTCATCGTGATCAGCGACCTGTTCGACGACGTCGACTCGCTGATGTTGGGGCTGAAGCACTTTCGACATCGCAGGCATGACGTCAGCGTCATGCAGGTCATCGATCCGGCCGAGCAGGACTTTCCCTTCGAGGATCCCACGCTCTTCAACGGCCTCGAAGGATTGCCCGAACAAATGACCGAGCCGCGCGCTCTGCGCCGCGCCTATCAGCGCGAATTCGAGGGGTTTCTGGCACAGGTACGCCGCGGCTGCCGCGAATTGCACATGGACCACGTGCTGCTGCGCACGGACCAGCCGCTGGACACCGCGCTGCGCAGCTTTCTCACCCATCGCATGCAGCGCGTCTCAAGAACCTGACCGAGAAAGCTCTGTGGCATGTTCATAACCACTGATGGCACTGATGGGCACGGATCAAAGACGACAAAGACACGAGCACTAATGGTTTGATGTTTTGCACCGCGGAGACGCAGAGGGCGCGGAGAAGAGAAGTCGAGGAACCGCCGATAAACGCGGATGAGGAGCAAATGAATTACTGGAGGGATCAGGTATGAGGAAGCCATGAATCCAGGGAAAAAACGATCACAAATTCCTGCCTTCCTGGGTTCCTTATCGTCTTTGCCTGCTCCTTTTTTCGTATCGATTCGCGCCATTCGCGGGGTCTTCCGATCCGAGCAATCCGTATTATCCGTGGTCAACCTGATAGCGCCACGAGAACAGCAGCGGGAACTTGCAGCATTTTTGCACGGCCATAAGGCGGTGCTGCTGGCGGTGCATAACCGCCCGTCACGGCATCTGGCCGGTTTTCCGTCTGCAATGTGCAGCCCTCCGGTCGTCTGCTAGATTGGAAGGGACGGGATTTCCGCACCAGCGACCGCCCCGCCCCTCGAAGTATGCACACCACACGAGTTTGCGCCTCATACCATCCAAGAAACGGGATCTCATGTTGCGAAGAAATCAGCCGAACTCGCTGAGACTGATCGTAGCGGGTTGGTTTATCGCCGCCTCGTGCGGCGTGATCGCCGCACAGGACACGAGAGAGCCGGTGGCCGTGGCTGCGGTCGTCGAGCGGGAGGTCGCCACGGGCCAAACTTTCGTCGGGACGGTCATGCCCCATAAGACAAGCGTAATCGGCAGCGCGGTCGACGGGCGCGTCATCGAATTTCCGGTCGACGAAGGACAGTTCGTCCGGAAAAATCAGACGCTGTGCCGATTGCGCACAGAAACTCTGGAAATCGAACTGGCTGCGGCCAAGGCGGAATTGCAACTGCGTCAGGAAGAACTGGCCGAGTTGGAGAGCGGATCGCGACCGGAGGAGATTGCTCAGGTGAAGGCCGCAATGCTTGCAGCGAAGGCGACGAAGGATTACTCGCAGGCGACGCTCGAGCGGAACGAAGGTCTCTTCAAGGGAGGCCGCGCGATCACTGAGCGGGAACTGCAGCAGGCACGTTCGGTGGCCTTGCGCGACGACCAGGCGTACCTGCAAGCCAAGGCCGCGCACGACCTGGCCGTCCTCGGGCCGAGGGCGGAGCGCATCGCGCAGGCGAAGGCACGGTCGCTCGTACAAGCCGAGCAGGTGCGGCTCATTGAAGACCGCATCTCGAAGCATACGCTTATCGCACCCTTCGACAGTTACGTGATCGCCGAACACACCGAAGTCGGCGCATGGGTGGCCCAAGGCAATCCGGTTGCCAGCGTCATTAAGCTCGATGAAGTCGAAATCACGGCATTCGTCCCCGGCGAGCACGTTTCGCAGCTCGAGACCGGCACGGCGGCGCGCATCGAAGTGCCGGATCTCAGCGATCAGGTTTTCACGGGAAGCGTCTCGCACGTCGTTCCCCAGGCCGATATTCGCTCGCGGACCTTCCCAGTGAAGGTCCTGGTAAAGAACCGAATCAGAAACGACGTGCCTCTGCTCAAGTCGGGCATGCTGGCGCGCGTTGCGCTCCCGGTCGGCGAAAAACAACGGATGGCGTTGGTTCCCAAGGATGCTCTTGTCCTGGGAGGCGAGTTCCCGGTCGTCTTTGTGGTCGAAACCCAGTCAGGCTCGCCGCAGGAAGGCGTGGCAAAAGCGGTCCGAGTCGAATTGGGGGCCGCCGACGGTTCGCTCATCCAGGTGAAGGGCGAGGTCAAGGAGGGAGACCGCGTCGTGGTGCGCGGCAACGAGCGGCTGCGGTCCGGTCGTCCGGTCGCAATCCGCCAGGAACTCCCGCGGGAAGAGTCGTCATCGCGTTAAGCTTCAGTTCCATGATCGAAGCATTCGTCCAAAATCCGGTAAAAGTGGCCGTCGGCGTCTTGCTGGTGACGCTATTCGGCGTGATTGCCGTTTTCAAAATGCCGGTGCAACTAACGCCCGAAGTCGAGACGCCAATCCTCAGAGTCGAAACCCGTTGGCCCGGGGCAAGCCCGCAGGAAATCGAGCGGGAAATCATTCAAGAGCAAGAGGAACAACTCAAGAGCGTCGAAGGCCTCGTGAAGCTGACGTCCGAGTGCATGGACTCGGAGGGGAGGATTACGCTCGAGTTCGCCGTCGGCACCGACATCGACGACGCGATGCTCAAAGCCAGCACGCGCCTGCAGCAAGTGCGCGAATATCCGATCGACGCGCTGGAACCGGTGATCGAAACGCGCAACGTGTCTGATTCGCCGATCGCGCGTTTTGTGCTGATGGCCAAGCCGCCGTCGAAGGACGACGTCGTCGCCTTCCAACAAGCACATCCCGAGCTCGCGGCCCAATTGGACCCGGTGCTGCATGCCATGAACCCGGCCCTGCGCAGCTACCGCCTTCATCGTCTTTACGAGCAGATCGGGAAAGAACATCCCGAATTGAAGGAGCTGTTGCCGCCCGACATCGATCTGTCGAAACTCCGCCGCTTTACTGAAGACGTCATCCAGGCGCGGCTGGAACGGGTCTCGGGAGTGTCGAGCGCCGAGGTTCAAGGCGGCCTCGACGAAGAGCTGCAAGTCGTCGTCGATCCGGAGCAGCTTGCGGCGCGATCGTTGACGATCACCCAGGTTCGCGACGCCCTGCGCGGCCAAAACCGCGACACGTCGGCAGGCGACTTTTGGGAGGGGAAACGCCGCTGGGTCGTCCGCACGCTCGGTCAGTTCCGCGACCCCGACCAGGTGTTGAATCAAATCCTCGCGATTCGCGACGGACGGCCGGTGTACGTTCGCGACGTCGCGCAAGTGCGTCTTGGCTACAAGAAACCCGACAGTTTGACGCGGCGTTACGGAGTTACCAGCACCGGCCTGAGCATCCAACGTCTCATCGGCGCGAACGTGATCGACGTGATGGAGGGGCTGCGAAAAGCCACTGAGGAACTGAACAGCGGCGTCCTGGCCCATCGAAATTTGGAGTTGTACCAGTACTACGACGAAACCGAGTACATCGAGTCGGCCATGGGGCTCGTTCAGGAGAACATCTTCAGCGCCACCGCGATCACCATGATCATTCTTTTTCTGTTTCTGCACCCGTCGTTCAAGATGATGTTGTGCACTCCGCTCATTGCCGCGAGCGCATTGGCCGCCTTGTACGTGTCCCCCTGGTTTTTCGTCATCACGGTCGTCGTGATCGTCGTGAGCGGCTACTGGTTCGGTCGCGGAGCCCTGGTGATTGGGTTGGCGATTCCCACGAGCGTCGTCGGCACGTTCCTCATGCTCGGTTTGCTGGGTCGCTCGCTCAACGTCATCAGCCTCGCGGGGTTGGCATTTGCCGTCGGCACGCTGGTCGACAATGCCGTCGTCGTGCTGGAAAATATCCACCGGCGCTGCCAACTGGGAGAGCCGCCGTTCTCCGCGGCCGTCAGCGGCACGAAAGAGGTGGCAGGCGCGGTCGTGGCTTCCACACTGACAGCCGTTGCCGTGTTCTTGCCGGTTGTCTTCGTCGAGGACTTGTCGGGTCAGCTTTTCCGCGACATCGCCTTGGCGATCACGTTTGCCGTGGTGCTGTCGCTGGTCGTTTCGTTCACGCTCATTCCGGTCTCGGCAGCGCGCCTTTACAAGACCCATCCTGCCGATGACCTGCCGGCCACCGGCGGGAACGGTGAGCCGGCGACGCTAAGGCTTCCCGCCGCAGCACGCGTCATTCACGGACTGTTGAAGTTCTTCGACGATTTTGGACGCTGGTTCGTCCATTCGGTCGTGAGTATCAATCTCTGGGTTCAGCGAGGCGTCCTGCGCTCGCTGCTGATTGTGGGAGTGTTGTTGTTCGTCAGTTTGGCCGTCACTTGGGCGCTCTGGCCAAAAGTCGAGTATCTTCCGGCCGGAAACCGCAACTTTGTCTTTATGCCGATTTCCCCGCCGCCCGGCTACAACATGGACCAGCTAATGCAAATGGGGCAGGAGATTGAGAGGAAGCTCAAGCCCTATTGGGACGTCGACCCCAACACCCCTGAGGCAGCCGCACTCGATTATCCGATCATCGACTACTACTTCTTCATCGTTCGCAATCGCCAGGTCTTCATGGGGTTTCGAACTTACGACCAGACGCGCGCCGGCGAGCTGGTTCCGTTGTTGAAGCAGGTGAGCTCAGGTTTTCCGGGCACGATTTCCGTCGCGAAGCAATCGAGCCTGTTCGAGCGCGGCCTGACAAGCGGGCGAACCGTCGACGTCGAGATCACCGGCCCCGACTTAAAGAAACTTGTCGCGTTGGGCGCGAAGGTCTTGGGCCAGGTCAACGGCGTCGACGCCGAAGGCCGCGAGTTCATGCCAGGCGTTCAGGCGATTCCGCAACCCAGCCTCGACCTCTCGGGCCCCGAGTTGCACGTCACACCGAAGCTGGTCGAAGCCGGCGACATGGGCGTGAATGCCGAGGACCTCGGCTATATCGTCGACGCGCTCGTCGACGGCGCTTATGCGGGAGATTACTTCGTCGGCGGCAACAAAATGGATCTCACCGTGATGGGAGCGAAATCGTTTGCCGAGCGCACGCAGGACCTCGAAGTCATGCCGGTCGCCACCCCGAGCGGGCAATTGGTGCCACTCTCGGCGCTGGCGGTGGTCAAGCTCAGCAGCGGGCCCGAGCAAATCAATCGCCGCGAACGCATGCGGGCCATCACGATCCAGGTCTCCCCGCCGCCCGGCGTTCCTCTCGAAGAGGCCATGGAGCGCATCGAGCGGGAGGTGGTCCAGCCGCTGCGCACCGACGGCAGCCTGGACGACGGTTACATGATCAACCTTTCGGGCACCACCGACAAGCTGCACGACGCCTGGAAATCGTTGCGCGGAAATTTCATTCTCGCATTGGCCATCACGTACCTGTTGATGGCGGCGTTGTTTGAATCGTGGTTGTACCCGTTTGTGATCATTCTGACCGTGCCGCTCGGCGCCGTCGGCGGGATTTTGGGCCTGTGGATCCTCAACCTCTTCGTGCTGCAGTCGCTCGACGTATTGACGATGCTGGGGTTCGTCATTCTCATCGGCCAGGTCGTCAATAACCCGATTCTCATCGTGCATCAATCGATCAACCACATGCACTATGACCGCATGGCGCCGCGGGACGCGATCATCGAAAGCGTCCGGACGCGCATTCGCCCGATTTTCATCACCACAACCACCAACGTGCTGGGGCTGCTGCCGCTGGTCGTCTTTCCGGGAGCGGGCAGCGAACTGTACCGCGGACTGGGCAGCGTGGTATTGGGCGGGCAGGTGGTGTCGACCGTTTTCACGCTGGTCATGGTGCCCACCGTGTTCATTCTGACGATGGATGCCAAGGCGCTTCTCTGGAACTTGCCGCAACACTTCCGCCAAGCGGACCGATTCGAACCGCCAACCCGACCGGCGGTCGAGCGACAACCGGCCGAGGCAGCTTTGGAGCGCGACTTGGCCGGCGACGCTTGAAAGGCCCGCAACCGACGCCTCGAGCCGGCGGGTTCATCCCGTCGGTCTTCGGCAACGCGGTAAGAACGTCGCACAGTCTATCGGCTGGGTCCGACGCGCCAATGCACCGAGGCGGGTTTGATGGCAATCGCCGAGGACCGCGGGGATAAACCCCGCGGCTCGAAACGTCGTTCTCTTGGATCCCGGCCCTTTCTTCAAAGCCGGGCTTCTGGAACTGTCACCGCGGAGCGGCGAGATCGACGCAAACGGCCTCTTTGTCGTTGCGGGCAAACAGGCACCGCGCGGCGAATGCGGGATGGCTCCACACGACGTTGCGGCCGAAGGCTTCGTTGGTCGGTTCCAAAACATGGAACCGGCTGATTTCGTCGTAACCTTCGCGCGAGAGCTTCGCGAGAATCAGGTCGCCCGTCTCACTGAAGAGAAAAAATCGATCGTCGTGCTTGACGAGAAACGCGGTCCCGTGGCTCACACGGCGATCTCCGCCGGCTGTCGGTGCGTAAGTCTGCCAGAGGCGCTCGCCGTCCGACAACCGTGCACCCATCAAAGCGCCAAGGTCACCGTCGCAGCCGTAGATCATCCCGTCTGCGAGAAACGGCGTCGAATTGGTGGAATAGACGGCCGACTTCGGCGTCGCGCGCCAAACTACTTTTGCCGCGGGTTTCTCATCGTCCAGTTCCAGGAGTGCGGCCACCTTGCCGTGGCCGCTGGCATAGAGTTGCCGACCCAGCTTCCGAGGCGCGGTCACCGACATGCCGTAGCTTGGCTTGAGCTCGACCGACCAGTAAACCTCGCCGGTGAGCGGATTGAGACTGTTGAGGGCTTCGGGATGCCAAACCAACAGTTGCTTTTGTCCGGCATGCTCGATCATTGTCGGGGGACAATACCCCGGCTCCGATGCCGTCAGCGCCCGCCACACTTCCTTGCCCGTATTCTTGTCGAACGCGACGGCCACGCTGCCTTCTCCGCCGACGAGGCAGTACAACAGGTCACCGTCAACCAGGGGATGCCCGGTAAATCCCCACACGGGCGTCGCGACTTTGTATTCGTCGGTGAGCAGCATCTTCCAGACCACCGTTCCCTTGAGAGCATCGAGGCAGACAAGGTCGCCCTCGGCGCCCAGCGTGTAAACTTTGCCGGAGTCAACAGTTGGCGTGCATCGCGGCCCTCGCGGATACGACAGCTTGTATTGCCGCTCGTACTCATGCTTCCAGAGTTCCTTCCCCGATTCGGCTGAAAGGCACAAAATGCGCTCGCGCCCCTCAAGGGCGTCGCGGCCGCCGGGGCTATTCGAGACTTCGCCGGTGTGTTGTGCATAGTCGTGCACGTAAACCCGGCCGTCGACGACCGCGGGCCCCGAATAACCCAGCTCGACCGGGGCTCGCCATTTCACCTTCAGCCCGTCCGCCGGAAACTCGCTGACAATGCCGTCTTCTCTCCAAACGCTGTCGCGCTTCGGCCCCAACCACTGCGGCCAGTCATCAGCCGATGCCGGTTGGACGATTCCAGAGGCAAAAACCAGCAAAACGAGCAGTCGAATTGGCATTTTTTGAGCTCCCGACACGCTAACAGACTCGCGTTCAGAAGCCCGGCTTTTCCGAAAAGCCGGGCTTCTTCGACGTTCGGTGAGTCGCTCCTAACGCGTATTCTCGATGCGGGTTTATTCTTGCAACCGAGGATTCAGGTGTCAAAGCGGGCGATGCTCGGACCGACGGCGTACCCACATCGCGATCGACAAGCCCAAAATGCTGCTGACACACAATTGGCCCATTGCTATATTCCCGCTACTCGTCCGGCTTTGTGTGGTTTGCCGGGCAAGTCGCCAAAACTCGTCGAGGGTGAAGGAACACTCAAAATGAGCAGATTCGCAGGCTATTTCGCGGCATTGACGGCGAGCACCCTGATGTTTACGGCCGTCGGCTGCGGCAAATCGTCGGCCGATGGGAGCGCACGAAGCCACGCCGACCAGCATGGCGGCACTGCCGAAGCGCAAGGCGACCCTTCACATTCCGGCGAAATTCAACTGGCCGGCGGTGACGTGAGCCTCGACGGGGGCGTAACGCCGGCCGGCTACTTTGTGCCTGGCGCCGATCCGTTTAAGTTTGTGCTCGCGAAGTTGCAACCGCTGCACGTGCTGGTGGGAACGTGGCGAGGCGTCACAGTCCGGGCGATTGGGGGAGCCAAGGCCATCGAGAGCCCCGAATGGAGTTGGGACTTTTTGTCCGACAGCCTGCAACCGGCGCTCGTCCTGACCTCGAAAACCAGCCCCTATCTGCACAAGGCCCGGCTGACATTTCTGGCCGACCGTCGAGTGTTCCACTGTGTGGTCTCCGACGCGAATGGCGGCGAGCGTGTCTACGAGGGAAATTTCACCCAACCGCCGCAAGAAGCCCCCAGTTCGAACGGCGATTTGCAGCGGTCGTTCAAACTGCGATTGGTGCAGGTGACGCCAATGCCGCAGAGCGACGAGCTTGTCTTCAGCCAGGAAAACAACGATCGCTATCTGCTGGAGATTCATCGAACGTCGGACGGCAGCCTGAAGCATTACGACACGGTGCAAACGGTCCGAGAGGGCGGCTCCATCTCCATCGAGCCGGAAAAATTCGGCGGACATCGCTGCATTGTGTCAGGCGGAATGGGAGCGATCCCCGTGTCGCATGAGGGCAAGACGTATCACGTCTGTTGCGAGGGTTGCAAAGCCGCCTTTCTAGCGAACCCCATGCGTTGGATTGCCGCTGCCTCAGAATCCGCACGCCATCCTTAAGCCGCCCACTACAAGCCCGGCGCGCAAACTGTAAAGAATGGCCAGACTTCCGGGGTGGCTGGGATCGAGCAACGCGAGCCCCCAGACCGTTCGAACTGGGGGCGAACCGAAAGCGGTTC
>JBBDVZ010000300.1:0-20204 GCA_040903115.1 Planctomycetaceae bacterium
GGTTTGCATGAGTCGTATTACGCTGTCGACGACTTCGCGCACGTGGGCAAAGCAACGGACTTGCCCGCCGTCGTCGTACACGACGACTGGCTTGCCAGCCAGTGCATTGTCGACAAAGCGTGGAATGACCATTCCATAGTGGCCGACCTGCCGCGGGCCCACCACGTTAAAAAAACGTCCGATGACGGCTTTGAGACCGAATTTCCGATGGTAGGCCAAAGCCAAAAACTCGTCGATGGCCTTCGAACATCCGTAGGCCCAACGCGGGCGCGACGTCGGGCCGAGATGCAGATCGTCTTCCTCGGTCCAGCGCTCCTTGGGGTTTTTGCCGTACACCTCGCTCGTCGATGCCAGAAAAAACCGCTGCCCCCCCTGAGCCGCCATCCGCAGCAGCACTTCGGTGGGGTAAATGTTTGTTTCGATCGTTCGCACCGGGTTGTCGGCGACGAGCTTCACTCCGACCGCGGCGGCAAGGTGATAAATGACCTCGATGCCGGGAACGACGTCCGAGAGCACGACGGGGTCGGTGATCGAGCCGGCGTGAAAACGAAACCGCGGATGGTCGGCCACCTTGGCGAGGTTTCCCTGGTCGCCGGTGGTGAGGTTATCGAGAACGACCACCTCATGCCCCTGCTCGAGCAGTCGCTCGGTCAGGTGACTTCCAATAAAACCGGCCCCGCCGGTGACCAGACATCGCGTCATTGTGTTTACCTCGGTGCCGCGGTGGAGAATGAATGCATGTTAGTGTAAGGCCCCGAACCGGCGAAGTGCCAGAGGGGGTGATGGGGCGAGGGGGCGATTCACGCTTGCGTTTTGTCACCCCCTCACCCCCTCTCCCCATCCCCCCCTCACTTTGCCCCCACATCGCGCGGCTGAACGCAGGCGTCAAGGATCTCAAAGGAATCGTCCGATTGCGGCACAAACTCCGCACGCCTCGACGTCCGCTTCAGATGATCGACCAACGAATTGACGTATCGTTCGATTCGCGCAGCTTGGTCCGGATCGCGAGCCAGATTGTGCAATTCCGACGGGTCCTTGTCGAGATCGAATAACCGCACGGTATGACCGGGCAAAGTTTCTCCGTGATCGTAGCCGTCGGTCCGCCTGCGTTTGCCTCGTTCGAAGACCAGCTTCCATTGCTCATCGCGGACCATGAGCTCGTCGTTGGGCGCGTATTCGACGAATACCTGATCGCGGTGGCGATCGGTTTCGCCCTTGAGCAACGGGCCTAAGCTGCGTCCCTGTACCGTCGGTGGAATCTGCCGCCCGCACGCTTCCAGAATCGTGGGTACCACGTCAATCAATTCGACCAGTGCACGCGTCGATGAGCCGGGACGCGTCACCCGCGGCACTTTCAACAGCAGCGGCGAACGAACCGCTTCTTCATAGCTCGAGTGCTTTTCAAAACGGCCGTGTTGCCCGAGCAGGTAACCGTGATCGCCGGTATAGACGACCACGGTGTCGTCGCCATGCCCCGATCGTTCGAGCGCTTCGAGCACCAGCCCCACGTTCTTGTCCATGAACTCGACCGACGTGTAATACGACGCCGCGATGCCTTGCTTGTCGGCATCGGTCAGCTCGCGAAAAATCGCCGGAACCTGGTTGTCGTCTTCCGGGCCGGGCTGCGGAACCGCAAAGCCGGCCGGGTCATGCCGATCGCGGTACTCGATCGGATAGCGGAACGGAGAATGCGGCTCGTAAAAGCTCACCATCAGGAAGAACGGTACGTCCCGTCGCGCGGAAAGATATTCAGTCGCCTGCTGCGCGAAGAACGTCCCCTGCATGTCGGCATCGATGGCGCCGTACGGGCGATGAAAGCCATTGAGCCAAACGCGCGCCGGATCGCGAAAGGGTCGCCACTGCGGCAGCACCGGGATTTTCGCGTCGAACGGCGTGCGACCCTTCTGCTTCAGTGCGGCGGCGAATTCCGCGTCGTCGATCCTCAGATCAAAGCCGTGCTTGAGCGCGCTGTTGAAGTGCATCTTTCCGATCGAGGCCGTCGCGTAGCCGGCGTCTTTCAATAGTTCGGCCAGCGTGATTTCAGATTCCGGCAGCGGCGTCGATAGCTGCGTCACGCCGATCGTGCGCGGATATCGGCCCGTGAGAAACGATTGCCGCGACGCCGTGCACACCGGCGAATTGCAATAGGCCCGATCGAACCGCATCCCTTCAGCAGCCAAGCGATCGAGGTTCGGCGTATGCAACTGCCGATTGCCGTAGGCCCCCATCACGTAAGCCGCATGGTCGTCGGCGCAAATCCAAAGCACATTCGGCCGCGCCGCCGCGCCGCCGATGCACGTTATTGGCCATAAAACCGCTACCGCGACGAAGATTGCACGGAAAATCGACAAGGCACTCTCCGCAATAATGTCACTTAGCCCCCGGTGAACACACCGGGGGCTAACCGCGAACGAATGATTCAGGAACGATTCACGCGGAAAAGCCCGGCGTGTTTTCACGCCGGGCTAATTGCAATGTATCATGAGAAAGGAGCTCGGCCAATATTTGTGATTCGAAGCGTTGAAAGAGGCGCAATGTCATGGGTCGCACTCTTGGCACCATGATCACCATAACGACGTATGGCACATGGTTGCGAGGCGATCGACGTCGGTGGGTCGACAACGGTGAAGTTCTGCCACCGAATCCTCAACTAGAAGCCGCCGACCGGAAACGAATGCCGCACCCGCCGTTTCTCTTCGATGCTTGCGATTTACACCGTGTTGGCAGAGCGATTGGCGAGTCGCTGCGTGCGCGTTGTAGCGTCACGATCTTGGCACTGACGGTTCAAAGGTGGCATGTGCACGTGCTGATCGGCGAATCGGAAATCGACATTGCCGACGTTGTTAAGTGCGCCAAGGACGCCGTTCGCTGGGAGTTGCGTCCGCATCAGCCGATCTGGACCACCGGTTACGACAAACGGTTTTGTTTCGATGTGGTCACATTGCGCAATCGCATTGCATACGTCGAGCGACACAACCTTGCCGACGGGTTGCCCGCGCGCCCTTGGCCATTCATCACGTCTCTCGAATCCACATAGCCCCCGGTGAATACACCGGGGGCGATCGGGCGGCGCGCGCAAGTGTTACGCATCGCGCGTAAAAAAGCCCAGCGTGTGTTCACGCCGGGCTAAGTGTGCGTTGCACAAGTTTACGCCTTCGGGGCGTCGTCCTTCACTTCGGGTTGCGGCGGGTTTTCTTGAACCGCGTCAGGAGTGGGCTGAACCGGACCAACGGGAGCGGCTTCCATCGGAGCCGTGCCGCAGCTTCCGTCAGCACACGTCGAGCAGCTCGAGTCCGGGCAAACCGTCACGGGCACCACGCGGCAGACTTCGTACGCCACTTGGCGCGGAACGCAGCGGGAGACCATGCGCGTGCACGTCTGGGCCACGGTTCTCGGAACGCAGTGGGCCACCCGATGCGTCACCGTGTAAGGAACCTGCGTGCTGACGCAGTAAGGAACGCGGCAGGTGCGGGTCTCGTGAACCATGCGGCAGGTGGTCACCGGAATCTGGCGAACTTTCTCTTCGCACACCATGCGGCAAGTGCGCACCGGAACCCTGCAAGTGCGGGTCTCGTGCACGAGGCGGCAGGTGCGCACCGGAATCCGATCGACGACTACTTCACGCACCAGGCGTGTGACCTGGACGGGAACCTTCTCGACGACGCATTCGGGAACCATGCGGCAGACCTGGACGGGACACTGCTCGCGAACAACTTGAGGACAGTAGCTTGTGCAGGCCACTTGTCTCTCGACAATTTGAGGACACCAAACCTTGTGGCAGGTTGTGAAGCCGGGGCACTGCGTCATGCAGACGCGCGGTCCGCAGCACGGGTCGCATACGACGCGCGGGACGACCGGTCCGGGATGGTAGCAAGTCTTGGTTTCCCAATGTCCGCAGTCCTGACGCACGGCGCGGTACGTGGTGACCGGCTTCATCACGGTGTAGCAGCGCTCGTGATTCACCGTCTCGACGACGCGGCGCATCACAGTGCGGCGGCATTCGCGCTCGACCGTCTCGCAAACGGGACGACACACGACTCGACGGCACTCGCGCACGCTCTCTTCATAAACCGGGCGGCAGACCGTGTAGTTGCGCTCGCAGTAGCTGGTCTCAAAAACGGGACGGCTCACCTGGTAGCGCTCTTCGCGACAACTGGTCTCGTACACGGGACGGCACACGGTGTAGTTCTGTTCGCGGAAATGCGTCTCGTTGACTGTTCGGTAACAGGTCTGTTGGCGATCTTCGCAGACCGTCTCGTAGATGGTCTTGTTGTACGTGAATTCTTGCGGCTCGCAGACGTTGTCGTACACCGTGCGATAGCAAGTCTGGCGCTCGACCTTGCAGGCTGTGTAGCAACAAGACGGCTGACATGCCGAGACGGGGCAGCAGCGGTAGCTTGCCGCGCCACAGAACCATCCTGCTTCCGCGTCGCTTGCGGAAACGAGCGCCAGAGCGGCGACGACTCCGGCGAATACCTTACTCATGGGACTTTCTCCTGTGCTGTTGCGTGCTCGTTGGATGTATGCCCGACTGGTTGCCGTTCCCCCCGGATTCATCAGCACATTCATTATTTCCAGAACCCGGACGAGATGCAAAGAAAAGGGGTCGGTAGGATTCGAAATTCTCAAAACGATTCCGTATCTGCCAGTCGACCCCCAAACATAGTTCACGAAGACTGGACGGCTTGAGTAAAACATGAGCATTCCGCCAATCGCGCGATTGCAGGGAACTTTTCCAGCGGAAAAGCCGTTCGCCCGCCCCGTTCGATTCGCTCCCAACGGCAAGCGGTGGTGAACGTTATGACGGCCGTGTACGATGGGCGGGCTGTAGCGGTCTGTGCGCATTGAACGCGCCCCCGATGGCAGCCATCCATCAACCCAACAACACGTTTTGAATCACGCGTTCACCTCGTTCCCAAGCGCCATATACGCTCGTTCCCAAGCTCCGCTTGGGAACGCACTTTCGCGAAGCTCGACTCGACTGAGCTCGCCGAAGTCCGCTTCGCGTGACGCATTGGAAGTAGAAAATGGAAATCAAAAACCCGGCTTTGAAGAAAAAGCCGGGCTTTTCGTGAAATCGGCTACAGCCTGAAACTTACGAACATCCGGAGCGGTCGCGCGTGAGAGTCACAACCGTCAAAATCACAATTGTCGCAGTCCCGCAAATCGCACCGGTGGCCCCGTATCGCTCGCACCTCCGCACCAGCTCGATCACGACCAAGGGAATTGTCCGCGTCGACACCGATGCGGCACTCGTCGGCTGGGGCGAGCTCAACGTGAACTTTTTGCCAGGCCTCAGCGGCAACGCGATGCAGTACGACGCTTCCCAGTGGCTCGTCGGCCGCGATCCACTGAACATTGAACAGTTCCATCGCGACTGCCCGCTGGAGACGCGACTCAAGTCGGGCCTGGAAATGGCGCTGTGGGACGTGCGGGGCAAAGCGGCCTGCTTGCCGCTGGCCGTGCTATTGGGCGGCGTGATCCGTCCTGAGATTGAACTGGCCGCCTGTATGGGAATTCAGTCGTACGAGCGCGCCGGCGAGATTGCGTCCTTCTACGTCGAGCAGGGATACACGACGCTGAAAACGAAAGCCGGCTCCGACATGGACGAAGATTTCGAAATGGCGCGCGGCATTCGCGATGCCGTCGGCGACAGGCTCAAGCTGCGCATCGATCCTAACCGCGCCTACTCGCCCGCACAGGCGGCAGAATTGGCGAAGCGGCTGGAACCATTCAATCTGGAGTACTTCGAGCAACCGATCGCGGCCGAGCCACTCTCGACGGCGCGCTGGCTGCGGCAGCAAACGGCCACGCCGATTGCGCTCAACGAGAGCGTCACCGATTCGGCGAGCGTCTGGGAAATACTCCGCGAAGAGGCCGCAGCGTTCATTCTGCCCGACACGTACACCGCGGGCGGCGTGCTTCCCTGCGTCAAAATTGGGGCCGTCTGCGAAGCGGCCGGCATTCCCTGCATCATGCACTGCGGACACGACCTCGGTCCGAAGACGGCAGTGATGCTGCACGTGGCCGCTTCGTGTCCCGCCTACTCGCTGGCGAACGACTCGACGTACTACGGTCTCGAAGACGACATCATCACCGAGCCGTTCCAAATCGTCCGCGGCAAGATCGCAGTCCCCAATAAACCCGGCCTCGGCGTGGAGGTCGATCCGCAGAAGTTGAAGCGGTATGCTGTCGACGGCTGATCCGCAGGCTAAAACCAAGAAATGCTGTCCACAGATTTCGCAGATTGCGCAGATTTGAATTTGTCATAAGAAATTCCTGATCTTCCTGATCTTTCATTGCTTTCAACTTAAAAAATCTGCGTCATCTGCGAAATCTGTGGATGAATTCTTTTTCTTTTGAAACATTGTCCGAGAATCGCGTGATGAGATTTCTGTTGCGTGTTACCGTTGCCTTGCTGCTGTTGTTCTGCGTCTCGCCTGCGCCGACGGTGCGCGCGACAAGGCCGGCTTGGTCGAAAATCGGCGACGGGCGCGGCGATGCGATGATCGCCGCTTACTTTCGCGATGAGACCGGCAAGCTCGCGCGCCGTTCGCTGGCCGACATTCACACGCTGGCCGATTGGCAATCGCGCCGCGAGGAAGCGCGTCGCGAACTGTTCGAGATGCTGGGTCTCGATCCCCTGCCGCCGCGGACGCCGCTGGCACCCGTCATTACCGGAACACTCGAGCATGAGCAGTTCGTCGTCGAGAAGCTGCATTTCCAATCGCGGCCCGGGCTGTACGTGACCGGCAACCTGTACCGGCCGAAGAGTCTTGCAGGAAAGGCGCCGGCCATCTTATACGTCTGCGGACACAGTGCGGTGAAGAAAGACGGCGTCAGCTTCGGCAACAAAACGGCCTATCAAGAGCATGCGGCCTGGTTCGCCAGCAACGGCTATGTGTGCCTGACGATCGATACGCTGCAACTTGGCGAGATCGAGGGCATCCATCACGGCACGTACCGCGAGAAAATGTGGTGGTGGAACGCGCGAGGCTATACGCCGGCCGGCGTCGAAGCCTGGAACTGCATTCGCGCGCTCGACTACCTGCAATCGCGCAGCGAGGTCGATGGCGATCGCCTCGGCGTGACGGGCCGATCGGGGGGCGGCGCGTACAGTTGGTGGCTCGGCGCGCTCGACGATCGCATCAAGGTCGCCGTTCCCGTGGCCGGCATCACCAATTTGAAAAACCACGTGATCGACGGCTGCGTCGAAGGGCACTGCGATTGCATGTTTCCCGTCAATACATATCGGTGGGACTTCGCCCAGGTTGCCGCTTTGGTGGCGCCGCGGCCATTGTTGATCTCGAACAGCGACAAAGACAGCATCTTCCCGCTCGACGGAGTTATCGAAGTTTATGAGAAAACGCGACGGATCTATGCGCTCCACAAAGCCGAGGACAAGCTCGGGTTGCAAATTTCCGAAGGGCCGCACAAGGACACGCAAGAGCTGCGCATTGCGGCCTACCATTGGTTCAACCGGTATTTGAAGGGAGACGACCCGTCCGTCGATGAGCCGGTCCTCAAACCGTTGGAACCCGAGCAGTTAAAAGTATTCAATGTTTTGCCCGCGGATCAGCAGAACACGACGATCCACGAAACATTCACCCCGATGGCGGCCGCGCCGGAAGTTCCCACTTCCCGCGACGAATGGGACGGGCGACGGGCAAGCTGGATGGCAGACCTCAAAGCGAAATGCTTTCGCGGCTGGCCCGATGAAGCTCCCGACGGAGTTCCGCCGCTCGACATCGAACCGGTCTTCCGCGCCGCACACGGTGGGATCGAGCTCAGCGCGTACGATTTCACCAGCCAGCAGCACATCCGCTTGCGACTCTATCTGGCACATCGCGCCGATTTGAAAGCCGCCGACCTCGAGCTCGTGGTGCTTAATGCCATGGACGCGCAGGGTTGGAATGAGTTCGTCGCCACCATCAGGGTTGGTTTCGAGCGCGAATTTGCCGGTCTCGAACTCCCTGACGCGAATCCAGAAGGTTTCGCGCAAGAGGCCAAGATGTACGATTCTCACAAGTGGGGCATGGCGTACGTCGCGCCGCGCGGCATCGGACCAACTGCGTGGAACGCCGACGAGCGCAAACGCACACAGATCGAGCGGCGGTTCATGCTGCTCGGCCAAACGCTCGACGGCATGCGAGTGTGGGATGTGCGGCGGGCAGTTCAGGCACTTCGAACCGTTGACGGCGTGCGCGACGTTCCCCTGTGGATGCAAGGCGAACGAGAGATGGCAGGCATCGTGCTGTACGCCTCGTTGTTCGAGCCGAAGGTTCAACGGCTCGACCTATGGCACATCAACAAAACGCACCGTCTCGGTCCGATTTTCCTGAACGTCTTGCGCTATCTTGACGTTCCCCAGGCAATCGTCATGGCCGCCGAAAGATCGAACGTCCGCATCTACCAGGACGATGCGACGGGCTGGGAATACCCGCAGGCCGTGGCGGCAAAGCTCGACTGGGCCGACAAGCGCATCGAGCTGCGTTCCGTCAAGCAAGGCAAGTGATGACGGGAACGCGGGGTGCCTGGGGTCACGCGCCAGCGTGCCCCCAGATTCACGCACCTGGGGGCGAGCCTTGGCGGCTCGACCCCAGCCACCCGCCGCCGCACGGTATCGGTAAGTGCCGAACTATCCTAAGATGGAGAACTGAAGCACGAAGGACGACGCCGTCTTCGTTCGTCATTTAGACATTCGGATTTCGTGCTTCTTTCGACATTCGTGCTTCGTGCTTTGTTTTTCCAGAGAGATCGCGTGAACCGCCCTCCATTAGCACCCGGCAACCAACCCGAACCGACGCGCAACATGTCGGAGGGCTGGCATTGCCTGCATTTATACTACCGGGTCGACCAGCACTGTTTGAGCCGGCTCGACGAAAACACCCGGGGCGAGGGCCGCGCCCAGTTGGCGCGACTGCTCGATCCCGCTCGCGAGGGCGCTCCGCAGCGAATGCAAACGTCCGTCGTCTCCGGCCACAAGGCCGACCTGGGCCTGATGCTGATGGACGCCGATCCGCTCGTTCTCGACGGCGTTCAGCAGGCCATTCGGTCGACCGCGTTGGGCGGTGCGCTCGTTCCCTGCTACTCGTTCGTTTCGATCAGCGAAGTCTCCGAATACGTTCCCACGGCCGAACAATACGCCGAGCGGCTCAAGCACGAGGGGACCGATCCGTCTGACCCGGCGTTCGCGGCCAAGCTGAACGCCTACAGCCAGCGTTTGCCGGCGATGAACAAGCAGCGGCTCTATCCCGACTTTCCGGCGTGGCCCGTGACGACGTTTTACCCGATGAACAAAATGCGACAGCCGGCGTCGAACTGGTACAGCGAGCCGTTCAGCATGCGCAGCGCGTTGATGGCCGAGCACGCGACCTCGGGCATCAAGTTCGCCGGCCGCGTGAGCCAATTGATCACTGCGTCAACCGGCTTCGACGATTGGGAATGGGGCGTGACGCTCTGGGCCCGCGCCCCGGAGCACATCAAAGAGATCGTGTACACGATGCGCTTCGACCGCGCGTCGGCCCAATACGCGGAGTTCGGCCCGTTTTACGTCAGCTACGTGATGGCGCCAGCGGAAGCGATTAAGCATTTGAAACTGTGATTTGTCCGCAATGTTGGTATGATAGGTCGCCTTGGATTGCATAGGTAACCAGCCGTAACATCCTTGTTGGTAATCAGTTACGGCGACATCTTTCTGGATGGAAAATTCCTTCCCTAAATGCTTGACAACTCAATGGATTGGGCCGATAATCCTCTGTAGCAGAGTTCTCCGTGCGTCAGGGGTACGAGCCTCGGCACGCAGGGCGAAGCCTAGATGAGCGGTGTTTTCCCGACGGGGTGGCGCGCAAGCATCCCTAAACGCGGGAAATCACGAATAAAGCCGCATTCTAGTTCTTGCCACAAAAGTCAAGATTCAAGACTCCCCGTCGTAAACGGGGAGTCTTTCTTTTTTGTACTTGGAGTTGTGGCATGAACAACGCTGAATATCTCAAGGCTGTCTACGGCGTCATTACAAAGAACTTTCGCTCGAACGATCCATCGGGAAGCATGACGGCAGCTTCTGCAGCGAGCATTGTGCGCACTGTTGTCGGGCACGATCAAACGTTCTACGGATTCGAGAAATTCAAAGACGTACTGCAGGAATTGGAGAATCAGGGACTACTGAAGACGGGACCAAACTCGAAGCATGCATATGCAATCTGGTTGCCCAACCCGATTCCTGCGGAGCCGCCAAAAGATGTACCTCGATTGAGTGTTCCATTTCAGCGACTTCGTAAACCGGTTTGGTTTGCGTTTGTCGCGCATATGCCGCTTGGCGGCCGATATTTGCATAGGCAAACCGGGGAGGTCCGAATAGGGACTTCCGAGCCGCTCCCCATTGATCAGGGGTGGGTTAGAATTGATCCGGTTTCTCCAAACTTCGAAAGAGGAATGGCTCGCGATTTCTTGAGAGACCATGGAATAGAAAAGACGGAGATTGTCGAATCGATTGAATCGGACCAGTGGTACGTTCAATTTCCGAAAGCTTTGTCAAGCGAGTATCCTGCCCTTGCATCCGAATGGAAGCGCGTCCGCTCGCATCAAATCATCAACATCGTTAAGGATTGGTCGAAGAAGAATAACATATCCGAGCAAGTCGTCTATGAACCACTTGACGAAGTGGCCAACGTACTCGCGGTCGTCCGACACAAAAACGGCGACCAAACGCTTCGGCAGTTGTTACTAACTGCAATTGAGCGAATGTCGACCGAGGATTTGCTGCGAGTCGAGGTTCCAGCGCGCCAGCTGGTTGCCGTGCTCCGCCCCGAATTGTTGTCCTAGGCGATGTGGAAGCCACGACATGCCTCTTCCACATCTTCATCTCTACCTCCCTGCGCGGAGTATCGCAGCCTACCTATTGGAATGGCTCGCGGACGTGGAAAATGCACTTCACGGCGATGCGAATTGGGACGGCTGCCAATTCTTCCGCGAGCATTACAACTTGCAGGCCGGTTTTGACGTGCCAACGGCCGTCGGAAATGTCCGCCGGAACCCCGGGCCGGTGATCTTTGTGCAAAAGGTCCAGACGCGTCCGTTTAACCGCTTTAGGGACATCGTTCGGAGGGATGTGTCGGTTTACAGAATTTTCCCGTCTTCTGCCGAAGACATCCTTGCTGCATGTGAGCAGGCGAGGTTGGCATACGAGGATGGCGAACCCAGAATTCCACTACGAGAGCTGATCGCGTACCTAATCATCGCGAAACTTGCTCGAATGGATATGTGGGGTGGATCCGCACTTAACAAGAATTTTCTTTGGGCTCATGATCTTCCGCACGGTGGTTTTCCGAAGGACGTTGTCGATAATCGCTCGGTAATGGAAGTGGCTGATCACCTGTGCAACACCAGCGTAGGCGTCTTGAATCGCAAGCCAAGCGAAAACGAAATGAAGTACGCACTGGGGCCGAAGTCGATTATCGACCCCATACTGGAGTTGCGGCACTTTGAGAGCATACCCGAACTGCGGAAGTATTTTGAGCGAAGCAAAACCTATGTATCCGCCCGGTTGCTTAACTACAACACGGACGCATAAAAAGATCGAAATGTCGCCTCTTGTAACTGAAATCTCGCACACCACTTGCCGAACCGGAATTACTGACTTCGTAGAATTCAGTTGCCCAACGTGCGATTCTCGTCGGCGCGGTCTTTCCCGATCAACTCTTCCGTGCGCTGCTGCTGCTTGAGATGAATCGGCAGCAGCCTGTGTCGATACGAGCGCAACGGACGCACGAGGACCGTCTCGAGGAACTCACGGCGCGTCGTCCAGTCGCTGACAGGCTGCCCCAGCTCTGTCGAGAGCTCGTCCATGGCAGCGAACGACCGTTCCACCGCAGTGACCGACTTGTCGACGTCGTTGAGGGCAAATTGCACGCTCTTGGGCGTCGCGACGCCGCGCTGTTCCCAGCGGCTCTTCAGCATCTGCAACAGCCCGTTGAGCTGGTCGAACCGATCCTGCGGATCGGCGACGGCTTCGGGATGTTCCACCAGCAGGTCGAGCGCCGAAGCCAGGTTGCGAACCGATTGATCGCGGTTGTCGGTGAAGTAGGCCAGGTAAAGACGATGTTGCAGTTCGCTATTGGGATCGCGGACAGCCGCGCGCGTGAGCAGCTCCGCGACTTCATGGTGCGCAAAGTAACTCAGCAGCGGATCGAAGGGCTCGACGAACTTGGCGACACGATCGATGCTTTCGAGGCTAGGCTCGGGACTTTTCGCCGCCTCGCCGAGCGCCTCGAGATACTGCATCCGCTGCTTGTCTTGCGGGTGAACAGTTTCTCCCTTGAGCTGCTGCGAGAGTTGCAGGCCCAACGACTCTTTTGACTTGGCCATCTGCTCCCGCAGTGTCTTGCGGTAGGCGAATTTCTGGTCGGGGAAGGCGGTCATCAGCCGTTGGCGGCCCGCAAGTTCCGCGAGGCGCCACAAAATTTCGGGGTCGCTGTCATCGAGGCCGGGCCACGCCAACAGCGGCGTCGCGTGCTGGATGGTGCTGTCGCGCTGCTCGCGCAGTTTATCACCCCATCGCATCACCTCTTGCGGCAAACGGAACGTGAAGAGCGCGTTGTCGGCCGTGTTGGTCGACGCCGGCCCCTCGTCGGCGAATCGCGCAAGCGACTCGTGGCTGAGCGTGGTGAGGTTCAGCGGGACGGTCCAGTCCCACCCAAGCTGCGCCAAAGCCTCCCGCACGTGTGGCCGCTGTAGCCGATCTTTAAGTCCCGCGTGGACGACTCCCTGCGGCGAATTTGTCGCCAGCAGCACCAGCTCGCCGGGGCCGGTCTCAATGGCGGCAACGTGCGAGAATGCCTTTTGCATCGTGTGCGCGAGAGTCCGCAGCGGACCCGGTCCGAAATCCACCTGTTGAAATCGCTGGCAGAAAATTCCATCGTCGGCAAGCAGCCCGGCGGCACGGCGATAAAACTCCCACGTGAAATACGGAGCCGCCTGCCACAATGCCGGCTGGTCGGGGCGAGAGATGATGACGTCGTACGATCCCTGTCGATCGGCAACAGCCAGTGCCGGATCGAGCTTCAAAAGTCGTACGCGATTGTCGGCCAGCGGATCGATATCGCAGCTCGGCCAGACGACATTCCGCAGCACGTCGAGCAACCCGCCGTCGTCTTCGACACAGGTGATGGACGGCACCGGGAACGCGATGCAGGTGGCAAGCCCGTCGCCCCCGCCGAGACCCAGCAGCAACACGTTGCGCGGCTTATCGTGCAAAACGAGAGGCAACACCGTGTGCATCTTTTCCGGCGAGTACTCGGGACAAATGCCGGAGCGCGTGGTGATGACCGCTTTCGGAATGCCGCTTTCGCGAATCTGCAGTTGGGCGCCGCGATACTTCCAAACGGTGTACGTGCCACGGTCGCCGGCGCGGCTCGCGAGCAGGCGCCCGTCATCCAGCACGGGCAGAAACTTCGTTTCGAGCCCCTGCTGTTTCGCTAAGAAGACATTTGTCGCGAAAAGCAATTTTGCCGCCCGATCGCCGGCACCGAAATCGCGAACGAGGCCGGCCGAGGCAAGGAGACAACCCGCGACAATCACCGCGGTGCGCGCCACCACGTGACGAGGAAACGTTCGCGTCGCCAGCCAGCCGATGATCGCCATCACAGCCAAAAGCCAACTCGTGCCGATCAACAACAACGGCAAATCAAAATTCGGAAAGCCCACCGTGCGCGTCAACAAGTAACCGACAGCAAACGCCAGCGGCCAGGGATTGCCGCCAACGCCAACAATTCCACCTTGCGCGCTCACCGCGAGTTCCCCTCCCCCCTTGCGGGCCTGCGGCGAGCTCAGCCGAGCGGGGAGGGTTAGGGTGGGGGGTACGATCGCGGATAATGCGTCACTTGTCGTGTGGCTGGCACTCTTGAGACGAATCGTCAACCACTGAAGCGCTCGACGCTTCCACCCTCCCCCTGCCTCTCCCTGAGAGGGAGGGGAGTTTGGTTCGCCGGCTTCTGAAAGCTGATCGCTGATGGCTGATGGCTGATCGCTCCTCCCCACTCGGCCCCACGCCAGGCCGATGGGAAGAAAGAACAACGCTCCCAGGCCGCATCGCATTGCCATCGACAACCACACGATCGACACGCGCGAGTTGATCGCCAGCATCAGGTCGATCAACAGCCGGTCGCAGGCCAATAACACGACGGCCGCTGCAGCTAACAACAGGCAGGCAGCGCTGCATGATCCGATCCGTTGCCGCGTTGTGCATTCCGTCGACTTGGTGCGCCGGCAACCGATCGCGATTCCCAGCATCAATGCGGCCCACTCGCTGTAAACGAGATAACCGGCTAGCGGCGTCAATTGATGCAGCATCCTGCCGGCGATCGCGGCGAGCCCGCCGAAGGCGGCAGTTGAAACAACAATCCACGCCGTCGCCGCCCGATCGCTTGTCGCCAGCCGTTTCGTGGCAATGGCGGTTGTCGCTTCCACCGTTTTCGGCACGCGTCGCTTCACCAGGCTGGTGAGAAAAAGAGCGGAGCTGATGACCGCGGCGATCAGTCCGCTGTTGCGCACGCCGATACTGGAAGCGCCGATAGTCGTAGCCAACAGCAGCCCGCCCGCCAGCCCCAACACGTAGTTCCGTAAATTCGTCGAGGGCGACGCCTCCGCCTCCGTCCCGCTGGGACGCAAAAATGGCAAGCGCGCAATAAGGTACGTTGGCAGCGCGAGCAACACCGCGGCCACTGCACATGAAAACGAAACGCCAATCGCCCGAGATGCCAGCGCTTCAGTCGAGATGAGTTCGGCCACTCGCATCGCGCCTGCTGTCAAGCCGCCGTAGGCGAGCACCCATGCGGCGAGGGCCAAATGAGCCATCCCCCAAGCTGCGGCGTCACCGGCGAAACCAGCGCGGAGACGCGAGCCGCGAAGAATGGCGGCCTGGCAGCCAATTCCGATTGCCAGAGCCACGCCGGTCACCATCGGCAACGACGTGCCGAAAGCGGACCAGAACCGTTGACAGAACGTCAGCAAATAGATTCCGCTCAAGCCGCCGCACAGCATCAAGTGCGCGTTACGAGTCGCAAGCCACCCGCTGAGGCGACGCACGAATATCGCCGACACGGCCTTCCCCGTTCGAGCAGTCGAAACAGCGGGACGAAAAAGCGGAGCAATCGCGGAACGAGACAGCGAAAGTCGCATGGCTTCCTGCCAAATGTGCTTGGGTTTGGACGAGACGGAAGACGGGCATTCTGCCGACCGATCGGCGGCGTGTTGTATCGCACGGAGCGAAAACGCGGCAAGGCCAGTCGCCCCCGCCGGGAGCAGTAAAAGCCGACCGGCCAGCAGATTACGGCAATTGATCCCCCGGATTGGAACCGGTGTGACTTGCGAGCGAACGGAAAAACGGGAAACTCGGGGGGAGGAAAGTGCGGAACTCGGAGCGCGGAATGCGGAGTGTGAAGTTGGACGAGACGCGGGGACGCGGAGACGCGGGGACGCGGGGACGCGGGGAAAAGATGCAAGCGTGATTCCCCGCGTCTCCCCTTCCCCGCGTCCCCGCGTCGCGCGATTCGCGAAATTAACGACGAATCATTGCAAAAGGAGCTTCGATTGCTAGCGGGTAACATCACCGCGCCGGGGCGGATTGAATTGGTCGATGTGCCGGAACCGCGCTTGGCCGATCGGGCCGGCGGCCCGGGCGAAATCATCTTCGAGCCTCAATTGGGTTGCCTGTGCGGATCGGACGTCCCGTTCTTCATGCACAGTGACGTGTTTTATCCGCCCGGCGTCGGGCACTCGTTGCACGAGATGATTGGCACGGTCGTCGCGACGTCGGGGTCGCGGTTTCAACCCGGTGCGCGCGTGCTTGCCGTTCCGGTCGCGCAGCAGGGGCTGTTCGAACGGTATGCCCTCAGTGAGGAGCGAGCCATTCAGCTCGACACGCGCGTCCCGGAAGAACAGGCGTTGATGGCTCAACCGTTGGGCACCGTCATTTACGCACTGAAAAAGCTACCCCCGGTCCTCGACCAGGTGGTGGCCGTGGTCGGCCAAGGTCCGATGGGACAACTTTTCAATCTCGCATTACACAACCTCGGCGCGCGAGAGATCATCGCCATTGATCCGCTGGAGAGCCGATTGGCCGTCAGCCCCCAAACGGGAGCCAGCGCCGTCGTTTGCAATAAGGCCGACAATCCCGTCGCGGCTGTCATGGACATCACCCGCGGCGAGCTCGCCGACATTGTCATCGAAGTCGTCGGCCACGAGCATCAGCAAATGAATCTCTGCATCGACCTTTGCCGGCATAGCGGAAAGATTCTCTCGTTCGGCGTGCCCCCGGAAACAATCGACGGCATCAAGTGGCGGCAATTGTTTTTCAAGAACATCACCGTTTACACGAGCGTCAATCCGGACTTTCGCCGCGACTTTCCGCTGGCGATGCGCTGGATCGGCGAGGGTCGCATCGACGTTTCGCAGATCATCACGCATCGCTTTCCGTTAGAGAAGATTCAAGAGGCGTTTGAACTGTTCCGCGATCGGCGGGACGGCGTGTTGAAGTGTCTGATCGATTTCCCGGCGGGTCGGCGAAACGAGCCGGCGGGTTCATCCCGCCGGTCTTAAACCGCGGGTATAAACCCCGCGGCTCAGTCCGCGTTTTATGAGATATGATTTCACCATGATTCACCGAGTTTTCGCTCAATTCAAATTGCCGTTTGCCGCCGCCGTTGTGGTCTCGCTTTGGCTTTGGCCGATTGGGAATGCGACGGCTGCCGATGCGCTCTCTTTCGACGCGGCACTCGGCCGAATCCGCGGCTCGGACCTGCAAAAGACGGTCAACGTGCTGGCCAGCGATACGTTTGAGGGGCGCGAATCCGGCAGCCGCGGTGGAATCGCGGCGGCGACCTTCATCATCGAGCAACTGCGCAAACTGCCGGTGCGGCCCGGTGGCGATGATGGCTCGTACGCGCAGCACTTCGGCAACGGCTATCGCAACATTCTCGTCGTGCTCCCCGGCAGCGATGCCGGCAAGAAGCAAGAGTATCTCCTCGTGGGCGCGCATTACGATCACGTCGGCTATGGCAACGCGACGAACAGCCTGGGTCCAACCGGCTACATTCATAACGGAGCCGACGACAACGCCAGCGGCACGTCCGGGCTGCTGGAGCTGATCGAGGCTTTCACGTCGCTTCCCGCGCCGCCGTCGCGCTCGATCGTGTTTGTTTTCTGGGACGCCGAGGAGAGAGGCCTGCTCGGGTCGGAGCACTGGGTTGCGGCGCCGACGGTGCCTTTGTCGCAGCTCCGCATGGTCTTCAACATGGACATGATCGGCCGCCTGCGCGACCAGCGCCTTGAGGTTTCCGGCGTGCGGACGGCGGCGGGTTTAAGGCGGCTGCTTTGCGAGCAGAACCGCGACATGAATCTGACGCTCGATTTTAATTGGACGACGATTCGCGAGAGCGACCATTATCCGTTTTACGAGCGGCGCATCCCGTTTCTCATGTTGCATTCCGGCAAGCACGAGGACTATCACCGGCCCACGGATGACGTCGATAAGATCAACCGCGAGGGAATGGCGTCAATCATCCGCCTGCTGTTTCGGACGGTCTACACTGCGGCCGAGATGCCGGAGCTTCCACGCTTTCGTAGCGAGTCGATGCAGGAAACGCAGTTCCATCACCAGCAGGCCGACAGACCACTCGCGCCAGAGCCGACGAGGCTCGGCGTCTCGTGGGACGCGAAGTTGGCTATAAAGGGCGAAATTCGCCTCGACCGCGTCGATCCGGGCTCGCCAGCCGCCGCTGCCGGCCTGAAAGTCGGCGATCGGATCGTCAAGTTCGGCGATTATCGCACCGATGGCGCAGACGATTTTCGCTCGATTGTGTTGGCCGCTCCGAGCCCGGTGGCCATTGTCGTTGAGCGCGAGGGTTCGGAATCGCCGGTGGAAGCGACAGTGCGACTCAACGGCCGTCCGCGGTCAATCGGCATGTCGTGGCATTACGATCCCGCGGAACCGACCAGTGTCATTGTGACCCGAGTCGATCCCGGCTCGCCCGCCGATCACGCCGGCCTGCGACCAGCCGACCGCATCTACTCGGTCGACGGCAAGCCGTTCGCATCGAGCCGTGAGTTCAGCGCACTGATCGCATCACACGACGCGTTTTCATTGACCACCGAGCGCGCCGGCCGAGTGCGCGAAGTGCACATTGCGCTGCTTAAGCCCCCCAGCGAAGAGTGAAGCACGAAGCACGAATGTCGAAAGAAGGTCCAAAGCACGAAGCACTAGACCACTTCACAGAGTTTCCTCATTCGGATTTCGTGCTTCGGATTTCCTTCGTCATTCGTGCTTCGGATTTCCGACTTCCTCACCCCCCTCCCCTTGTCTCTCGCTTCCCGCGGCGTCATCATACCATGAGTGCGTTCGAGCAACGGAGACGGATCTCATTGCCTCTACCCGGAGCACGAGGATGTCAAAACCAGGCACGCTTTCGCGCCGGCGACTGCTGCAAGTCGGCGGATTTGGGCTCGCCGGGTTGTCGTTGCCGCGGTTCTTCGCGTCGCGCGCTTCCGCCGCCCAAACGGGTCTCGCGCCGCATGCCGATTCGTGCATCGTCATCTTCCTCAACGGCGGTCCCAGTCATATCGACATGTGGGACATGAAGCCCGACCAGCCCGCCGAAATTCGCGGCGAGTTCCAGCCGATCGCCACGTCGCTGCCCGGCTACCACATGAGTGACATGCTGCCGCGCCTCGCGACGCAGGTGCATCACGCGACCGTCGTGCGCTCCATGCATCACAGCGTCAACAATTCGCACGCGGCGGCCGTTTATGCGGCATTGACCGGACACGACCGAGGCGAACAGGGCGGCGGCGCAAAGCCGACGGACAATCCCGCGCTGGGTTCGGTGCTCGCGATGTTGCGCCCGCCGACGCAGAGGATCGTGCCGTTCGTGCATCTTCCCTACATCACAGCCGAAGGCGCGGGCGGCCCGCCGCAGCCGGGCTTCTTCGGCGGATTTCTCGGGCAATCGCGCGATCCGCTGTTCGTGCTGCACGACCCGAATGCACCCGACTTCGCGATCACAGAGTTGACGCCGATGTCGGACGTTCCCGAGCGCCGGCTCTCGGCCCGCCGCGGCTTGCTGGCTGCGTTCGATCATCGCCTGGCCGCGCATGCGAGCCGATCGCCCGCTGACGAGATGAGCGGCTTTCAACAGTTGGCGCTCGACTTGCTGACTTCGGAAGCGACGCAGCGCGCGTTCCGCTTGCAGGACGAGCCCGCGGCAGTCCGCGACAGCTACGGGCGAAACCGTTACGGTCAGAGCACGTTGCTGGCCCGACGGCTCATTGAAGCAGGCACCCGATTGGTCACACTTTCCTGGGCGCCCGATGCCAACGCGACCTGGGACACGCATGGCAGCAACTTCAAGCGGCTGCGCGACCCGCTATTGCCACAGTTCGACGCGGCTTGCGCGAGCCTGATTTCCGACCTCTCTCAGCGTGGCATGCTCGAGCGAACGCTGGTGGCGGTGATGGGCGACTTCGGACGCTCGCCGAAGGTGAACGCGGCTGCCGGTCGCGATCACTGGAACTACTGCTACAGCCTGATGCTGGTGGGGGGCGGGTTCAAACCTGGGTTGATCTACGGGTCGAGCGACAAAATCGGCGGCTTTCCCAAAAGCGATGCGCTTGTGCCCGGCGACATCATATCGACGCTCTACCACGCGCTGGGAATTCGCCCCGACCAGGAGCTTCACGACTCGCTCGCCCGACCGCACCGCCTCGTTCCCACGGGCAGCGTGGTCGACGAACTGCTTTCCTGAGCTGGAGAGCGGCCGCCAACATGCCGGGTGGATTTGCCATCGCCAAAGACTGCTTCGTCGCGACGGCGCGGCTGCTCTGCCAATCCCACTTTGACAGCCATTTTGCGATGTGCTAAATAACCCGCGACGCGGGTGTACGTCGCTGGGTACGACAAGCTGCGTGCCACTGGCTGGGTGCCACTGGCGTCTCGCTGGGTGCCACTGGCGTCTCGCCAGTGCTCCCCCCGATCAAGAACGTGCGTTCCCGCGTTTTGGTCAACAGAATCTTTTACGGACCGAAGCCGGCGTCACTGCCACGGACACGCCAAAGAAGCCCGGCTTTTTGAAAAAGCCGGGCTTCTGAGCGCGCCTTCATACAGGAACGGATTCCATGCAAGCCATCGGCCTGATTCCCGCTCGGCTGCAATC